>JABDJO010000003.1 GCA_013002465.1 Silicimonas sp. | reverse complement strand
ATGTTGGAGTGGATGGCGTCGCCCAGAACCATGGCCGCCAACTCGCTGGCATCAAAAGCTATAAATTGGTTTCTCAGCCTTGCTTCCAAGGCCAGACGCAACCGATCGCCGGGAATGCGCAAATCGGGGTTTCGTGTGAAATCGCCGGTGATGATTTCGTGCGTGTTCACCACCCCGGTCGTACGGCCCGCCGCCATCAACTGCTGGGTTTTCGAACCGGCGGACACCACAAGATCACCCCCGATCAGTGTGTCGGCTTCGCCGACCGCGACCCGGATGGCCGTAATATCCTCAGGAGACTTCGCGATCCGGCAATGGATGTGGACCGCCCCGCCCTTTTGGGCCAGTCCGGCCATTTCCATTACCCCGGCCCCCATTCCGTCCATATGAGCCGCCATCGCCATGATGGCGCCGATGGTTACAACGCCGGTGCCACCCACGCCGGTGATGACAACGTTGTGCGTGCCGTTGATTGCCGGCAGGTCTGGCTCGGGCATGTTGCCCGTGTCCAGTTCCACAGTGGCACCCTTGCGCAACTTGCCCCCTTCAATGGTCACGAACGACGGGCAAAATCCATTGATACATGAATAGTCCTTGTTGCAGGACGATTGATCAATCGCCCGCTTGCGCCCAAGCTCCGTGTCGACGGGGACGATAGAAACGCAATTCGACTGCACTCCACAATCGCCGCAGCCCTCGCAGATGTCGGTGTTGATGAAAACGCGCTTGTCGGGGTCAGGAAATGTCCCGCGCTTGCGGCGGCGGCGCTTTTCCGCAGCACAGGTCTGGATGTAAACGATGGCCGTCACGCCCTCGGTCCGCGCCATGCGTTCTTGCACCTTTGGAAGTTCGGCGCGCTCATACCAACCCACGTTCTTTGGAAAATCCGACCGAACCGGTTCCTCCTTGGCATCGAACACCACATCGACTTTGGAAACACCACTCGCCAACAGTTCGCGTACGATCCTGTCGGGCGGAAGGTCACCGTCGTTCGACTGGCCACCGGTCATGGCCACCGCGTCATTGTACAAAAGCTTGTAGGTTATGTTGACGCCCGCAGCGACGGCAGCCCGCACTGCCAGCAAGCCAGAGTGGTTATAGGTCCCGTCGCCAAGATTCTGAAATACATGTCCCCTTGCGGAAAAAGGAGCCTCGCCGATCCAGTTCGCGCCTTCGGCCCCCATATGGGTAAAGCCCGAAGTTTCGCGATCCATCCACATCGCCATGATGTGACAGCCGATACCCGCATAAGCACGACTTCCGTCGGGAAGCTTGGTCGACGTGTTGTGTGGACAGCCCGAGCAGAAATAGGGCTGCCGAGTTGCTATATCGGGCGCGTTTTCAGCCACTTGTGCGGCTCTCACGGCCTCCAACCCGGCATTGATCGCCTCTGTGCCGCGCCCCTCTTCAACCAGGATCCCGCCGATCTTTTCTGCAATCATCATTGGATCCAGCGAAAACCGGACCGGAAAAAGTTCCTCGGCATGGGGATCGCCCTTGCGCCAGCCATAGACCCGGCGCCCGCGTCTGTCGTCAAAGATCGCCTCTTTGATCTGCACTTCGATCAGCTTGCGTTTTTCCTCGATCACCACGATCAGTTCCAGCCCTTCGGCCCAATCGTGAAACCCCTTCATGTCCAGCGGAAACGTCTGGCCGACCTTGTAGGTCGTGATGCCCAGCCTTGTGGCCTCGTCCTCGTCGATACCCAAAAGCCCAAGCCCATGAACCAGGTCCAACCAGTTCTTGCCGGCGGCGACAAATCCGATCTTGGCCCCGGGTTTTCCCCAGACCCGCTTGTCCAACTTATTGGCATGGCTGAACGCCTCGGCCGCGAAGCGCTTGTAGTCAACCAACCGTGCTTCCTGCGGAATCCAGTGATCACCAAGTCTGATGTTCAAGCCACCGTCCGGCATCTCGAATTCCGGCGTCACGAACGACATCCGGTCCGGGCTGCCATCGACGACCGAAGTCACTTCGACGGTGTCTTTCATCACCTTCAACCCGCACCAGAGGCCCGAGAACCGCGAGAGCGCATATCCGTAAAGCCCAAAATCCAGGATTTCCTGCACCCCTGCCGGAGACAAAACCGGCATATAGGCATCGACCAAAGCCCAGTCAGACTGATGGCAGACCGTCGAACTTTCGCCCGTATGGTCATCGCCCATGGCCATTAACACACCACCAAGCGCAGAGGTCCCCGCCATATTGGCGTGCCGCATCACATCGCCAGAGCGATCGACACCCGGCCCCTTGCCGTACCAAAGCGAAAAGACCCCGTCGCGCTTGCCTTCGCCCCTGAGTTCGGCCTGTTGCGTTCCCCATATGGCCGTCGCGGCCAGATCCTCATTCAGACCAGGCTGAAACAGCACTCCAGCGTCTTCCAATTCGCGCGCCGCTTCCTGCATCTGAAGGTCCACAGCCCCCAAGGGCGAACCGCGATACCCGGTTACATAGCCACCTGTGTTCAACCCGGCGGCCTTGTCACGGGCACTTTGCATCAACATCAAGCGCACCAAGGCCTGGGTGCCATTCATTAACACCCTTTCCTTGGTCAAATCGAACTTGTCGTGGAGTGTGACTTCGCGAGTCGACATGGCACCTCCTGGCGCATCTGATTGCTGCTCGGCAACAGTATAGGTCAAAAACACTGACCTACAAAATCATTTCCACCTCACAATGGCGTTTGCATTAAAGATTTCAGCGCGGTTGATTCTGTGCAAACTGTGACCGCTAACAGATTGAGGAAGGTTACCGCATGGATTGGGACAAGCTACGAATATTTCACGCTGTCGCAGACGCGGGCAGCCTGACCCATGCCGGAGACACGTTGCATCTCAGCCAATCTGCTGTCTCACGCCAGATCCGCGCCCTGGAAGAAAGCCTGAACACCACCCTGTTTCACCGCCACGCCCGCGGACTGATTCTGACGGAACAGGGCGAATTGTTATTTGACGCAACATCAGGCATGTCGCGGCGTTTGGAATCTGCCGAAGCCCGTATTCGAGACAGCGAAGACGAGGTTTATGGCGAACTGCGGGTGACCACGACGACGGGTTTCGGGTCACTGTGGCTGGCTCCCCGTCTGCCCAAGCTTTATGAGAAATACCCCGATCTCAAGATCGACCTTATGCTGGAAGAACGTGTGCTGGACCTGCCGATGCGCGCCGCAGACGTCGCGATCCGGATGAAGGAACCCAGCCAGGCTGATCTGGTTCGGCGCAAAATCATGTCGGTGAACATGCGGCTTTATGCAACTTCGGGCTATCTGTCCACGCACAAGGTACCGGAATCGTTGGAAGAACTGTCTGGCCACGCCTTGATAAGCCAACGGGTTAACTCAACCCAGGTCAGCGCTGGCGCTCAGCTTGTTCAGGAATTGCACAAGTACGACGCCGACACGGTTCTGACTGTGAACAACTATTTCGGTGTATTGCAGGCCGTTCTGGCAAACCTAGGCATCGGCGTACTGCCGGATTACGTCACCGAGGATTTTCCCGATCTGAAACGCGTGCTGCCAGACGTTGAATCGAACGATATCCCGGTATTTCTGGCCTATCCCGAGGAACTCAGGCAATCACAACGCATATCGGCCTTTCGCGATTTCGTGACCGAAGAGATCATAGAACACCGCAAAAAGCTAAAAGAAACGGCCAGTGAATAGGAGCTATGCGTTCTGTGCAAGGCCGCTTTGACCAAATAGTCAGGAATTTCACTTGATCCGTTTCGGGCGCACAACTAAATCTTAATTGAACGCAACGGAGACTTCCGTTGTCTTCGAACCTCCCTGTTGGACTGGCCGGGCCAAGCGCCCGGCCTTTTTTTATTCATTTGGCTCATGACGTGCTGAGTAATTATGATTTGCTTCGATGAAGACGTCGTGTCATTTCGCAACGAGTTATTGAAAGCGAGTATGGATGACTGATCGCCTGACTGACTTCCTTGCCTCCCATGACTGGGTTCTGGCCGACGGCGCTACAGGCACAAACCTGTTTAACATGGGGTTAATGGCGGGCGACGCGCCAGAATTCTGGAACGTCGACCATCCAGACCGGATCCGCGCGCTGTATCAAGGCGCTGTTGACGGTGGCAGCGATCTGTTCCTGACCAATTCCTTTGGCGGCAATGCAGCCCGGTTGAAGCTGCACAACGGCGAAAGTCGTGTGCTTGAACTGAACAAGGTCGCCGCCGAACTGGGCCGAGAGGTCGCCGACAAGTCCGGGCGCAACATGATCGTGGCCGGCTCCATGGGGCCGACCGGCGAAATCATGGAACCACTGGGCGCCCTCACCTACAACGGCGCGGTCGAGATGTTCCACGAACAGGCCGAAGGTTTAAAGGCAGGCGGTGCTGATGTTTTGTGGGTGGAAACGATTTCTGCCCCCGAGGAATACAAAGCCGCAGGCGAAGCCGCCGTTCTGGCCGGTATGCCCTGGTGCGGAACCATGAGCTTTGACACCGCCGGGCGCACAATGATGGGACTGACCAGTGCCGCCATGGTCGACATGGTGGAAAAAATGAAGACACCGCCGCTTGCCTTCGGGGCCAACTGCGGTGTCGGGGCTTCGGATCTTTTGCGCACTATTTTGGGTTTTGCCGCCCAGGGTTGCGAGCGCCCTTTGATCGCCAAAGGAAACGCGGGCATTCCAAAGTACGTGGACGGACACATTCACTATGATGGCACGCCCGACCTGATGGCCGAGTATGCCGTGCTTGCCCGTGACGCTGGTGCGAGGATCATCGGTGGCTGTTGTGGAACCACCACTGACCATCTTCTAAAGATGCGTGAAGCCCTGGAATCCAGGCCGCACGGCGTTAGCCCATCTCTGGAACTGATCGCGGAAAAACTCGGCGGGTTTTCATCGGCCGACGATGGAACCGGTGAACAAAGCGATGCCAGGGCACCCACGCGCCGCAGACGTCGACGCGGATAGTTCCACCGGGTAGCCCCCTAGCCTTCGAGCAGCACGCGCGCCGCGCTGCGCGCTTCATCGGTGACAGTATCTCCCGCCAGCATTCGCGCGATTTCATCCACCCGGTCGGTGTCGCTTAGCGCGACGACCCGGCTGAGCGTCACTTCTCGCTCGACCTTTTTCTCGACCCGCCAGTGATGGGCTGCGCGCGCCGCCACCTGTGGGCTGTGCGTTACCACCAGAACCTGAGCATCGCGCGCCAGATCTTCCAATCGCCGACCGACCGCATCCGCCGTGGCACCACCGACGCCCCGGTCAATTTCGTCAAAGATCATTGTAATGCCGTCGGAACCCGACGTCAGACAGACCTTGAGGGCCAAAAGAAATCGGCTGAGTTCCCCACCCGAGGCGATCTTGTTTAACGGCCCCGCCGGAGCGCCGGGATTGGTGGCTACGGTAAAGGCCACTTGGTCACGCCCTTCCGGGCCCGCCTCGGTCTCGGAGATTTCGGTGGTGAAGGTCGCACGCTCCATCTTCAATGGCGCCAACTCGCCCACCATGGCCAAATCCAGCGCTTCCGCCGCGCGGGCCCGCGCCTGTCCCAAAGCATCCGCAGCCGCCTCATAACTGGAACTGGCTTCTTCGACGGCATCCTCCAACGACTTCAGATCATCCGCGCCTGCATCAAGTGTCGCCAGTTTGGCGCGCAAATCATCCCCAAGACGCGGCAGGTCATCGGGTTGTACCCCGTGCTTGCGTGAAAGGGCCCGGATCGCGAACAACCTTTCTTCGACACGCTCCAGTTCGCTGGCATCAAATGTCAGCCGATCGAGGGCCTGCATAACACCCTGTTCGGCGACACCGAGTTCCTGCACCGCCCGATCCAACGCCTCCATCGCGGCGTCCAGGGCCCCTTCGGCCTGCTCCGCGGCGCCTTCGAGCCAGCGCGCGGCATCCTGCATCATCCTTTCGGCCCCCTCCGGCCCAAGAGCCTGGTGGGCCCGGCCGACGTCTTCACGGATCTTCTCGGCCCCCTGCATCAATCGCCGCTGCCCGTCCAAGGCTTCGTCTTCGCCGACTTCGGGCATCAAGGCATCCATTTCGCCAACCGCGTGGCGAAAGAAATCTTCCTCTTTCTGAACAGCCGCCAGACGTTCGCGCGCCTCTGACAGCTCTGCCTTGGCACCTTGCATGTCCCGCCAGGCGACCCGGACCCGTGCCACATCATCTTCCAAGCCACCAAAGGTATCCAGCAACACACGATGACCGCGCGCGTTCAACAACCCCTTGTCGTCATGTTGGCCGTGAAGTTCGACCAATGTGTCCGACAGCTGCCGCAAAACATCCCCCGACACCCGCCGATCATTCACCCAAGCGGTCTTGCGACCGTCCCTGGCGTTGACGCGGCGCAGTATCAATCCGTCGTCACCGGACAGCCCCGCTTCGTCCAATACTTCAAATGCCGGATGCCCGCGCGGCAAGTCAAACTCGGCCACGACCTCGCCTTGGTCGGCACCTTCGCGCACCAACTCCGACCGCCCGCGCCAACCCAGCACGAACCCCAAAGCATCCAGAAGAATGGATTTGCCAGCCCCTGTTTCACCCGTCAGCACATTCAGGCCGGGCGCAAGCGACAATTCAAGCCGGTCGATGATCAGCATGTCCCGGATATCGAGACTTCTCAGCATGGCGTTTACGTCACAACCATTCGCCGCGGATGGTCTGTCGATAGACCCGCCGCAGCCAGCCGTCGCCAGCAGGTTCTGGCCGAAGCCCCCGCCCCGTCAAAAGTGCGAAGCTGTCCTGATACCAATCGGTGCTTTGGAAGTTGTGGCCCAGAATGGCCCCCGCCGTCTGGGCTTCGTTTGTCAATCCAAGCGACAGATAGGATTCGACCAACCGGTGCAGTGCCTCAGGCGTCTGACTGGTGGTCTGAAAATCCTCCACAACGACGCGGAACCGGTTGATGGCCGCGACATAGTGACCGCGCTTCAGATAATACCGCCCAATCTCCATCTCTTTGGCCGCCAGATGATCGAAGGCCAGATCGAACTTCAGAATTGCGGATCGCGCATAGTCGCTGTCAGGGTACTGCTCGATCACATCGCGCAGCGCCTGCAAAGCCTGAAACGTCAAACCCTGATCGCGGCCGACATCGTCGATCTGGTCATAATAGGACAAGGCCAGCAGATACTGTGCCCAGGCCGCATCCTCGTCGGCGGGATAGAGGTTCAGGAACCGCTGCGCCGAACCGCGCGCCGCCTCGTAGTCGCGGTCCCGGTGATAGGCAAATGCTTGCATCACCAGCGCACGCCGCGACCATTCGGAGTAAGGGTAAAGACGCTCGACCTCACTGAACAAGGCTGCGGCCTCGTCCGGTTCGCCAACTTCCAGCGTGAGTTCTCCCTGGCGATAGATTTCCTCGGCCGAGAAGCTTTCCAGGGGCCGCGCATCCTCGGATTGACCAAAGAGACCGCAGGAGCCCAAAAGGAACAGGGCGACCAAAGCACAAGTTGCCCGCGCCAAACCTGCTTTGCCTTGTCTCAAACGCATTCTACCCTCACCACCCACAGGTGCCGAAAATGGTGGTAACATGGGAAGATAGCGGTGCAAAACGGTTTTAGCGATTGTTCGGCCCAACCTTAGGCCGCGTGACCTATTCCATCGCTCCGGCGCAGGCCTGCACCGGGCAAACGCGCAGTCATACTGGCGTCACATTCCACCAGTTCAAAGGCCGACGGATCGGCAAAAAGCGCCCGCAAAAGCCGGTTTGTCATGGCATGTCCGGCGCGGTGACCCACATAGCGCCCCAGAATAGGAGCCCCGGCAAGCGCCAGATCGCCAAGGGCGTCAAGCATCTTGTGGCGCACGGGTTCATCGACATGGCGCATCCCGCCCGGAGTCACCACGTCATTGCCATCGACGACCACAGCAGAGGTCACCGAACCGCCTGCAATCAACCCGCGGTCGCGCATGGCATCAATGTCTGCCTTCCGGCAAAACGTCCGACTGTCGCACAGTTCGTGAACAAAGGCACCGTTGGCCATGTTCAGGCTTTTCTCCTGGTGGCCGATCACGGCATCGGAAAAGTCGATTTCAAAGTCGATCTTCAGCTCTTCGGCTGGCATCAACGTCGCCATCGCGTCGCCGTGGCGCACATGAATCGGGCGCAACACCCGAATGGCCCGGACCGGAGCGTCCAGTTTTCGCACGCCGCGCGCCAGAATACCGGCAACGAACTGGGCAGATGAGCCATCTAGAAGAGGAACTTCGGGTCCGTCAATTTCGACCAGCGCATTGTGAACGCCGCACCCGGCAAGGGCCGCCATCAAGTGTTCAATCGTCGATACAGACACGCCATCGTCATTTGAAATGCGCGTATTCAGTTCCGTGTTTGAAACGGATTCCCAACGGGCCGGTATCAAGGGGTCGCGATCCTCGATGTCCGTGCGGCGAAACCAGATTCCGTATTCCGCCGATGCTGGCTGCACAACAACGCGCACGGAACGCCCGGTATGAAGCCCGGTGCCGGTGAAGACTACCGATGATCTAAGTGTCGTCTGCAAGGGTTTGCCCCGTTGTTATGACACCGGACCTGCCTATTCCTGGTTCCGGCCCACCCTAGCTAGGCCGTGCCGACAATTGCCTCAACACAATCATTGCAACATCCTGAAATATGCTTGTTGCATATCGGCGGTTTGTCGCCAAAAGCACAAACTAGTGCCATCAACCAACTGATTTTAAAATATAATGCACCGCGTGATCGACACTTGAAATCGTGATTCGCGGCGAGATGTCGCGAGTCTAGAGGCCCGCAGTATCGTCGGTTCCGTCATCGTGTGCTGTGCCTGTTCCATCCCCAACACCGGCGAACATAAGCTGTTCGGTAAACCTTGGCGATGTGACGACCACGTTGTGAATGACGGTGTCGGTCAGGCCAATATCCATGATCGGATCATATGTCGCCCAGGTCTCGACGACAATTGCGGTCGAGGCATCTGCCATGATCGGAACGTGCGGCGTGAGGTATTCGGTCACGCCTTCCTGGGTCAGATCCGGTTTTCCGTTCACGCCGCGCGACCAAACATTTACATGCCGATCTGCTGTCTCATCATATCGCACCACTGTCACGCGCATTTGAACCGGGTTCCGAGACCGCGACATCCAGGCATAGATATTGTTCATGCCATCCAGATAGGTCTGGTCGATCAAATCGGTTTCACGCGACAACAGATCGCTAACCGTATAAGCGGCCTTGAGGTTGATGTTGCTTTCTCTCAGCCCCTCAAAGAATACGAACATCGCCATGAAAGCCCAGACCAACAATGGGAACATCAGGATCGCTTCGACGGAAAAGCTGCCGCGCTCGTCGCGGACCGCCGTTCTGATTATGCGCAGCTTTTCCATGGATCCGCTCCTATTGTGGCTCGTTGACAAACGCCGATGTTGCGATGACCTGGTATCCACCGGAAGCGTCCTTGGGCATGGTGCGCCCTACTCCGATACCCGGGAATATCGGGTCGACCACCGCACAGATACGGATCAGCATCATCTCGTTCTGCTGGCCGTTCTTGAATTTTACCAAGGGCTTGATTGGATTATTCCGCGCCACACAATCGGGGCGGTGCTGAAGCCCGTTCCAGTTGCTGCCATTCAATCGAACAAGCTCGATCCGAAGCGTGTTCATGCAATCGGGGATCAGACCAGCAGCATTACAGACGTCAGCCATGACAACATCGTAATCCAAATCAGCCCCCGAACTCAGCCGGATGGCACGGACAACCGTGTCTGTGGCCCGCTCCAGCATGACAGCGCGAATATTCATCATGGCCACATCAAAGGCGGACAGGAACACCCCAACGAAGAAGGGGAAGACGATCACGAATTCGACCGAAGCCGCACCGGATTCGCTTAAGCCGATCCGCCTCAGGCATTTTCGAAGCTTGAGGGCAAGTTGTCTGATTGGGTCAGCTTCAACTGGTTGATCTGGTTCTTGATCGAGGCGAATGCGTATTCGATATCCAATCCTTCAACGCGATAGAAGTGATTGGGGGTCGAGGCACAATCGCGCATGACATTGGCCGAGTGATCGGTGACCTCGAAACCAATCGAGAAGATCACGATGCCCTCGTCCTTTGCCGCATCGCAGATGTCCTCCATGCGATCATCTTTGGCTGTGTCGTTGGTATATGTCCGCGGATCATACAGTTCGTCGTAATAGTCATCCGCGTTCCAGGTGCGGCGATAGAACCCGTTGTAAGCCCGCCACTTCATGGACATCTGTGACCACATCGCAAGCTTGGTCAGTCGCATCGCGGCAAGGGTTGTCGGGTCGTTGGAAGGCGCACTTACGTAGTTCCGAGTGTTCAGATTCCACCACCTTTGGTTGGAAGAGTTGCCAGGCAAATGCATCACATACTGGGGATTGCTTGGTGTGCCTGTCCGATACATATCGCTCAGGCCTTCCTTGTAGGAATCGCGCAAGTAATATTGCCGCGTATTTATCCCATCGGTCATAACAACGATAAATTTCAGGGCATCCGTGTTCGTGTAAGGATGCGGTCGCGGCGAAAACGCTGAATCAACCGTGACATTGGGATTGGCGATCAAGGCGTTCAACGCCGAATTCATCGACGGATCCAGCAAGGCCGCACCCCACTTGACTGCGACGTCGATCGACGTGTTTCCACGGGCAGTCAGATCGTCGATCTGATTGTTGATCTCGATTGCATCATTCGACCAGGGAAGAATTTCGGCATAGCTGTTGGATCGGCAAACCGGATAATAAAGCGACCGGCCCGAATTATAGTGCCGCCAGGGATCGAAATGCGCGGTCTGTGACAAAGCGATCGGCGTGCCATTTCCGGGGTTCACTCGTTGAATGGCGGTTGTCCCGAAATCTGCGGTTTCGAAATTCACGCAGTGCGAGCTGCTGTGGTTGTGGGTGGTCGAAAGTTGGGCCAGGAGTTCGGGCCCAGCCGACACCTGCGTCGAATACGGCACCAGCGAAACCGAAACACGATCGTCTGACGCACCTTCCAGGATCCCAGAGACAAAGTCCTTGGCTGCGCTCTGCATGTTCGAAAGCTTGGAATTTGACCCCATCGAGCCGGAAATATCCAGAATCAATGAAACCTCGATGTCGTTTACCGATTCCTCGGCCTGCGAACTGGCATTGTATGACAGGCTGTTCACCCCAACGAGGTGCATCAGAATAGTGTCAAAGGCCCCGGTTACGTTAACCGCCACCTGCCGTCCTGTGATCACCGGAGCCGTGCCGATTTCATAGACATCGATGTCGTCGTCCTGGACGGCCACACCCGCCTTGTTCAGGTAATCGGCCACGACGGATTTGGGATCGACAGATTGGTTTAAATTTGCTGCGGCCAGAACGGCCCGGTCAGTTGAATTCTGGACATGTGTGCGCTTGTTTTCATACAGCATCAAATCGACCGCAATGCCGCCGAACATCAGCATGACGATAAAAATGAACAGCGAAAAGATGATCAACGAACCCTCTTCGTTGTCGCCAAATCTTTTTGCGTTTGAGTGCGCAGTCCACCAAAATCTCCGGGTCCAGAACCGCAACATATTCTTCTCCCTTCAGTGATCTTTAGCAATTGTGGCCACTTCTGAGGTCTGACTCTGGTTTGGCGGAAGACCACGGCGCAAATGAGCAGGAAAAAAGGCACACGTATGACGGGCGCCCTGTGTTGAAATCATTATTTCCTTTAACTTCAGCCTGTTGACGAGACAGAGACGGTTTGTTCCGATACAGAGACAAAAATGCAGTGCCCGAATTGGCACAAGTTTTAGTCGAGTTTGATTGTCTGTAATGCGGTTTCGTCCATGAATTGCGGGCTATCTGATCGCCCACGCCCCACCGCGATTTGCAAATATGGCAGAACCGGACGATTGGGTATCAAAAGCCGAACGCGCAGCTTGGCTACGCGACCGATGGCAATTCGGCTATTCAATGGCCCCGCAATCTGCGGGGCCATGTCATTGGTTCAGTCTATGATTTTGCGGAACGTTTCAGACGGGCGCATGACAAGCTCGGTCTTGACCGGATCGGTGTGATAGTACCCGCCAATATCTGCTGGACGCCCCTGTGCGGCGGCAAAATCACCGACGATCTCACTTACATTGTCGCGCATTGCCCGAGCCATCGGAGCGAAATGATCGGCGAGTTCGGCATCATCCTTTTGGGCAGCCAGCGCTTCGGCCCAGTAAAGGGCGAAATAAAAGTGGCTGTCGCGATTGTCGGGCTGCCCCACCTTGCGGCCAGGCGATTTGTTGTGATCCAGAATGCCCTGCGTCGCCGCTTCGACCGCTTCGCCCAAAACCCGGGCTTTGGGTTTGCCCTTGGCCTCGGCCAGGAATTTCAAGCTTTCGCCCAAGGCACAGAACTCGCCAAGGGAATCCCACCGAAGGTGGTTTTCTTCGACCAACTGTTGCACGTGCTTGGGGGCCGAACCGCCAGCGCCAGTTTCAAACAGACCGCCGCCCTGCATCAGCTTCACGATAGACAACATCTTGGCCGAGGTGCCCAATTCCAGGATCGGGAACAAATCGGTCAGGTAATCCCGCAACACATTGCCGGTTACAGCAATTGAGTTCTCACCCTTTCCGATGGTCTCAAGCGACACCCGCGTCGCTTCGCGTGGGGCCAGAATCTTGAACTTGTCGGCAACGCCCTTGGCCTCAAGTATCGGGCGGACATAGTTCAAAAGCTGGGCGTCATGGGCCCGGCTTTCGTCCAGCCAGAAAATTGCCTGGCACCCCTCGGCCTTCTGGCGCGAGATCGCCAGATTCACCCAGTCTTCAATCGGCGCCTGCCGGGTCGAGGCCGACCGCCAGATGTCGCCCGCTTCGACCAAATGTGAGTGCAGCACGTCACCATTGGCGGCAATCATGCGAACTGTACCATTCTCGGCAATTTCGAACGTTGTGGGGTGCGATCCGTATTCCTCGGCCTTCTGTGCCATCAGCCCAATGTTCTGCACCGTCCCCGCCGTCGACGGATCAAGCGCGCCGTTTTTCTTGAAATGCTGCACGGCCTCTTCATAGACCGCGGCATAGGAACTATCGGGAATGACGCAGTTTGTGTCCGCCTCTTTCCCGTCCGGCCCCCACCCCTTGCCGCCTGCGCGGATCAGCGCGGGAAGCGAAGCGTCGATGATGACATCCGAAGGCACATGAAGGTTCGTGATCCCTTTGTCCGAGTTCACCATATACATGGGCGGACGCGCATCCATGACCGCGTCGATCTCGGCCGCGATCTCGGCGCCATTCGCCATCTCGCCAACGCGTTCCAGCAATGCGCCAAGTCCCGAGTTCGGGTTTACGCCCGCCTCTTCAAGTGCTGAGCCGTACTTGTCGAATACAGGTTTCAGGAAGGCCTTTACGGCGTGGCCAAAGATGATCGGGTCCGAAACCTTCATCATCGTGGCCTTCAGATGGATCGAAAACAATATACCGTCACGCTTGGTCGCTTCGATCTGCTCGCCCAGAAAAGCATCAAGCGCCTTCGCCGACAGGAAGGTTGCATCGACAACGCAGCCCGCCGGAAACTCCACACCGTCCTTCAGAACAACGGTCTCGCCGGCGGCCGTATCCAACTCGATGCGCGCCGGGCCAGCCTGAGCCTCGGACAACGTGATCGAGGTTTCGTTGGAACGAAAATCATTTGCTCCCATGGTCGAGACGCGGGTATTGCTGTCCGCGCTCCAGGTCCCCATCGAATGGGGATTGGCGCGCGCATAGTTCTTCACGGCCGCCGCCGCACGCCGGTCGGAATTGCCTTCACGCAGAACCGGGTTCACAGCCGACCCCTTGATCGCATCGTAACGCGCGCGGATGTCCTTTTCAGCAGCGCCCTCAGGATCTTCGGGATAATCGGGCAGGTCATATCCTTGGGACTGCAGCTCTTTTACTGCGGCCTCAAGCTGAGGCACCGACGCCGAAATATTGGGCAATTTGATCACATTTGCCTCGGGTGTCTTCACGATATTCCCCAGATCGGCCAGATCGTCGCTTTGCCGTTGAGCCTCGGTCAACCGCTCGGGAAAGGCGGCAATAATGCGACCCGCAAGCGAGATGTCGCGGGTTCCGACAGAGATACCGGCAGGGGCTGCAAATGACCGAATGATCGGAAGCAGCGAGGCTGAGGCCAGTTCGGGGGCCTCGTCGACGACAGTAT
>JABDJO010000131.1 GCA_013002465.1 Silicimonas sp. | reverse complement strand
GGGCGCAATCGGCATCGAATTTGCCAGCTTCTACAACACGCTCGGGGCTGAAACGACGGTGGTCGAGGTCATGGACCGTATCCTTCCAGTCGAGGACGCCGAGATCAGCGCATTTGCCAAGAAGGCGTTCGAAAAGCAGAAGATGAAGATCATCCAGAAGGGCATGGTCAAGCAACTCGACCGTGCCAAGGGCAAGGTAACGGCCCATATCGAGGTCGGCGGCAAGGTCGAAAAGCACTACTTCGACACGGTGATTTCCGCTGTCGGCATTGTCGGCAACACCGAGGGGCTGGGACTGGAAAAGCTTGGCGTCACGGTCGACCGCACCCATGTCGTGACGGACGAATACTGCCGCACCGGTGTCGACGGGCTTTACGCCATCGGCGACATCGCGGGGGCGCCCTGGCTGGCGCACAAGGCGTCGCACGAGGGCGTCATGGTCGCTGAACTGATCGCTGGAAAGAACAAGGTTCATCCTGTGAAGCCGGAAAGCATCGCGGGTTGTACCTATTGCCATCCTCAGGTCGCATCCGTCGGCTACTCAGAGGCCAAGGCGAAGGAACTTGGCTACAAGGTCAAGGTCGGCAAGTTTCCCTTCATCGGCAACGGCAAGGCGATCGCGCTTGGTGAACCCGAGGGGTTGGTCAAGACCGTCTTCGACGAAAAAACCGGCGAACTGCTAGGCGCACACATGATCGGCGCCGAAGTCACCGAACTGATCCAGGGTTATGTGGTGGGTCGTCAGTTGGAGACCACCGAAGAGGATTTGATGCACGCGGTCTTCCCGCACCCGACGCTGTCAGAAATGATGCACGAAAGCGTCCTGGATGCCTATGATCGGGTCATCCACATCTAGGGTCGAGTGCATTTGCCTTTGATGGGGCTGAAAACAAGAGGCGCCCAAGCGGCGCCCCTTTTGGTTCCGGTCTCGCATCCGCCTGCCAAAGAAGATCGTGAAGCACGCTGCGATGTCACTCCCTGCCCAGTACTAGGCAGGTCTTGGGTTGTATTCCATCATCAGCTTCCGGTTCGAATCAAACCGGCAACCGATCCGGTTCTGACACCGAGTGGTTCGCGATTGGACGCCTCGGGCGATGACAAAAGGCCCTCGATGTCGGCTCGTCGCCACAAAAGGGTGCCGTGCCGCTCTCTTTTGGAATAGATCATAGTTTCCACCCTTTCGATCTTACTGCCCAAGCTGCAAACGCGGCAGGCAACCGACGACGTGCCTTGGTTCCGAGCGATGAGCGGTCAGTTGGTCGTCCATGGAATTACGCCGGGATTCTACAAATGCGTCGTGCCGGGTCAGGCCGATGTCGCCAAGTTCGTGGTCGCTTAGCCGTGTCAGGCCGTGGCGAAGTCCAGATTGCGTTTCGGTGCGTAGAATGGCTGAGATGAGTGTCCGTATCATGTCAATTGTCTCTGTCGAAAGTTGGCTTGGCAGCGCTAGCTGCATGTTGAGGGCGCCGCAGCCGCGCATCTTTCACGAAGAAACGGGCTGGAAATCCATAGCGCAGCGGGCGACGGCGATTGGCGAAACCCTCTGGCGCACAGGGGTCAGCGGGGTAGATCTCGGGCAGGAATCGGATGTTAGAATCCTCCCTGTGCAAGGACGTGCATATCCGTGGCTGCAAATGTGCGCCCGCCGAAGTTCTGATTGTCATGCACCACTCCATGGTCGCGCACCCGGGCGACGCCGCAAGACGTTTGGCCCTTGATCTTGTGAATGTTTGTTGGCGGCATGCCGCTCTCCTTTCTTGGTAAATGCACCGCTTTTCGGTGTGGCTTCGGTTTAGGCCGCCGGTCGCAGGCGTGCTTGGGGAGAACTTGGGGAAAACATGGAGAGTTCGTGGAGTTTCAA
Source organism: Silicimonas sp. (assembly GCA_013002465.1). GTDB lineage: Bacteria > Pseudomonadota > Alphaproteobacteria > Rhodobacterales > Rhodobacteraceae > JABDJO01. The sequence continues at coordinate 27,500 of JABDJO010000131.1, read as the reverse complement.
CGAACGCCGGATGGTTTTTGCGCTCTGGTCGGTTTCGCGGGCAGAAGAAAGCGGACGAGGGGCCGTCGACGCTCAATCGTTGCTGTCAGGTCTTCCAGTGACAAGACGCCAAACAACTACGAAAGGACCACCGCTGAAGGACTGAAATCTCTAAGCCCATAACCGTTCACGAAACCGGGGGAGCTCCTAAGTGATCTTGTCACTGAACGACCCGGGCTTTGCGTCCAATGTCTTGTCAAATCGCAGCTAAGAAGAGGTACATGTCAGTGTCTTCTGTAAACACACAAGTCCGTCCCGAAGTCGAAGCGTTCTTTGATCCCGCGACCAATACGATCAGCTATGTCGTGAAAGACCCGAATTCGGCATCCTGTGCGGTGATCGATTCTGTATTGGACATCGACTATGCCGCCGGTCGGATCACCCATGATCATGCCGACGAAATCATTGCCTTTATCGAAAAGCATGGTTTGAAGCTGGAATGGCTGATCGAAACGCACGTTCACGCAGATCACTTGTCGGCAGCGCCCTACATTCAGGAAAAACTGGGTGGCAAGATCGGCATCGGTGATCAGATCACTGTGGTGCAGGACACGTTTGGGAAGATCTTTAATGAAGGTACAGAGTTTCAGCGCGACGGTTCCCAATTCGACCGGTTGTTCCAGGATGGTGACACCTTTCAAATCGGGGGGATGACGGCATTTGCGATGCATACGCCCGGACACACGCCAGCGTGCATGGTGCATGTGATCGGCGATGCGGCTTTCGTGGGCGATACGCTGTTCATGCCCGATGGCGGGTCAGCGCGCGCCGATTTCCCGGGGGGCGATGCCGGCGAACTTTACGATTCCATTCAGAAGGTTCTGACATTGCCCGACGAGATGCGATTGTTCATGTGCCACGATTACGGTCCGAACGGGCGCGAAATCCAGTGGGAAACCACCGTCGCCGACGAAAAGGCCAACAACATCCACGTGGGCCAAGGCAAAAGCCGCGCGGAGTTCATCAAGTTTCGCGAGGCGCGCGATGACACCCTTGCGGTGCCCAAGCTGATCCTGCCGTCGTTGCAGGTGAACATGCGGGCGGGCGAGATACCGAAAACCGACGATGGCAAACCGATGTTGAAGGTCCCGGTCAACGCAATCTGACCCGGCCCCGGGGTTAAAGGAGAAATCCCATGGAAATAAGAAAGATCTCGGAACAGGTTTACGTGTCTGGACAGGTCACGCCCGCGGATTTGTCGGAATTGCGCAAGTTGGGGCTGAAGTCGGTGATCTGCAACCGACCTGACGGCGAACAGTCAGGGCAGCCGACTTACGAAAAGATCTCAGAAGCGGCGGAAAGTCTGGGGATTGAAGCACGTTACATCCCTGTTGCGGGAGCAGAGATGCGCGGTGAAGACGTTGCGGCTTTCGGGCAGGCTTTGGCCGAGATGCCAAGGCCGGTTCTGGCCTATTGCCGTTCTGGCGCGCGTTCGGCAATGCTGTGGTCGTTGGTCAACGAGAACTCGGTCCCCACGCCGGGGAGCAGGATGCATTGACGGGAGACGGCCTTTGTCTTTCGCGCAATTTCCCAGTTCTGGATTGTGCGCGGCAAATGTCGACGCGAGTTTTCCAGGCGGTTGCCTGGTGACAGGTACGTTTTTGCGGTCGTTCGAGAAGACACTCAGGCACCAGCGGCGGGATCCATGTGTCAGTGTGCGAGCAGCACAGGAAGGTCCGTCTGTTTGATCATGGATCGGGTGGTGCCTCCGAACACCGCCTGCAGCATTCGCGCGTGCCCATAGGCGCCCATGACCACGAGGTCGGCACCGGATTCCTTGGCGCGGTCCTGGATGCATTGTGCGATCTCTTCGCCGCCGCTTGGAAACTGCGACACCGTCACCTTGCAGCCATGGTGGCTGAGCCAGGCGGCGAGTCCGGTGCCTGGATCCGCACCGTCGGCGACTGCCGTGGTCACCGGATCAAAACAACCGATGACAACCTCGTCCGCCGCCTTCAGGTAAGGCAATGCGACGTGAGCGGCACGCGAGGCGGACTTGCTGCTGTCCCAGGCGACGAATATGCGCTTTATGGGCACCCCGGATTTTCCATTCAGAATCAACCCGATTGGGGATTGAAACAGCACCCCATGGGCCGCTTCGCGCCATTCCTCGGGTGCGTCCCGCAGGTTGGGCGCGATATGGGCGATGTCGGAAATGCGGGCCTTGTGTCCGACGTGATGACGGATTTCGCTGTTGACGCAGAAGGCGGATTGGACGTCTCCGGACACGTTGCTGTGGGCCAGGATCTGTTCGACCTGCTGAACCCGCTTGCTTTGCTTCTGGTGCGCGATCTCAAGCCGGTCCCCCCAATCTTCAGGCACGTTCAGCGTTCCATAGGGTGGAATGCCATAAGTTGACATGGGCAGTTCCGGACCAACCCCGAGTATCAGGCAACTAAGGTGAGTTTGGTTTTGCAGGGATGCCTCGGCCAGATCAGAAATGACGCCATCGGGCGTGTCCCCGTTCATCAACAAAAGTGTGGTTGTGTTGTTCATATCCGTCTCCGTTCGCTTGCCGATACGGGCTTGCACCGGTGTTGGGCTCAGTCTGACAGGTGCGGCATAGGTAAAACTGACTTGAATCAATGCCGCGTTGGAGCCGTGTGGCATATCTCCACATGGCTCAGGCTTGGAAGTTTGGCATGGAATTTCGCGACTATTACAAAACCCTTGGCGTGGCGCGGGACGCGAGCGCCGACGACATCAGAAAGGCATATCGCAAGCTGGCGCGGAAATATCATCCCGACGTCAATACCGGGGCGGAGTCCGAGGCAAAATTCAAGGACGTGAACGAGGCGTACGAAGTTTTGAAAGACCCCGAACGTCGCGCAGCCTATGACCAGTTGGGGCAAGAGCCGCCAAGCAGTGGCCGCTATCGGCCGCCGCCCGACTGGGACGGCGCGTATCAGTTCACGGGCGGTGAATTCCCAGAAGGCGAGGTCTTCAGCGACTTTTTTGAAAACTTGTTTCGCCGTGGCGAGCGGTCGGGTGCCCGGATGGGTGCAGGACGCGGCACGGACAGCCACGCAAGGATCGAGATCGACATCGAGGATGCCTATCGCGGGGCGACGCGGATTCTGAGCCTCCGCGCACCGGTGGTTGGCCCCACGGGCGAGATGCGTCTTGAAGAACGGAACATCTCGGTGCGTATCCCCAAGGGCGTCCGCGCGGGTCAGCACATTCGTTTGCCGGGGCAGGGGACGCCATCTTTTGGGGAAGGGCCTGCGGGGGATCTTTTCCTTGAGGTCACATTCGCGCCGCATCCGATATACAGCGCGGATGGACGAGATTTGTACGTGGAATTGCCGATTGCGCCATGGGAGTCTGCCTTGGGCCAGAAGGTCGTCATGCCGACACCGGGTGGCAAGGTTGATCTGAAGATCCCGAAGAACGCCCGCAGCGGACAAAAACTGCGGTTGAAGGGCAAGGGTCTGCCGGGGACACCGCCGGGGGATGTCTATGCGACTTTGAAGATCGTCAATCCCAGGGTTTCATCGGACGAGGCGCGTGCCTTGTTCGAAAAGATGGCCAAGACGATGCCGTTCGATCCGCGTGCCGGAATGGGAGGATAGAGGATGAAGAAAGCCACTGTGAAACCCGTAATTGTCGAAGCTTTGTCGTTGCAGGATCTCTGTCAGTTCTGTCAGGCGGACGAGGCCTGGGTGGTCGAACTCGTGGAACACGGGGTGTTGGAGCCCGAGGGCTCGAACGTGCAGACCTGGCAATTTCACGGTGTCAGTATCGCGCGCGCCAAACGAGCGCGGCGGTTGAATCGTGATCTGGGCATCAATGTCGCCGGTGTGGCGCTGGTACTGGAACTTCTGGAGGAACGGGATGCCATGATGAAGCGATTAGCCCGGCTAGATCAGACCTAGGCCGGTGTGCTGGAGCGTCGAAGCATCGGTCGCCATGGTCGCCGCCGGAACCGTTGCCACCGGCGTGACCTGGCACCGGGGTGAGCCTTTGGCAATCTGGGGGACCTTAGGGTTTTTCACATTGATGGAGGCCTTGCAGGTCGCGGGCTATAGCGTGCTGGACCAATGTGGGACGGTGTCGAACCAGGCGATCACGTTGCTGTCCTATCTGCACATCGCCTTCCAGCCATTCGTGATCAACCTGTTTGCAATGGAACTGGTGCCGATCACGGTCAAAAAGCGCGTGTTTGGGCCGGTACTGGCTTTCAGCGGGGCGGCCTCGGCGCTTATTTTGTTGCAACTGGTACCGCTGGCAGCGTTCGGAACTTGTGCTCCCGGCACGCCGTTATGCGGCGCGTCGCTTTGCACGGTATCAGGCAACTGGCACATCGCCTGGGACATTCCTTATAACGGGTTGATGGTGTCCGTCGATGCCGCACTGGGACTTCGGTCCGGGTTCCCGCAGTACATGGTTGCGGTGTTCCTGTTGCCCCTGATCTATGGCGCCTGGCGGTTCGTGTTGTTGCACGCGTTAGCCGGGCCTCTGCTGGCCTGGTTTCTGACCAGCAACCCAAACGAGATGCCGGCGGTCTGGTGCCTGTTTTCAGTGGTCATCCTTTGCATTGCGCTAAGCCCTGCGGTGCGGCGTTCGGTAAGTTCACAAACCTGGTGGGGTGTCGCGGTCTAGTTCGATCCGGGTGCCGGTTGTGCCTTCGATCAGCCCCAGGGTGTCGGCCAGCCTGCCGATGGCGGCGAATCCACCGGTGGCTTCGGCAAATTCGCAGGCGGCGTCGATCTTTGGCCCCATGGACCCTGCGGGGAAATCCATCTGGCGCAGTTCCTCGGGAGTAGCGCGGTCGATCCGTTTCTGGTCGGGCGTGCCCCAACCCGAAAAAACGCCTTCGACGTCCGTCAGCATCAAGAAGGCGTCGGCCTCGATGTCGCGGGCCAGAAGGCCGCTGGAGTGATCCTTGTCGATCACTGCTTCGACGCCGATCATCGTGCCATCTTCCTTCTGTACGACGGGGATGCCACCGCCACCCGCGCAGATGACAACAACGCCTTGATCCAGCAAGAGCTTGATCACGTCGATTTCAAGGATGCGTCTGGGGCGCGGCGACGGCACGGTGCGGCGGAAATGTGCGCCGTCCTTGCCGATGGTCCAGCCGTGCTCCGCGCTCAGCCGGGCGGCGACTTCTTCGGTATAGACGGGGCCGATGAACTTCGTGGGCTTCTGAAAGGCGGGGTCCTTCGGGTCGACCTCGATCTGGGTCAGAAGTGTGGCGTACTCCACGTCGGGGGCATATTCATTGTCAAGTTCCTGTTGCAGGACATAGCCGATCATGCCGTCGGTTTCAGCGCCGAGAATGTCGAGTGGAAAGCCGCTACTTTGCATTGCAAGGTAACCGACCTGTGGGCCGTTTCCATGGGTGATGACGACCTCGTGCCCGGCTTCCAGCAGGGCTGCGAGCGCACGGGCAGCAATGCGAATGCTTGCCCGCTGACGCTCGGCCGTCAGAGTTTCTCCGCGTTCTGAAAGGGCGTTTCCGCCCAAGGCAACAACTATGCGCATGCCGACTCCTGTGGTGTGGGGGTGGTCACTTTTTCAAGCGGCTTTTCGATTTCTGATAGAGCCGCCGGTTCAGGTCGATGAACTGGGACAGGGCGTGCCCCAGCGCTCCGGCGGAATTGCGGATCAAGTAAAGATATCCTGTGAGGCTGGCGATCGAAGCGCCCACTGCATCGACGATCAGGTCGCCCATGGTGTCGTCCAGCCCGGATTTCTGCATGTTCATGCCGAAAGTGATGTCCATCGCGTATTCGAAGACCTCCCACAAGGCGCCGATGGTCACCGCCACGCAGAAGGTGATGAAAGCAAGGGCCGAAGGTGGGGCGGCGAAACGGTCGCCTTCGAACAACATGAACACGAACAGAAATCCTGACAGGCCAAAGCCGATTGCCGACAGCCCGTGCAAAGCAATGTCCCACCACCAGATTTGTTCGTAGAAATCGAAGGCCTCTCCCAGGAAAATCGAACCAATGAAGAACAGAGTTGTGGCAAAAAGGAACGGAACCGGCAGCTTTAGCGACCAGCGAGAGGCGAGGAATGGTGGGGTAAGTGAAAGTGCCAGCGTGAACAAACTGACGAACGCCAGAGACCAACGGGCCAGCACCAGTGAAATCAATCCGGAAAGCAGCAATAACGCCCAGATGAAAAGGATGGGTCTGCTGGTGTCCTTGATCAGGTTCATTGTTCTTCACCCACAGCGGCGGTGACATTATTGCCTATCGTCCCCATATTAGAAGAATGGTGGAACAGACGCTACGCATAGCAAGCTATAACATTCGCAAGGCACGCGGGCTGGATCAGCGCCGCCGCCCCGAACGGACATTGCAGGTGATCAATGAGCTGGGTGCGGATGTCGTGGTGTTGCAAGAGGCCGACCGGCGTCTGGGCGCACGACCGCCTGCGCTTCCGCGCCGCATGATCGAGGCAGAAACTGATTTCACGCTTGTCGAAGTGTCCGACAACGGGACCAGCCTTGGCTGGCATGGCAACGCGGTCCTTATGCGCGACGCGTCCAGCATTGCCAAAGTGACCCGGATTGACCTGCCCGGGACCGAGCCGCGTGGCGCGGTGTTGGTCGATCTGGAGATTGGTGGCGGACTGAGTGTTGTGGCCGCGCACCTTGGGCTTTTGCGAAGCGATCGGCGTCGCCAGCTTGGTGTCTTGGCCGGTGAAACAGCCAGCCGAGGACCGACCGTTATCGCCGGAGACTTCAACGAATGGTCGCATCGAAAAGGACTTGAGCCGCTTTCGGATCGGTTCGCCACCCATGCACCGGGTCACAGCTATCACGCCAGTCGCCCGGTCGCCTCGCTGGACCGGTTCGCCCTTAGCCACGGGGTCGAGTTGCGCGACGCCGGTGTCGAACAGGGGGACATCGCGCGGCGAGCCTCTGATCATTTGCCGGTCTGGTCCGATATCTCGGTGCCCGACGCAGGTGTTACTTGCTGAACATCACGGGCAGTTTCGCATCCCGCAGCAATTTGTAAGTCGTGGCGCCAATTACAAAATCATAGACGCGCGAATGCCCAAGGGCTCCTGTGGCGATCAAATCCGCCCCGCCTTCAAAGGCAACTTGCCCCAATACGTCGGCAATGCCGTCTCCGACCGGCGCACGTATTTCCAAAGTCGCATCCAAGCCGTGTCGGGACAGTGTTTCCGTCAGGTCGATGGCGTCAGAGTCCTCCAGGGCATCCTTGGCCGGGTTGCCAACCCGCAATACTGTGACTTGCGTGTCGTCATCGCACAAGATCAGCAGATCGTGGGCGGCCCTGGCCGCTTCGCGCGTATCGCTCCACCCCAAAAGGATCTTGTGCCCAATTTCGGGGCCGTCGTAGCCAAGGGGAACAACGATCACGGGGCGACCACTTTCGCGGATCACCTGAACCTGAGGGTTGCGATTGTCTACGCGGTCAGCTTCCGGGTCCTCGGCTGACATGATCACCAAATCCGCAGCACGTGCGCTTTCGACGATGCGATCATTTGCAATGTCACCCGGTGTTTGAACCAGCCGAAGTTCGCTTTGGAAACTTTCGCCCTGGGTGTGCTTTCGAAAAACGTCTTTAATTCCGTCCGCCCGTTGCTTTTGTGCGTCCTTGAACTCCCTTTGAAGCGAGTCGGGAATATACATCGAGACAGCCGGTGGAACGCCCATGGAATCAATGGTGTGCAATCCAATGACGTGAGCGTTGCTTCTTCGGGCCAGCGGCACGGCCAGTCGCAGAAGCGTTTCGGCATGTTCGGGCGATGTCAGGCAAACGAGAAGCGTTTTGAGTTGCATGCTGATTGTCCTCTCCGGCAGTTGGGTAGGGCGCTTACGCGCCCCGTCCGATTTCAGGAAGTCCCGATCGAGATTTTTTGCACGTCGGGTTGAGCGTTGGCCGGTTTCCGGATCTTGAGGTTCAGAATGCCGTCCTTGAAGTCCGCCGTGACGGCGCCTTCTTCCGGGGTGAACCCGAGGGGAATCTGACGTCTGAAACTGCCGTATTGGCGCTCGATCAGGTGGAAGTTTTCCTCGTCTTCTTCGTGGTCCGAGCTCTTTTCGCCTTTCAGCGTCAGAAGATCGCGCGTGATCGTCACGTCGAGGTCGTTTTCCTTCACGCCGGGTACTTCGGCGCTGATCTCAAGGACGTCATCGGTGTCAACCACGTCAATGGCGGGAAATCCCACGGCGCCGAAGACTGAGCGATTTGCAGCCTCCGGTGCTGGGTAGCCGGCCCGGAACTGGTCGAACAGCCGGTTCATTTCTTTTTGGAGGTTCGGGAAGAACGCAGTTTCCGATGTCTCTGACAGCATTCTGGGAAGGGTTCGTCGGGTCATCTTTGCATTCCTTTCGTAATGGTGAATGACACGGGCGGCGTGTCCTTCTTTGACTAGCAAATGCGCGGCCGAGGCGATTGATAAGAATCAATCTGAGCGCTCGTGCGCGGGTTAGGAACAGCCATTCCCTGTCGGCATTCACAGGAGCTGCCCAATGGCAAATCTTCTAAAACTTGTAGCTTTCATATTTGTGGCGGCCCTTGGGACGGGGACTATGGCCGATACAGTCGAGCTGACCCACGGCGGCGACACCTTTCTTGCCGGTGCGGTCGTCAACGAAACAATAGCCGCCTCTGGGGATGCTTTTGTTGCCGCGCGCAATGCGGCGGCACTTGGCAGCACGCAAGGGGATTTGCACGTCACCGGGTTCGACGTGTCGGTCAGCGCCAATACCGCCGAAGACCTCTATGCCCTGGGTGCGACGATTGTTGTTCGCGGGCGCGTGGCAGACGACCTGACCGCTGCGGGTTTCTCGGTGCGCACGGAGGGCACGTCGGAAACAGCGGGAAATGCCCGGCTCTTTGGCAACACGCTGACGATCGAAGGCCCTGTTGCAGGGGCGCTTATGGCCACTGGCCGAGATGTTATCCTGAATGCCCCGATCGCGGGCGACGTGCGGATCTTTGCCTCGACCCTGTCTTTTGGGCCGAAGGCAGTGGTTGGGGGCATGCTGACCTATGGCATGGAACAAAAGATTTCGGTGCCCGAGCGGGTAGCTCCGGCAGAGCGTGTGACCTTTCAGAAGGCCACCTTGCCCGATGCCTGGGATGGGTTTGACGAGATCAGGCGGGAAATGCCTGTATTGCCGACGTTCATGTCGATGTTCTTCGGCTTTGTTGTGTCGTTGCTGTTTTTCATGGTCCTTGGCGCCCTGATGCTGAGTTTCATGCCAAGGCGCCTTGAAGCCATGCGGGAAGGCATCGCGAGGGCACCGGGCAAGTCAGCACTTTTGGGTGTGATCGGGCTGTCGATGCTGTTTGGCATGGTGCCGATCACCGCGATGACCATCATCGGCATACCCTTCGTCCCGATTGCGGTCTTGGCCATCGTGGTGGCCTGGACGCTCGGCTATGCCCTTGCGGTCTATAGTGTGGCGATGCGCGTCTGGGCGGCTTTCGGCGGCGACGCCGAGCCGGGAAACATTTCGCGGCTCTTGGTCTTTGCGGCCGCGATCACCTGTATTGCCGCCTTGAACTTCATCCCGTTCGTCGGATGGGTCGTGAACTATACGCTGGTTCTGGTTGGCATTGGGGCCCTCAGCAATGCGCTGTTTCAATACATGCTTGGCAATCCGGGGTTGGCTTTGGATGTCGACATGAAACCCGTCGAAGACTGACGACTGATCGCAAAGGAGGTGAACATGTCCGCTCAGGGATTGGAAGTGATCGATCACACTGTTCAGATCACGCACGAATGGATCAACGAATTGGCTGGACGGCTGGATTGGGCATCTCGCCACAGCGCTTTGCGGTTTCTCAGAACAACGCTGCATATCGTGCGGGATCACTTGCTGACCGATGAGTTGGCGCAATTCTCGGCCCAGCTTCCCCTGCTTGTGCGCGGAATGATGTTTGAGGGCTGGGTCCCAAAGCGCACGCCGACAAAAGAGCGGAGCGCCGCGCAATTTGTCGAAGCGATCAACGCCAAGATGGGCGATACCGAGGAGTATCGCGGCGCAGAGGATATCAAGTATGTCTTCGAACTGTTGAACGCGCGCCTAAGCGTCGGCGAAATCGAAGATGTCCGCGTCAGTATGCCGGAAGGTATTCGCGCTTATTGGCCATCGCCCTGAACAGGAACGTCGATGTCCTAGTCGTCGTCGCCCAGAGACAGGTCCAAAAGCGCCGATGGCTTGAGGATGATGATCGTGTGAATGTTGTCGATGGCGATGATACCGTCCTTGCGGATCTGCGTCAGGGTTCGGCAGACAGTTTCGGTTGTCAGACCCAGGAAATCGGCGATATCGGCGCGCTTCATCGGCAATTCCACCTGGGTGAAGTTGCCAACCTCTTCGCCGACACGGTCAGTCAGGACACAAAGGAATGACGCGACCTTTTCAATCGCGGATTTCTGGCCAAGCATCAGGAAATGATCCTGCATCCCGCTGATTTCGCGTAACGCCGCCTGAAGCAATTGCCGGTGGGTTTCCTGGTGGCTGCAGGTGCCTTCAAGGCAGGCCAGACGATAAGGCTGCAATTCGGCGTCCACCAGCACATCGCAGTCGGTATGGTGACGACCGTCGGCGGGAAACCCGACAACATCACCCGGATAGCCAAAGGCGATGACCTGTCGGCGGCCGTCCTCAAGCAGGCGGGTCAAGCGCAGCACGCCTGATTTGACAACGTACAACCATTCGACCTCGTCACCCTCGAAATAGAGGTACGAGCCGGCTTTGACATGTGCTTGGGATGATTTAGGCTTTGTGCCTACGAACTTGGAAACGGGCACGTTAGCGGCATCATCTGTTGGTATAGTAACATACATGATTGGGGCCCCCTGAAGTTGTGCGACTCCGACTTTGGGCGGATTGCGTATCAGGAATTGCGACCAGACTGCGCTGTTTTGTATCATTTTGTATGCGTGTGTGCGTACATAGCTTTTATCTGTCGCCGGATTGGGTCGTCCCGCCGAGCCCGACCCAAAACAGGGATTATCCATGGCGAATCAGACACTTCTTATCGTTGAGGACGACCCGAAAATCAGGACACTTCTGGTGAATGTCCTGGAAGGCGAGGGATATGACGTTGTTCAGTCCGACGACGGCGAAGAGGTGTTGGATCTGATCGCCAAGCAGGCCATCGACCTGATAACTCTGGACATTCATCTTGGATCGCGGAACGGACTGGAACTGGCGCGCGAAATTCGGTCGGTTTCGACGGTGCCGATCATCATGGTGACAGGGCAGGACGATGTGATTGACAGAGTTGTCGGTCTGGAAGTCGGGGCCGACGACTATATCGCCAAGCCATTTCACGTCCGCGAGGTGATTGCGCGGGTCCGAAGTGTCTTGCGTCGGTCTGGAGGGCGCGAGGCCGAGAATGTGAACGCGGTGCCGGGCGATAGCCCCAAGCAGGTCGCGCCAGAAAGCAAGGCATTCCATTTTGACGGGCTGACCGCCATCCCCGACAGGATGGAGTTGCTGGACCGCCTTGGCGAGGATTGCAAGCTTACAAGCGGGGATTTCAAGCTTCTGACGGTGTTTCTTGATCGGCCAAAGCACGTTCTGTCCCGCGACCGGTTGATGGATCTGACTGGCGGTCTGGAATGGAGCCCGCTTGACAGAACAATCGACAATCAGGTGGCGCGCTTGCGAAAGAAGATCGAACGCGATCCGTCAGAGCCGAAAATCATCAAGACAGTGCGCGGTGTGGGTTATACGTTGGCCTGCGACGTGCAGATCGTTTACCCGTCCGACCCGCGTGTCAAAAGCGTCTGAAGCCGCTGGGCCAGATCGGATTGCCGATAGGGTTTGTGCAAGATGTCATAGTGCCGGTCGTGTGCCATCGAAGATGTCACCACGTCGCTGGCATAGCCCGACGTCAACAGCACCTTCATATGTGGAAAGTCATTGGCCACTTTCGCGGCAAGGTCATAGCCGTTCATCGCACCGGGCATCACAAGATCTGAAAACAGGATGTTGGCTTGGGTGCCCGATTGCAGCATCTCATAGGCCCGGTCACCGTTTTCGGCGACTTCGACTGTGAACCCCAAATCCCGTACGCGTTCGATGGTCAGTTTGCGCACGCGCGGATTGTCTTCGACGATCAGCACGGTCTCGCCGTGACCTGGCGATGTCCTTGGCATCACTGTCCTGGGCTTGTCGCTGCCGTCAACGGCGGCCGCGGATTGGGGCAGGGCGGGGAAATACAACCCGATGCTGGTTCCCAATCCCTCCTCGCTGTAAAGCGTGACATGACCGCCCGACTGGCGCACGAAGCCGTAAACGGTCGCCAACCCCAACCCATTGCCGCCGCTGTCCGCCTTGGTGGTGAAAAACGGCTCGAACGCGCGTCTTTGGGCCTCGGGGCTCATCCCTTCGCCGTCGTCGCTTACCGACAAGCGAACGTAATCGCCCGGCCCCATGTCGGTTTCCTGAGCCATGTAGTTGTCGTCAATCGACACATTCGAAGCAGATATCAACAATTCGCCCGTTTCACCCATCGCGTCGCGCGCGTTCAGCGCAAGGTTCATCAGGGCCGACTGAAGCTGCACCGGATCGACCATAACCGGGCTAAGATCTGGTTCGAATTTGGTCTTGATCTGATAGGTCGCCCCAATGGCGCGTTTCAAAATGGCCAGCGCATCCTCGCAGATTTCGTGAAGATCGGTTTCCATGGGCTTCAGGTTGCTGCGGCGGGCAAAGACCATCAGACGTGACGTCAGGTCCGCCCCCAGTTCGGCACTGTCCAGGGCATCCTGGATCAGGTTCTTCTGATCATCGGCGACGCCGCGCATCTGAAGAAGTTCGAGATTGCCGATGATAACGGTGAGAAGGTTGTTGAAATCATGCGCAACACCGCCAGTCATCTGGCCGATGGCGTCAAGTCGTTGCGAACGGGCAAGCGCAGCCTCGGTCACTTTGCGGTGCGTCAGATCGTGCAGAATGCCGACAAACATTGGTTGGCCTTCAACCGTCGCTTCACCTACAGAAAGATACAGTGGAACGGTCGAACCGTCCTTTCGCTGCCCTTCGACATCACGGCCAGACCCGATTACCCGGCTTTCGCCGGTGGCGATATGATGTGCCAGGTATTTGTCGTGATCTTGGGCGACCGCGTCGGGCATCAGTTTCTTCACGTTTTTTCCCAACAACTCTGCACGGTCGAACTGAAACATTTCGCAGGCAGCGTTGTTGACACAGAACATCGTGCCTTGTTTGTCGGCCACTATGATTGCATCCACCGCAGCGTCGAGGATGGCATTCAACAAGGCTTTTACGTCGGCTGCCTTTTCCATGTAGATCCTGCCCTTTTGCACGCGTGAACGGTGTCCGAACCCTGGGCGGCCATTGATATTCATCAATCTGTCCGCAGGTCCAGTATGCACAGTGTTGATTGATAACAGCCGGAGAACGGACAATGAAACCGATTGTGACATGGGTTTTAGTGGCAAACACCCGAAATGTCAGCGTTTACGAGAACCGAGGCCCCGGTAAGGGGTTGGTGGAGTTGAGTGACATGAAGTTTCGTCCCGTTAAGGCCGACCTCCCACGCGACAAGGCCGGAGTAGGTCACAGCATCGCAGGTCACGGCCTCTCTGCCGTCGAACAGTCGGATCCGCAGGAAAAGCTGGACGCTCGGTTTGCCCGTGATGTGGCGGCAGAAATCTCCCTGGCCCTTGGAAATCACAAGTTCAACCGGCTGATCGTGGCAGCCGGCCCACATATGCTGGGGTTGTTAAGGGGCGCCCTAGATGAACCTGTAAAGGCCGCGCTGATCGGCGAAATCGACAAGGATTTGTCCAATCAGACGGCCGAGGCAGTTGCACGGCACATAGAGCAATTCATCGTGCCCTAGATTCTGGGTTCTTTTGCAAGGAAAGGATCGTTCAGATGTTCAAAAAGATCATTGTGGGCCTTGATGGGTCACAGCAATCCGAGGTCGCGGTGCGGATTGCCTGTGATCTGGCGAAACACTACGAATCTTCGCTGACTTTGATGCATGTGCCGCACGGCCAGACAGCGGCCTTTGTCGTCGGCGCCGTTGCTGGGTATCGCGCGGCGGCAAGCATGCCCAGCTTCGACGAAGTCGAAGCGGCGGGCAAGCAGGTGCTGGACGCCGGTTTGGCCATTGCCGCCGACGCAGGCTGCACCGCAGTCAAGACCCACATGCCGCACGGCGAACCGGCAAAGGAAATCCTGGCCCATGCGGATGAAATTGGTGCCGATCTTATCGTTACGGGTCGGCGAGGATTGGGTGGTGCCGCAAGTCTTCTTCTTGGCAGCACCAGTCAAAATATCAGCCACAATGCGAAATGTGCCTGTCTAACTGTCGCTTAGATGGCTTACGCAGCCCGCGAATGATCCGGCCAGTTCAGGTAGCGGATGAGGTCTGCAAGTGAGATAACGCCAAGCAAATGATGGCCGGAAACCACGAGGAATTTCCTAGTGCCGGTGCTTGAAATTCTGGCCAGAAGTTCTTGAACTGGCATGTCTTTCGGGATTGCGGTTGTTGCATCGACACCAACGAAGATGTCATCGACGCGCATGCTGGCCCAGTGTTCCCGGTCGATCTTGCCCAACATGGATTGATCTATGTGGCCAAGAAGAACCCCATTCTCGACAACCGGCACAAAGCTGATGCCCTTGTGCAGGATTACATTTTCCCCAAGCTCCGTAAGGGACATGTCGGGTGGCACCGTGACCGGGTGACGGTGCATGATTTCGCTGACGGTTCTGTTGCCGAAAACCGCCTTTGCCAGTTGTTGTTGATAACTTGCACGGGCCGCTGCCAAAAGAAACCCGCCGATCATGATCTGCCAAAGGGCCGAAATAAGCGCTCCCTGAAACAGGGCAAATACCCCAAGCGCCATCAGAACATAGGCAAAGACTGCGCCTGATTTCGCGGCCGTTTCAGTTGCCTTCAGGGAGTCGCCGGTTTTGTTCCAGAGAAAGGCGCGCAAGACGCGGCCTCCGTCGAGGGGGAACGCGGGGACGAGGTTGAAAAGCGCCAGCACGAGGTTGATGGTTGCCAGATACGAAAGAACGACAGTGGCCTCGGCCAACCCTTGCGACAGTCCGGTGATCAACTTGAGGATCCAGAAACCGAAAGCCAAAGCAAAGCTCATGGCGGGACCAGCAAGCGCGACCCAGAATTCAACGCCCGCCGACTGCGGTTCGTCTTCGATCTCGGCAACGCCACCAAACAGGAACAGCGTGATGCTGTTGATTTTCATGCCAAAACGGCGGGCGACAACGGAATGTGCCAGTTCGTGCATAAGCAGGGATGCAAAGAACAAGAGCATGGCGGTGACTGCCATCACTAGATAAGTTGCGGTGCCTAGGTCGGGGAATGCCGACGGGAAATAATGTTGCGACAGGCTCCAAGTGATCAGGGCGGCGATCAGCGCCCAGCTTGGGTCTAGTTTGATGTCGAACCCACTGAAAGAGAATAGTTTAACTGCGTTTGCGAACATTGGCCGAATTCCATTGAGTTTAGCCTAGCGCTCTTTGGAGACCGAGGATTGATCTGGCTCAAGGCGATCAACCGGGGTGGAACAATGAGCCGACACCATAGGCGATGAGGGCAGCAAGCGCACCGATCAAAAGCGTTTCGCCGCCCGACCACCACCACTTCGAGATCGACCACCGGCTTTTCGCAGCACCGATCAGAAAGAAGGTGGCCAAGGTGGCCACGGTTGAAACCGTGAAGGCGTCGGGCAGGCCCAGAACAAAGGGTAAAAGAGGGATCGACCCTGCCGCAAGAAAGGCCACGAAAGTTGCCAGCGCCGCCCGCATTGGCGCGGGTTCGTCACGGGTCATCCCGTACTCATCGGTCAGCATGAGCGAAATCCACTTGTCCTTGCTTTGCGAGATTTCCTCGGTCGCCTTTTTCAGGACATCGCCGGTCAAACCGCGCAGTTCCAGTATCTGGCGCAGTTCCTCCAACTCGCCAGAGCGGTGGTTTTCGATGTGAGATTCCTCGATGCGGATGATCCGTCGGCGATCATCCAGTTCGGCCTTGGTGCCCGAGTAATTGCTGGCCGCCATGGAGAATCCGTCAGCAAGTATATTGGCGATACCAAGGGCAACGATGACACCGTGCGAAAGGCCGGCACCTTCGACCCCGGCGACGATGGCGAAAGTCGTGACCGTGCCGTCGATACCACCATACACCATGTCCTTCAGGTGGTTGGTTTTCGCACCATCGGACAAACGTTGAGCGATTTCGTCGGGGCTGTGACCGTGTTCTTTTGTCATGGCTTGAATGTGGCCGACCGGACGCGGACTTACATTGAGCGAAATCAACATATTGCGATGTCATCTCGGGCATCACGGGGTGTGATGATACCCGATACCTCCCTTGTTCAAAGCGCTTTCGCCTTCATGGCAAGCGCGGTGGTTGTCTGGCATTCAGGTGCCCGGCTGGCCTATCTGGCGGACACACTGGCCGACCGGTTCAAGCTGGCGAAGTCGTTGATGGGGCTGCTTGTCCTGTCGCTGGCCACGTCACTGCCCGAGGTTGCGACAACTCTGTCCGCGGCAGTCCAGCAGGCGCGCGATCTGGTGTTGAACAATCTGTTCGGAGGGATTGCCTTGCAGACCGCCATTCTGGCGATGTCGGACTTCTGGGCGCGGGGGGCAATAACAAACTATCCGCGCAAGGCCAATCACGCGCTTGAGGCGACTTTGCTGGTTCTCTTGCTGTCCGTCGCTTTGATCGTCGTCAATCTGGGCGAGACGGTCGTGTTTTTTGGCGTGGGGCTTGGCAGCGCATTGATCGCCTTGGCATACGTTGGCGCGATCTGGCTGCTCAGGCGCTATGACGAAGCCAGCGACTGGGTGCCGGTTGACCTGCCAGACCCCGAGCCCTTGCCGTTTCCGGCACCTTCGGGGCTGGCCGAGCGAAGCAACGAAGCGCTGATCGCTCAGGCCGTGGTGGCCTGCATCGCGATTCTGATTTTTGGATTGCTGCTGGTGATCTTTGCTGAACGGATTGCCGATCAATCCGGTTTGGGAGCCGGGTTCGTGGGCGTCACCTTTCTGGCCGCCGCAACCTCATTGCCCGAGTTGACCACAAGTATTTCGGCGGTGCGGATCGGGGCTTACACGATGGCGATTTCCAACATCTTCGGATCGAACCTGATCATGCTGGTGCTGGTTTTCCCGGCCGACATCCTGTTTCGCGCCGGTCCCATTCTGCAGGGCGCGTCGCGGACTGTGAGCCTGGCATTGGCATTCGGGATTGCAGTGACGGCGATCTTTCTAAGCGGGATGATCGTGCGTCGGAAACCACGTCTGGGGTCAGTGGGTCTGGATTCGGCTTTGGTTCTGGTGGTCTTTCTGGCCAGTCTGGCTGCTTACTTCGTTGCACGTTGAGTGTCGGGGATAATTGCCTTCAACACTTCCGGGACGACGATGATCGGCACGGCGAAGAGGGCGATCAGTTGCCACTCCTCCAACCCGATTGGCACTGTGCGCAGCATCGTTTGAAGGGGCGCCCAATAGACCGCGGCGGCCTGCGCTGCCAGAGTGATCGCCAGCGCGGCCAACAGGAACGGGTTGCTGAACCAGCCGATTCGAAAGCTGGTCAGGCGCAGGGACCGAAAGGCGAAAACGCTCATTTTTTCAAAGACGACCATGGCGGTAAAAGCGGTTGTTCGGGCCAGATCGACGCCGAAATCCAATAGGTGGAAGAAAATCCATAGACTGGAAAGCCCGGTGTAAAGGCCAAGAAGTGCAATCGTGATGATACCACTCAATCCCAGGATCGGGGTTTCTTTTCGGCGTGGCGAATGGCGCATCTGGTCGGGTTCTGATTTCTCCAGACCAAGTGCCACGGCGGTGACGCCATCGGTGACAAGGTTCATCCAGAGGATTTGCGTGGCCAGGAATACCAGTGGCCCTCCGATCGCGATGTTGACGACAAGGGCAACGACCTCGCCAGCGTTTGACGACAAAAGGTAACGGACGAACTTCTGAACATTGGCGAACTGGCGTCGGCCTTCGGCGATGGCGCGCACGATGGTGGCGAAATTGTCGTCCAACAGGACCAGATCCGAGGCATCGCGGGCGACGTCAGTGCCGCGGATCCCCATTGAGACACCGATGTCTGCTTGTTTCAGGGCGGGCGCGTCGTTCACCCCGTCACCGGTCATGGCGACGATCTGATTTTCCGCTTGCAGGGCCGAAACGATGCGCATTTTTTGTTCGGGCTTGGTTCGTGCGAAGAGGATGTCGCCCTTCAGCTTTTCGCCCAAGTCCGTCTCGCCAAGATCGTCCAGTTCCGTACCCGTGACATGTCCTTTGGTTTTCAGTCCCAGTTGGTTGGCGATGGCGGTGGCGGTCAGGGGGCTGTCGCCGGTGATCATGATCACGCGGATGCCGGCACTTTGGGCCGACGTGATAGCCGCGCGCACTTCGGTGCGGGGCGGGTCGATCAGACCGACAAGGCCAAGAAACGTCAGGTCTTCCTCTACAATGCGCTGATCGGGCGCGCTGCGGCGGGCAATCGCGATGACGCGCAGGCCCTTGCTGGCCATGGATTGGTAGGCTTCGGTGATTGCAGTGCGGTCGGCGTCGGTCAGGGCGCGTTGACCCGTTTGGGTCAGAACGTCGGTGCTCATGTCCAGGATTTGCTCAGGCGCGCCCTTGGTCAGTATGGCGGCATCCTGGGGCGACTGGTAAAGAACGCTCATCCTTTTCCGGTCGCTGCTGAACGGCAGTTCGGCCAAAAGGCTGCGTTGGTTAGGCAGGTCGCACCACCCCTTGTAGGCCAATGTGACAAGAGCGCCTTCGGTTGGTTCTCCGATCATCGTCCAGGTCGTGCCGTCTCGGTCAAGGCGGGCGTGGTTGCAATAAAGCCCGGTGTGCAAAAGGGCCGCAAGAACGTCGTCGTCCTGAGCGCGCAGCCTTTGGCCTTCGGCTTCGATGTGACCCGCCGGGTCATAGCCGGTGCCCGTGACCTCATAGGCGCGGTCCAAGGTCCAAACGCGGGTGGCGGTCATCTTGTTCTCGGTGAGTGTGCCTGTTTTGTCGGTGCAGATGACCGAGGCGGCGCCCAGCGTTTCAACGGCCTGTAATCGGCGGGCCAGGGCGTTCTGGCGCACCATGGCCGTGGCGCCAAGTGCCAGTGTGATGGTGACGACCGCCGGAAGGCCCTCGGGGACCATCGCGACGGACAGGGAAAGTCCGGTCATGACCATTTCGACCGGCTCGCGGCCAAGGACAATGCCAAGCAGGGTGACACCAGCGGCGACAAGCAGGGCAGCGACCCCCAACTGTCGGGCAAGCTGACCCAACTTGTGCTGAAGGTTCGTTGTCTTTGTGCCGATTGATCCGGTGAGATGCGCGATGCGGCCAAATTCAGTGTTCTGGCCGGTTGCGGTCACTTGCGCCTCTGCGCGGCCCGATGTGATGGAAGTGCCAGCAAAAACACCGGTGTCGCCGTTTTCCATCGACTTGTTAACGGGCATGGATTCGCCGGTCAGGATGCTTTCGTCGACGGCAAGGTCGCTTAGCCGGATCAACGTCGCATCTGCGGCCACCTTTGCACCCGGAGCCAGTACCAGAATGTCGCCTGGCACGATTTCCTTGGCCGGGATCGATTGCTCCATCCCGTCGCGGATCACCATGGCTTGTGGAGATAGCAACTTTCTGAGCGATTTCAGCGCCGTCTCGGCCTTCCATTCCTGAACGAAACCGAGGACGGCGTTAAGGAACACGACCATGCCAATGGTGGCGGTGTCGATCCATTCGCCCAATAAGAACGCGACGCCGGCTGCGACGACCAGGATCATCACCAGGAAACTTGAAAACTGTCTCAGAAGCACACGAAAAGGTCCCGCGCTTTCGGCGGCGGGTAATTCATTCCAGCCGGACTGCTTGCGCGCTGCCAGAACCTGGCTTTGTGTTAAGCCGACGTCTCGTGGGGATACATGCAATCGGGTCTCCGAAGCTGGGATGGGACCCAGATATCCGGCGCATGGGCAACGGTGCATTGAGCAATGTCAATCAGCAGGCGATCTTACGGAATATGATTGTAGCGATCAGTATGAACCGCGAGATGTGACATGGCCAACAAGACTTCAAAAGAAACAGATCCTGCAACGAACGCTCTTTCCGAACTGCAAAAGGCCGGATTTGGAAACATGATGGGGATGAGTACTGCCTGGATGGAGGCGGTCAGCGACATGGGCGCCGAAGTCGTCAGTTTCGTGGCCGATCGAATTCAGGAGGATGTCAAAGCACAGCACAAGATGCTGCATTGCAAGGACATCAGCGAGTTACAGCACATTCAGGCCGAGTTTTTCCAGAAGGCCGTCGAACAATATCAGGCCGAAACCGGGAAGCTGGTGGAAATGGGCGCTGCCGCTTTTGCGCCGGATAAAGACGACGAAAAAAGTTAGCATCCCCTGGAATGCAACTCCCGGTGTTGTGTTCGGACAGGGGTTCAAGCGGTGGCCTTGTGTTGTTGGGGCCGCCGCTTTTTTGTTTCCAGCAGTTTAAAGTTCGGATCTTTCCACCAGATTGACCCCATCTGCTATGTCGTCGCTTGGGTGAGTCACTACTTTTTCGCCAACTTCAAGTCCTTGAAGAATCTGGGTCATCTGCCCGTTATTCCGACCCGGCGTCACGGCGCGCAACTCTGCTGTACCGCCATTGCCAACAAAGACGGCCCAATCCGCGCCATTCCGGAACATAGAGCTTAGCGGCACCTGCAGAACGTCGTCGGCGCGCCATTCGACGATTCTGAGGAACACCGAAAACCCGTCGCCAAGGTTGGGGCGCTCTTCAATGGGGCTGACAAGCGTGAAATAGGCGTCGACCCGTTGTTCTTCGATCCCAAGGGCCGAGACTTTGGTTCTGGCCTTGGGGTCGATCCGGTCAAGACGCGCTTCAAGAACATCGCTGCCACCCCAGCGTTCGACATGGGCCACGGCATCGGGCTGAAGCCGCACGGCATCGTTTGACAGGATGTCGGCGACCAGTTCCAGGTCCTTTGCGTCGCCAATGGTGACCAGAGGTGCGCCAATGGCGACGGGGCGTTGGCTGATCGCGGCGACAGAAAGAATGACTCCGTCCGAGGGCGCATGCAGTTCGACGCAGCAACTTTCTTCCATGCCTTCGCTTTCGCTGGGTTCAAGAAGGCTGGCACGGGCACGCTCGACCGACCCCTTGGCCATTTCAATGCGCGCTTCTGCGGCTTCAAAAGCGGCATCGGCGACGCGCAGACGTTGCGTGTCATCTTCCAGTCTTGTGATCGACGTGACCCCACGGGTCACCAGTGCCTGAGTGCGTTCGAACTGCGATTTCGCGAAAGCCTGGGTTTCGCGCGCCTGTTGCAGGTCGGCTTCGGCCACTTGACGGGCGGCCAGGGCCTCTTGCAGGGCGGCTTCGGCCTGCCTGCGCGAACGTTCGTCCAGCAGGCCCGACGAAGAAGGTTGCACGATAGCGACAACCGTTTCGCCCTTCGCCACAACGTCGCCCACATCCACCGGAGACCGCATGGCCATTCCGGCGATTGGCGAGGCGACCTCGTAAAGGTCGCGGACCTGTGTTTGGCCATCGGCGTTGATCGTGATCTCAAGCGGCGCTTGAATGACTTCGGCGTAATCCACCGGGATCGGATCGTCGCGGAAGGTGACGTAACCCAGCCCCGCCACGAGTGCCACGCCAAAGCCGGTCAACATGATTGTCCGCGTCGAAAAGGCCATCTTATCACTCCCTCGTTTTCATGACGGAAACCAGATCCAGACGGTCAAGCCGGCGTCGAACGATCATCACCGAGACAAAGGCCGTGCCAAGAACGACGAGACTGCCGGTCGCGAAGACGGCGGGTTTCAGTACAAGTGGAATTGCGTAAAGGTCGCTGGTGAAAGCGTTGGTCATCGCGCGTGCGATCCAGGCACCAAGCAACCAGCCGATAGGTTGCGCAATCAGCGCGATCAGCATCATTTCACCGATCAGGATGTACGACACGTCGCCCCGGCCAAATCCGAGAATGCGCAGGCTGGCCAACTCGCGGGCACGTTCAGACAGCTGGATACGTGCTGCGTTATAGCTGACTCCGACAGTGATCATCACGGCGATGGCAATATAGATCGTATTCATGACGACGATGTTGTTTTCGATGGTGTCCTGAAATGACCGTCGGTTGACGTTCATTTCGATAATTCCGGTGAGGCTCGGGATGTCCTTGATCGCGGTGTGCAATGCGTCAATCTGGCTGTCGTCCAGCGTGACATTCACAGTCGAGATTTGCGGTGCCTGGCGGAACAAAGCGTTCAAGTATTCAAGGTCCACATAGGCACCCAGCCCAAGGTGCTGATCGACCAGGCCAATCACGGTAAGTTCAAAAGTCTCGCGCCGCCCGCTCAGGAACTCGGTTTCCAGTTGGTCGCCGTCTTTCACGCCCAGATGGTTGGCCAGACGGCGCGAAAGAAGGATGCCGCCGGGGGGAACATCAATAGGCTCGCCCTGATCGTCCAGCACCCGACTGAGATCCGTGCCCGGCCGCCGAGAATCGATTGCGACGCGTTTGGTACGGTGACCATTGCGCAAGATGGCCGTGTGGAACTGCTGGCCCTCCACCTGCATGACACCGGGCAGGTTGCGCACGTCTTCCAGCACCGTTTCCGGCACGTCCTCGGCGAACAGTAACATCGCGTCCTGCCGATTGGTTTGATAGAACGTCAGATCGACAATTTCATCCAGCGAATCGTTGATGAAGATCGATGCGATGACCGCGGCAACTGCCAGGGCCAGACCAAGTGAGGTCAGAAGACTTCGGACCGGCCAACGCAGGACGCTGCGCAGGATCATGATCGTGGATTGGGTCAGGCGCATGGCCGTCATCGCCCGGTCGATGACCGAGCGTTTGAAGCGGGGCGGCGCAGGAGGTTGCATCGCAACCGCCGGGGCAAGATTGGCGGCTTTCAGCGCGCTCTGTACCGCGCCAAGGCTGGTCGTCGCCAATCCGGCCAACCCGGCAGCGGCATATACCCAATAGGAAACGTGGAAAATCACGTAAGGAAAGTTGAAGAACTGTGCGTATTGCCAGGCCAGTGTCCGCGCCAAAAGAGTGCCGGCCACCCAACCGATCAGCACGCCCACAACAGCGATTAGCCCGGCCAGCATGAGATAATGCAGGCAAATCTCGGTGTTCGTGTATCCGACCGCCTTCAGAAGGCCGATCTCGCTGCGCTCAAGGGCGATGATCCGGCTCATGACCATGGAAACAAGGAAGCCCGCGATGGCAAAGAAAATAGGCGGCAAGATCGCGGCCATACCTTTCAACTGGTTCAACTCGGCATCCAGAAAGGCGTCGGTTGGATGCGTCGTCCGGTCAAACGCGCCAAGACCTCCGAAGGGTTCCAAAAGCTCGTCAAGCGCGTCGATCACTGGCTCTGTGGCAGTGCCGACCGCAAGTGACAGCGCAACCTCGTTAAAGGCGCCGGTCATGTCGAAAGCTGCAGCCGCGGCACGTTCGGACATCCAGATAATCCCGAACGCCTCGTTGTCTGGCATCATCGCTCCGGGGCCGATGGTATAGATGAACTCTGGTGATTGGGCGGTGCCGACGATGGTCAGACTGCGTTTCTGACCGCTGAGGTTGGCGCTGAAACTGTCTCCGGGGTGGAATCCGTTCGCTTCGGCAAACGGGGCATTGACCATGATCTCGTTTGTATCAGTCGGGTCGGGGAACCAGCCTTCGATCAACAGCGGCACGTTCAGGGTCGGGTTCGAGGATTCCGGAAATGACAGGATACGCCCGACTGCAGTTCGTGTGCGTCCAGGGATGTCAAGGATGGCGTGGCCTGAAATGCGCGGCTCGACACCGGTCACGCCCTCGATCTGTGCGATTTCAGGAACTAGTGACAAGGGCGCTCGGATTGTGTGAGAAAAGACATCGGCAAAACGGTTGCGCTCGTAATATGCGGTGCGCGTTTCGGAAAGTGCGACATACATCCCGACCGAGGTCAGAAGGATCGCGACTCCGCAGGCCAGTACCAGAGCGATGGCGATCGCCTGGATCCAAAGGCGCTGGAAATCGCGGAGAAGTTTGCGGTCAATCGCCTGCACGCCCGGTCACCACGCGATCTCGGACGGGGCCAGCCGCTCGGTGTTGACCCGGGTTTCGCTGATCTTGCCATCCTGGAAAAAGATCACCCGATGCGCCATGCGCTGAATTTCGGCGTTGTGGGTGATAACGACCGTCGTCGTGCCGAAGCGTTCGTTGATGTCGCGCAGAACCTCCAGGACCTGCACTCCGGTGGTGCTGTCCAAGGCGCCTGTGGGTTCGTCACAAAGCAGGATTTGCGGACGCTTCGCTATGGCCCGCGCGATGGCGACACGCTGTTGTTCACCGCCCGACATTTCCGAAGGAAAGTGATCCATCCGCTCACCCAGACCCACAAGGCCCAAGGCCTCTTCCGCAGGCATCGGATCGGGCGCGACGTCGGTCACAAGCTGCACGTTCTCGCGCGCGGTCAGGCTGGGGACAAGGTTATAGAACTGAAAGACAAAGCCCACATGATCGCGCCGGTATTTGGTCAGGCCCCGGTCTGTCATCTCGGTCAGTTCGGTATCGTCGAACCAGACCCGCCCCTCGGTCGCGTGATCCAGCCCGCCTAGGATGTTCAGAAGCGTCGACTTCCCGCTGCCGGAGGGACCAAGAAGAACCGTCAATTCGCCCTTAAAGAGCTCAAGATCGACGCCGGCCAACGCATAGACCTTCACTTCGCCCGTGTCATAGACCTTGGTAATACCCTCGGTTCTGAAAATGATCTCGGACACGAGCGCTCCTTGATTGATGGACGCGTTAGAGTGCGTGAAGCCGGGCAAAAGACGGATCCGCGTGCCTGTCGTCGTTGGCCGCTTCCAGTTCTTTCAGAAATGACCCCATTTTGCGATCTTCCTTCAAGGTGCGTTCGTCCCTGTTGCCCAGTGATGCCTTGGCAGTTAGCGGTCGGCCAAGGTCTGCTTCAGCGGTTTTGAATGCTTTGACGGCTGGCGCGCTATCGCCGCTTGTCAGGAAAAGGGACACCGACTGCGGCAGGGCGATATCCGACCTTAGAAGCCCGCGCAATGGTATGGCGGGGTAAGAGGTCCAAACCGGCCCACACAAGATCAACCGGCCGAATTTCGCCAGTGAATCGAATTTCTGCGGTGCCAACGCGCAAGATTGCTTCAGGCTGTTGAATCCAGCGTGCATATAGCCGAACGCACCTTTATAGGCTGGTGCATTCAACTCGATGACAATTGCGTCCAGCGCCTCGGCGAGTTTCCTTGCGATCCGGCGCGAATGACCCGATCGAGAATACACAACGATGGCGGTTTTCGTTGCAGCGTCTTCCATGGGTTTTCTCCGATGTTGCACCACAAGTTAGCCAGATCTGCCGCGCGCGACCTTGACAAAGATCAATCATTTCAGAGTCCGACGCGTATATCCATGACGCGTCAACTTAAGGGAATACCATGCTGACCAAGCCAACCTGGCGCGCCAATTTCGCGGGACTTGCAAACATCTCGGACGAAGTGTCGGGGATGCTGGACAACATGGCACGCGCCGTCAGCTTGCCCAAGGGCAGCCGACTGTTTGGACCCGGCAAACCTGCCGAGAGTCTCATGCTTTTGACATCGGGCACCGTCCGTGTGCAGCAATTGTCGGAAGCGGGGCGCGAGATTGTTCTGTACCGGGTTCATGCGGGCGAAAGCTGTGTGTTGACGACCGCTTGCCTGTTGGCGTTCGAAGATTACTCGGCAGAGGGGATCGCCGAGACCGACGTTGAGGCCGTCGTCATTTCCCGCGACGATTTCGACGAACTGATGTCCAAATCGAAGGAATTTCGCACCTTTGTTTTCGGGGCCTATTCGAAACGGATCACCGATCTGTTCCTGGTCATTGAAGAAATCGCCTTCAAACGCATGGACATTCGGGTGGCACAGAAGCTTTTGGAACTGAAAGGCGACCAGGGGGTTCTGCATCTGACGCACCAGCAGCTTGCCGTGGAACTGGGAACGGCGCGAGAGGTGATCTCACGTCAGTTGAAGGAATTCGAGCGGCGGGGCTGGGTTGGCTTGGGCCGCGGTGTGATCGAACTTTGTGATACCCAGGCGATTTCCCGGCTTGCCAAGGCCGACTGACCCGCAGTCTGTGTGACAAGCGCACTAAGCGCCGCACCGGACACCGGCAATGTAGCGAAGCAGATCAATAGGAGGACGCAATATGACCGCCAATCTAGGAAGCCTGGATCGCATACTTAGGCTGGTGATCGGCCTGGCGCTTTTGGTCTCGCCGCTTTTGAACATTCCGGCCATCTGGACGGACGGCTCCTGGGCCTATGTCAGCATGGCAGTTGGCCTTGTGTTGACGGGAACGGCGTTGTTCAACTTCTGCCCGATCTACAAGCTGTTCGGCATTTCGACCTGCCGGCTGTAGTTGCACCAAGCGTCTTCGCAGCCAGGCTTGCCCGCGCAGAGGATACAGCACGGTCGGTCATCATCTTCGACCCCGAACACAAGATTTGCGTGATGATGGCCTATCCGATGACCGTGGGCTGAAACCTCGACGCGAACCTGAGGGATACTGACACGGCGTGACCGGCTAGACGGTCTCGGAACGGCGAACCGCCCAGAGCGTCAGGACCGGACCAACGAGTTCAAATGCAATGGTGGTTCCGATCGTCAACGCAATGATCTGATCTGCATAGTCGGGCAGGGCGCTTGCAGCGATCAGGGCCATGCCCACGGCAACGCCGGCCTGCGGCAACAATGCGATGCCATATAGCGAGCGTTCTTGCACGGGAGCGTCCCCGATCCGCGCCCCGACCCAGCCGCCCGCGATCCGTGCCACGACCCGCAACGCCATGTAAGCCAGGCCAATCAGCCCGACCGCCCGCAAGGCGTCCATGTGCAAAAGCGCGCCCGCCAGCAAAAAGAACAGCACCATGAACGGCCATTGGATATGTTCGATTTCATGGAAGGCGCGGTCGTGGTGGGCCGCCATATTGACGATCACGGCCCCTGCGGTCATGCCCGCGATCAGAAATGAGACTTCGGCCCAAAGGGCAAGGCCGGCGGTCAGGAAGACAAGTGCCAGGGCTTCAACCTCCAACGGTTCTCCGCCGCCGATGTGCCCGGTCAAAAAGGCGCCGGGCAGGCCGATCATCACTCCCAGAAGGATAGCGCCGCCAATTTCGCGAACGACAGGAAGGCTCGACATTTCCGTTGCCCCGGTGACCGAGGTTGCAAAACTGACGCAAAGGCTGAAGGCCAAAAGACCCCAGGCATCGTCCACCGCCACGACGCCTTCAACCGTGCGTGTGAAGTCGTTCTTGATGCCCGACTGGCGGATCACGTCGGTCGTGGCCGCGGGCGCGGTCGCGGTGGCGATCCCGGCAAGAACCACCGCAAGCGAAGGATCGGTTCCAAGGGCCATCAGACCCAATGAAACTGTGACGACCGTCAGCCCGACGATGGCCAACGAGATGGTGAAAAC
>JABDJO010000092.1 GCA_013002465.1 Silicimonas sp. | reverse complement strand
AAACTACTCAAACGATTGAACCGACGCTGACCAAGATCGACGGATCGAGCTTTAACCTTGACTCGTTTTATTTTCTGAATACCGGCAACGGCGCCATTGGCGAGCCGGCGTCAAACTTTATGACTCTGACGCTCAACTATGCGGGCGGCGGTTCAGCATCCTACAACTTTGGGAATCTTCAAAGTTTCGCTGAAATAATTGCGGACGGTTTTGGAATTGAATGGTTTGACGGAGAAGGATCGGATCCTGCGAGTATTGACGCTTGCTTCAATGACATGATTTGCAAGAACTATGGTTACACAATCTCGTTGTTCGGTGATCTTGGTGAGAATTTGTTAAGCGCCGTTTGGTCTTCTGCGGGAGATGCGAATGCTCGCCTCGACGACATAGTTGTGAGTGAAATCCCGCTTCCCGCTGCAGGCTTCCTGCTTCTGGCAGGACTTGGTGGGCTGGCGATGGTTCGCCGCCGCAAGTAAGCGACACACAACGGAATTCGGAAAGGGCGCCTTCGTGGCGCCTTTTCCTTTGCCTGTATGCCAAGTGTGAACGCGCTCCAGAACCGTTTACCAAAAATATAGACTTCCACCCACTGCGAGCAGATCTGTGGTAAGATCGGGCATCACTGTTGCCAGAACGGCGGTCCATCCCGACCTGGAGGTCCTTATGGCCCGTTCTGTTCTGATTGCCTGCGTGGTGACCGCCCTGTCTTGCCCGGCAAGCGCCACGACCCTGGACTTCGACGCCCTTGACCCATCCAGTTTCGCCGCCGAAGCGGCGCGGAACGGGTGTCCGTTCAGGGCGGCACCGAAAGCGGTGGTCAGATCGCTGCCGGCACGGCCAACGCGATACAGTCGCCCCGAGGCCTTTCGGTCCAAAGCGCCGATGACAGCCCCTATGAAGATGGCACCTGGCAGATCGACAGCTATGGCGCCAATGACGCGGTGATATTCCAGTTCGACCGCGCCGTTCGTTTGGAAAGCATTACCTTTGCCATGGGTGACTGGTGGGATCGCTTTGGGTTGTACCTGGGCGATGACCTGACGTATCAGCGGGACTTCAAGGTCGACGACCTGTCAGGATTTGACTGGGTCAGCACGATCCTTCTGGACGCAGGCTATCTGGGTACGCGTTTTGCCATCGGCGCTTCAGAGTACCAAGCTTGCGGGTATTCCATTGTTCAGGGCCACGGCTGCTGGAGCGAAAACTCGGCATTTCGCATCACCGGCATCACCTTCAGCGACGTTTCCCTGGAAGCGGTTCCTCTACCACCCGCCGGGGCGGCATTGGGGGCCGGAATACTGGCGCTTGGCTGGATGTCCCGGCGGCGGAGGGCGCAAAGCGTCAACATTGAAGGTTCAGAGTTGTAACTGTCCATAATCCAAGAACAATTAACAATTTCAGTGCGTTATGAGATATCCCGCATTATACTGAAGGTCTAAGTGTGTGTCCGGCCCGTGTTGGGCTGGCGAGTGTGGGGAAACTAAAATGTACAAAATGATCGCTGCGAGTATCGCAGCAGTGGTTTTGGCGGGCGCAGCACATGCAGCCACTGAAACCTACGACTTCACCGGATACCATCCCGGCAATACCTACGAGAACTCCTTTAACTTTGACTCAAACAGCGGTGACACCTCGGTTACCGTGACGATGGGTACTTATTACGGGTTTGATTACATCTCGGACGGGTCCGACGGCGGTGGATCTGTTGGCCAATGGCAAACTTGGGGTCTTGGGGTGTATACCCCGGGGGACAACGAGCACTATGTCGATGGCGGCGGTGGTAACGAACCGCACGAGTACTTGAAGTTCTCGTTCGCCGACAATGTCTACATCGAGGAAATCACCTTTCTCGATAAGTATTATGGCAATGGTGGTTTCGAGATAACGCCAATGGGTGGTTCTGATTACACTGGCGAGACTTATAGTCTTGGAACTGGCACCACCGGCACCTGGAAGGACCCTTATATCGGGACCTGGACAAACGATGGTACCGTCAGCGAATATGCGTCGATGTTCAAGATCGGTGCCTTTTCCGAACAGGGGTTCAAGATCCGGTCGATCACCGTCAGCTACAAGATGAACGAAGTGCCACTGCCCGCTGCAGGCTTCCTGCTGCTGGGTGGTTTGGGTGGCCTTGCCGCGATGAAGCGTCGCAAGAAAGCCTGAACACGGGTGCAAACTGATCAGGGCGGGGCGGCTTTGGCCGCCCTTTCCATTTTGTGCGTCAGCCGGTTGCCTTGACTTCGAACGCAGCCGCCATCAATTCGCGCGTATAGTCGGTTTGGGGATTGTCGAAAATCTGGGCGGCGTCGCCTTGTTCAACCACATCACCGCGCTTCATCACCATGACCTTGTGCGACAGCGCCCGCACCACCTTCAGGTCGTGGCTGATGAACAGATAAGCCAGCCCGTACTTCTTTTGCAGGTCGCGCAAAAGATCGACAATCTGAACCTGCACCGTCATGTCCAAAGCACTAGTGGGCTCGTCCAACACCAGCAGTCGCGGACGCAGGATCATGGCGCGCGCAATGGCAATGCGCTGCCGCTGACCGCCCGAGAACTCGTGCGGATAGCGGTGCATGGTGGTCGGGTCCAGCCCGACCTCGACCATGATTTCGGCCACCATTTCGCGGTTGTCCCGATTGGGGTCGATCTGATGGATCGTCAGGCCCTCGGCAATGATCTCTTCCACCGTCATCCGGGGGCTAAGCGATCCGTAGGGGTCCTGAAACACGATCTGCATTTGTGATCTGAGCGGCCGCAGCGCCTTGGAGTTCAGTCCCTGAATATCGCGGCCCATGAAGACGATAGGCCCATCTGACGAAATCAGTCGCATGATGGCCAGGGCCAGAGTCGTCTTGCCCGACCCACTTTCACCCACGATCCCCACGGTTTCACCCGCCCTGACCGACAGAGAGGCCGCGTTCACCGCCTTGATGTGGCCCACGGTCCGTTTCAGTAGGCCGCGAAAGATCGGGAACCAGATACGCAAGGCGTCGGTTTCGGCAACCGTTTCGGCCCCTTCGGGCACCGGGTCCGGCTGGCCCGTCTGTTCGGCCGACAACAGCGTTTGCGTATATGGATGCTGAGGGTCGTCGAACAGCGCCTTGGTTTCCCCGCGTTCGACAATCTCGCCATCCTTCATCACGAACACCCGGTCGGCGAACTTGCGCACGATGCCAAGGTCATGGGTGATGAACAGCATCGACATGCCCTCGGCCTCTTTCAGATCGGCCAGAAGTTCGAGGATCTGCGCCTGGATGGTCACATCAAGTGCTGTGGTGGGTTCGTCGGCGATCAAAAGTTCGGGCCCGTTGGCAAGGGCCATCGCGATCATCACGCGCTGACGCTGACCGCCGGACAACTGGTGGGGATAGCTGGTCAGGCGCTTTTCGGGTTCAACGATGCCGACCTTGTTCAACAACTCAAGGACTTTCGCGCGCGCGGCACTGCCGGTCAGCCCCTGGTGCAGCAGGATCGATTCCGCAAGCTGCTTTTCCAGCGTGTGCAGGGGGTTGAGCGAGGTCATCGGTTCCTGAAAGATGAAGCTGATGTCGTTGCCCCTGACGCGCCTCAGGTCCGCCTCGGGCGCTCCGATCATCTGGGTGCCTTCATAGGTGACGGACCCGGTGATCTCGGCGCTGTCGGGCAACAAGGACACGGTCGAGAGCGCGGTCACGGACTTGCCCGACCCGCTTTCGCCGACCAAAGCCACGGTTTCGCCCCGGGCAATGTCGAAGCTGACGTTCTTGACCGCGTTGGTTTCCGCGCCATCCTGGCGGAACGAAACGCTGAGGTCGCGCACTTCCATCACAACGCTCATGCGAAGGTCTTTCTGGGGTCGAAGGCATCGCGCACGCCTTCGAAGATGAAGACCAAGAGCGAAAGCATGATGGCGAAGGTGAAGAAGGCCGTGAAGGCCAGCCAGGGCGCCTGCAGGTTCTGCTTTGCCTGCAGGGTCAACTCACCAAGGGAGGGCGCCGATGAGGGCAGGCCGTAGCCCAGGAAATCAAGGCCCGCGAGCGTCGAGATCGTGCCGGTGATGATGAACGGCAAAAGCGTGACCGTCGCCACCATGGCATTGGGCAGCATGTGGCGGAACATGATGGTGCGGTTCGACACGCCCAAGGCGCGGGCGGCGCGGACGTATTCGAAATTGCGCGCCCTCAGGAACTCGGCCCTGACAACGCCCACAAGGGCTGGCCAGCCAAACAGGACGGTTAAAAAGACCAGCATCCAGAAACTTCGCCCGAAGATCGCGAACATGATGATGATGACGTAGAGTGACGGGGTAGAGGACCATATTTCCAACAGCCGCTGAAACACGAGATCCAGCCAGCCGCCGAAATAACCCTGAACCGCGCCTGCGAGTATCCCGATCAACGACGCGCTTATCGTCACGATCAGGGTAAACGCAATCGACAAGCGGAACCCATAGATCACCCGCGCCACCACGTCGCGCTTGGTGTCGTCGGTTCCGAGCCAGTTGTTGGCATCGGGCGCGGACGGCGCGGCACCCTGAATGTCCACAATGGTATCATAGCGATAGGGGATGATCGGCCAGATCATCCAGCCCTTGTCCACCGGGTCGCCCAAGGCGGTGCCGCTTTCCTCGATTTCGGTCAGGATACCTTCGGGATCGTCATAGCAGTCGATCACACCGCCCGAGACGATGAGGCAGGCGATATCCTCGTACTGGTATTGCGCCTCGATCGGCAGATCGCCCCCGAAGGCGGTTTCGGGATAGAACTGGAAAATGGGCATGTAGTATTCGCCCTGGTATTTCACCAGGATCGGCTTGTTGTTGGCGATGAACTCGGCAAACAGGCTGAGGCCGAAAAGCACGGCAAAGATGATCAGCGACCAAAAGGCGCGCCGGTTGCGCCGGAAATTCCGCCAGCGCCGCTGATTGAGCGGTGAAAGCCAGGCGCGCTTTTTTTCGGGCACGACAGGGCTCAATTCGGGCAGAGGATCGGGGATGTCTGGGTCGGGCAGGGCCATGGCCTAGACCTCCCGCTTTTCAAAGTCGATGCGGGGATCGACAAAGACATACATCAGATCCGACAGGATCCCGACCAACAGGCCCAAAAGGCCAAAGGCAAACAACGTGCCGAAGATCACCGGATAATCGCGGGCCACAGTGGCTTCGAACCCAAGGCGGCCCAGCCCATCCAGCGAAAAGATCGTTTCGATGATGATCGAGCCGCCAAAGAAGATGCCGATGAACAAGGACGGAAAGCCCGCGATCACGATCAGCATCGCATTGCGGAACACATGGCCATAAAGCACCCGGGATTCGTTCAATCCCTTGGCCTTGGCAGTGACCACGTACTGCTTCTTGATCTCATCCAGGAACGAGTTCTTGGTCAGCAGGGTCAGCGTGGCAAAACCGCCGATGGATGACGCGATCACCGGAAGGGCGATATGCCAGAAGTAATCGGCGACCTTTCCAAGGGCGGAAAGATCGTCGAAGTTTTCCGACGTGAGCCCCCTTAACGGGAAGATCTGCCAATAGGTGCCACCGGCGAACATGACCAACAACAGGATCGCGAACAGGAACCCGGGGATCGCATAGGCCATGATGATCAGCCCGCTGGTCCAGGTGTCGAAGTTGGACCCGTCGCGCACCGCCTTTCGGATGCCAAGGGGGATCGACACAAGATAGGCGATCAGCGTCGACCAAAGGCCAAGGGTGATCGACACCGGCATTTTTTCGATCACCAGATCAATCACGCTGACGCTTCGGAAATAGCTCTCGCCGAAATCGAAGCGGACATAGTTCCACAACATGTTGAAGAACCGGATATGGGCCGGTTTGTCGAAGCCGAACTGTTTTTCCAGGTCCTCGATGAACTCCTTTGGCAGACCGCGCCCGCCGATATAGCCAGAGTCACTTTCCGAGCCCAAATCCACGTCGCCACCGCCGCCCGAGATCGTCTCGAACACATCGCCCGAGCCTTCAAGCCGCGCCAGGATCTGTTCGATCGGGCCGCCGGGAACGAATTGCGTCAGGGTAAAGTTGATCAGCATGATCCCGAACAATGTCGGAATGATCAGCAAAAGCCGTCGGAGGATATAGGCGCCCATCTGCGGCTTACCTCAACGCACCGGCGGCTTTCAAAGCCTCGGCCTTTTCGGCGTTGTACCACCAGTAATCCAGATGCCCGAGGCCAAATTCGGGCAGGTTCTCGGGGTATTCGTACATGTCAAAATACGCCACCCAGTTTTCCTGCAACATCCAGACCGGCACCACGAAGTAATCGTATCGCATGATCCGGTCTATGGCGCGGATGAGGGCGGCCATTTCGTCGTAGGTCTCGACCTCCTGGATACGCTTGCCCAAAATATCGACGACGGAGTTGCAATAATTGGCGGCGTTGAAAATGTCCTCGCGGTCGTCGCAGCCATATTTCTGTTCCAGGCTGGACCCTTCGACCAATCCGCTGGAATAGCCTGCAAATCGCATGTCGAAGTTGTTTTCCTGGCGGCGGTTCTGGTACTGGCTGGGGTCGATCCGGTTGTAGGTGATGTTGACGCCTAGGGTCTTCAGGTTTTCGACATAAGGAAGAAGGATGCGGTCAAAGCTTTGAGAATCCTCGATGAATTCCACATCCAGGGTTTTTCCTGACGCGTCGCGCAGCATCCCGTCGGCACCCGGCGTATAACCTGCGGCGGCCATGAATTTCAAAGCCTTGCGAAGGTTTCGCCGGTCCAAGGGCCGTTCGCCGCTTTCCTGCGGAAGGGTCACCGGTTCGGTGAATATCGCGTCGGGAAGCTGGTCGCGGAACTCTTCAAGGATTTCCAACTCGCGCCCCTCGGGCAGACCGGCTGCCTTCAGGCGTTCGTTTTCCCAAAACGACTCGCGCTGCTGAAACAGCCCGTACTGCAGGTTCGTGTTGGTCCAGGTGAAATTGAACATATGGCCAATCGCCAGACGAAGATTCCTGTCCTGGAACTTCTCTCGCAGCATGTTGAAGATGAACCCGGTCGCCCCGGGAAGCGATCCGTCTGCCAGCGTTTCCTTTTTCACCCAACCCTTGTCGAGTGCGGGAAAGTCGTAAAGCGTTGCCCAGTTGATCGAACTGTTTTCGCGCCGGAAGGTATAGACGCCTGCCTTGAAGGCTTCGAAGGCGGCAGAGCTGTCGCCGAAATACTCGATTCGGATGCTGTCATAGTTGCCGCGCCCTTTCATGAACCAGTGGTCGCGGCCCCAATACTCGGGATTGCGGCGATAGACGATCTGGCGACCGACATCGAGGCTGTCCAGCATATATTCCCCGGTGCCAGGGCTGATTTCCAGGCGGCTTTCGTCAAGCCGGGCGCCGGTTTCTTCGTACCATTTCTTTGACCAGGGCGAGAGGCTGCCGAACTGGTTTATAAGGCCCTTCCTTGGGATTCCGTCGGCGAAGGTGAATTTGATCTTGTGCGGTTCCAGCACCTCGACCTTGTCGACCATCGCATTGACCGCGGTCCGATAAGAAGGTGTGCCCTGTTCAAGCAGCAATTCAAGCGTGAACTTCACATCTTCTGCCGTCATTTGCGTGCCGTCAGAAAAGAAAACGTCGTCGCGCAGGTTGATGATCAACCAATCCTTGCTTTCGGGATATTCGATGGTGTTGCAAAGCACACAGTAATACGAGCCGACTTCATCGTCGGTGGTCTGCAAGATGTCCTCGTACCCGACCGTGGACAGGGCCCCCCAGTTTCCGATCCCGGTCGCATAGGGGTTCATGCTGTCAAACGTGCCGATGGCCGAAAGGCTGATTTCGCCGCCAAGTGGCGCGTCGGGGTTTACATAGTCCAGATGCGGCGAGTCGGGCGAGTATTTCAGTTCGTCGTATTCATTGTAGCCGTGGCTGACGATGATCTTTTCGTGGCTTTCGCCAAATACCGGGCTGGCCAGAAGGGCGCCAAGCCCCGTCACGCCAAGGGCAATCCAGCCCAGTCCCAGACGCAGAATTGGCCGGGTTGCGGCGCGGGCATTTGGTCGAGACATGTCGGCTCCTCCGTTCTGGATCGCAAGCTTCGCAGATTACTCTTAAAATTGTACCTAAAGTTGGAAATGTCGACCGTTCAAGCACGAAGAGGTGAACTCTTGGTGAACCGACCGTACGCAAAAGAAAAGGCCGGATGTTCCCACCCGGCCTTTTCTTTAGTGATTTGTTGCCAAAGGCTTACTCGACGCCGTTCAGCCAGGCGATCAGGTTCGCACGGTCCTCGACATCGGGAAGACCCTTATAGGTCATTTTGGTGCCGGGCGCGAAAGACTTCGGATTTTCGATGAAGCCGTTCAGATTTTCGGGTGTCCAGGTGTCGGCCACGGCAACCAGATTGCCGGAATATTTGTACCCGTCCTCTGCACCGACCGCCCGGTCAACGATGCTATAAAGCGAAGGCCCGGTGCCATTCTTGCCGTCTTCGATGCTGTGGCAGGCCTTGCATTGGCGGAAAAGTTTTTCCCCCGCCGCTGCATCGGCTGTCGCATAAACCTCGGCAAATGGCACTTCGGCGATTTCCTCTTCGCCGCCGGCATCATCGTCGCCGGTGTCGATGACATAGGCCTGATGAAGCTCACCGTCGCCGTGGTCGGCGGGTGCGTGATAGATAAACTCGGCGAAAAACCCGCCCAGCAAAAAGATCAGAAAGGCGCCGCAAAAGCCGCCCAGGATCTTTGTCATGGTCATCGTGTCGAACATGTCGCGTCCACTTTGGTCCGTTCTTGGGGGGTATCTATCCGCTTCCCTTAGTTGGCTTCAAGAGATAAGACGCGCGACCAACTGACTTTGTTGCCGCACCCGAGGTTTGGCCGATGACTGGACGTATCGCATTTCAGGGAGAACCGGGGGCCTATTCCCACCAGGCCTGCCGCGAAACCTACCCGGATTTCGAGGATTTGCCGTGTCGGACATTCGAGGATGTCAT
Organism: Silicimonas sp.; assembly: GCA_013002465.1. GTDB lineage: Bacteria > Pseudomonadota > Alphaproteobacteria > Rhodobacterales > Rhodobacteraceae > JABDJO01. Next base: position 30,202 of record JABDJO010000092.1, on the reverse strand, counting down.
CGAAGCGGTGCGGACCGAAAAAGCCGATCTTGCGATGCTGCCGGTGGAAAACTCGACCTATGGCCGGGTCGCCGACATTCACCGCCTGTTGCCGGAAAGCGGGCTGCACATCGTTGCCGAGGCCTTTGTGCGAGTTCACATCAACCTTTTGGGCGTGCCGGGGGCCCGGATCGAAGATGTCCGCCGGGCGCACAGCCATGTGGTGCTGCTTCCGCAATGTGGCGCGTTCTTGCGTCAACACGGGATCGAAGGTGTCGTCAGCCCCGACAACGCCCGCGCCGCCCGCGAGGTTGCGGAAGGTCGTGACAAGGCAGAGGCCGCGCTAGCCTCGGATCTGGCGGCCGAAGTTTACGGGTTGGACGTACTTGCCCGCCATATCGAGGATGCGGAACACAACACGACCCGGTTCCTGATCATGTCGCGCAATGCCGACGCCTCGCGTCGCGGCGACAAGATGATGATGACCTTTGTCTTCCGCGTGCGAAACATTCCGGCGGCCCTTTACAAGGCCATGGGCGGATTTGCGACGAACGGTGTCAACATGACCAAGCTGGAAAGCTACATGGTCGATGGTTCGTTCTCGGCGACCCAGTTCTATGCCGATATCGAAGGCCACCCGGACGACCGCTCGGTACAGCTTGCCATGGAAGAGCTGGAGTATTTCACCTCGGAACTCCACATCCTGGGCACCTATGAAGCGGATCACCGACGGCCCTGACCGTCAGCCCGGAACCACCGTTTCGTTCAGCCTTGCGTCCACCGTCGCAACCGTGCGGTCAATGTCCTCTTGCGCCATGTCCAATTGGTGCGAAATCAGTTTCACCAGTACATCCACACGTTCGATAAAAGGGGCACCGGCAGCCACCGCACGGGCGGCGGACGACGGTTTCAACAGGTTCTCGGCGGCCTTGGCGTATTTCTCGAACGGCACCTGATCTTCGGGACTGGCGCCCAATTTGCGCGCGATGGCATCAACATGGTCATAGATCGCGCGCGACCGTTCCAGATCGTCATGCACGGCGTTGCGAATGGCGCGTGGTTCGCCTTCGGTGATGCAGCGGTAGTTTCCGGTCAACAGCATCGACCACTTGGCAAGCGGAACGAAAAGCGAGTCATAGGGCCGGAGCTTGACGGGCACGCCCTTGCCATCAAGCCGGACAGCGCTGATGTCATCGGCCAGTTCGTGCAACAGCGCGGTGTGGACCTCGCTTTCGAAATGCGCCGCCTTGAAGTTCGTCGGCAATCCCACGTGAAGGACATTTGGCGGCTCGTCGGGTGGGCGAAAGGCCTGGGGATCGGGTGAACAAAGCGACATAAGGCCGGGTTCGAACCGATCCCAGACCGTGGCATTGGTATAGGCTTCGTCCAGGTCCATGGCGCTCAGGGCCGGGATCCGTTTCAGATAGGGCGGCGGCGGCATGTTCATGATCGAAAGGCAGGGCAGGGAAGCCTCGGCCAGCTTCATCAACAATACCCGGATGGTGTGATTGATGTACTGCGGTTCCTGCATGGCAAGGGCCACCATGTCATATGCGCCGGTATCGACGCTTTCGGGGGCCATGGCCGTCACGTTGCCCGGCAGATCGCGCGAAAAGACAGACCGGTGTTCGGCCTCGTCGCGCAGCTTGATGCGCACTTCGGTGCCGTCCCGGTTGATCAGATCGGCGGTGTTCTGGCGGCAGACCAGTGTCACGTCGTGCCCCGCCATCAAAAGCTTGGTACCCAAGAGCGATCCATAGGACGCCCCAAGGATAAGAATATTTCGTGCCATGGCGTTCACCCGCAATTATATTACTTGCTCAAGTAATGGAGCCGGTGCCGACATGTGGCAAGCCCGCGTTTGGGGGTGCGACAATTCCGCGCGATCGCCAGTGCAACAGTCGCAAATCGCCGCGCCCTACCGCCCTTTTTCGTAGTTCAGCCGTTGCTGTGCGATCTTTTCGTTGGCCTCGGACTTCAGGTGATCGGCAAGGGCGTTGCGGACAAAATCCATATGCGCCTCAACCGCCGCGCGGGCCTCGCCGGCATCCCGAACCTGCAGGGCGGCATTGATCGCGCGGTGCTGGTCCAGCAATTTCGACCGGTTCCGGCGCTGCTGGAACATGATCTGTCGGTTGTAGAAAACGCCCTGGCGCAAAAGTTCGTACATCGAGCGCATCATGTGCAGCATGACCACGTTGTGGCTGGCTTCGATGATGGCCAGGTGGAAATCCGCATCCAGCCGCGCCTCGTCCGCAGGATTGCGTTTCTGATGCGCCGCCTCCATGCGCTGAAGAACGGAATCGATGACTGCAAGGTCGGTGTCTGAACCAAGCCGTGCGGCACGCTCGGCGGCCAAACCCTCCATGTCGCGGCGGAAATCAATATAGTCGAAGACGGCCTCGTGGTGGTTGGCGAAAAGCTTTGTCAGGGCGGTGGAAAAGTTCGACGCCAAAGCCTTGTCGACAAAGATGCCGGCGTTGGCCCGTGCGGTCAAAAGCCCCGCCTTCTGCAACTCGGCCACCGCATCGCGCAAGCTTGGACGCGACACACCCAGACGGTCAGACAACTCGCGTTCCGAAGGCAGGCGTTCGCCGGGGCGCAGGATGCCGCGCAGGATCAGCAATTCGATCTGGCGGACCACGGATTGCGACAATTTCTCGGGCTGGATCTTTTGAAACGGCATGGCGCTGTCCCCGATCTTGTTGGGAAAGCAGGGTAGGGCGGGGCGAGGCGAAGAACAACGTTTCTTTCCTATCGCGCGCGCAGGCTTTGTCACAGCAGCCAACACGCGGTAAGGGCAGGTCATGAGCGACAAGACCACAATGCTGGCCTCGGCCATCGTCTTTTTGACGGGTGCCTTCTGGGGTTTTTTTGCTGGCTGCCTGTGCGCGCACTCTCTGACATGGGGCTGGTCGGCCCTTGGAGCACAGTCGCCATCACATGCGCCGCGATGCTGGTTTTGCTTCCGGTCGTGATCACGAACCGGGCCGGCACCTGGCAGGCCAACCCGCTGGCGTTGTTGTCCATCGCTCTCGGCGGCGCGGCATTCGCGCTTTATTCTGTCGGCTTCGTCTATGGGCGGGTCGCGATCATCGTCCTTTTGTATTCGCTGACCCCGGTCTGGAGCACCCTGATCGGCCGTTATGTCATGGGATGGCACACGCCGCGCCTGCGACTTCTGGCGATCGTGGTGGGTCTTGCAGGGCTTGTCGTGATGCTCAGCGCCGATGGTGACTGGCCCTTGCCGCGCAATGCCGGGGAATGGATGGGGTTGGCCGGTGGTATACTCTGGTCGGTCGGCACCACGGGCATGCGTGCGAAATCAACCCTGCGACCCGCCGATGCGGCGTTTGTGTTTGCCTTGGGCGCCACGCTCACAGCGCTTTTTCTGGCACCTTTTCTTGAACCTCTGCCAAGGGCGATTGCACCGGGCGGGCTTTGGGGGATCGTCGGGCTGTCATTATCGACGGGGGCCATATGGTGGGTTTTGTCGGTCGTTGCCCTGATGTGGGCGACCGTGCGGCTTGATCCGGCGCGTGTCGGCATCCTTTTGATGACCGAGGTGCTGGTCGGTGCGGTCTCGGCGGCGATCCTGGCGGGCGAGGTTTTGCACCCGGTCGAAATCCTGGGCGGTGCGTTGGTTCTGGGGGCGGGAGTGCTGGAGCTTTGGCCTGTCCGGCGTTCCGCATCGAAACCCGGCTAGGACCTGTCTTTCAACCGCCCCCAAAGATCGTATTCCCCGGCTTCGTCCACCTCGACGGTCACGATGTCGCCGGAGCTCAGATCGCCAAAGCCTTCGTCGATGAAAAGGTTGCCGTCGATCTCGGGCGCGTCCGCCATGGTTCGGCAGGTCGCGGCCTCGTCGTCGACCTCGTCAACGATCACCTGAAGCCGTTTGCCGACCTTGGCCGCCAGTTTCGCCTCGGAAATCGCCTGGGCCTTTTCCATGAACCTGTGCCAGCGCTCTTCCTTCACCTCGTCCGCCACATGGCCTTCCAGAGCATTCGACCGCGCGCCTTCGACGTCTTCGTACTGAAAACACCCGACCCGGTCCAACTGCGCTTCGTCCAGCCAGTCAAGAAGCACCTGAAACTCCGCTTCGGTTTCACCTGGAAAGCCCACGATGAAAGTCGAGCGCAGGGCGATGTCGGGACAGATCCTGCGCCAGGCGGCGATTTCCTCAAGCGTGCGTTCGCCCGCCGCTGGGCGTGCCATGCGCTTCAATGTGGCGGGATGGGCGTGCTGAAACGGCACATCCAGGTAAGGCAGCACCAATCCCTCGGCCATCAGCGGCACCAGGTCACGGACATGGGGGTAGGGATAGACGTAGTGAAGCCTCACCCAGGCACCGAGGGACCCAAGATCGCGCGCGAGATCCAGAATGGGAAACTTTGTCTCGCGCCCCTTCCAGTCGGTGCCATAGGCCGAAGTGTCCTGGCTGATCACCAAAAGCTCTTTCACGCCGTTCTCGACCAGCTTTTCGGCCTCGCGCAGCACCGCGCGGGCGGGACGTGACGCCAGTTTTCCGCGCATGTCGGGAATGATGCAGAACTTGCAGGCGTGGTTGCAGCCCTCGGAAATCTTCAGATAGCTGTAGTGCCTGGGCGTCAGCTTGACCCCTTGGGGCGGCAAAAGATCGACGAAGGGATCGGGGTCAGGCGGCACGGCGCCATGCACGGCGTCCAGCACCTGTTCGTATTGCTGCGGCCCGGTGACGGCCAGAACCTTTGGATGAGCGCCGGTGATATAGTCGGGCTCGGCCCCCAGACAACCGGTGACGATCACGCGCCCGTTTTCAGCCAAAGCCTCGCCGATCGCATCCAGGCTTTCGGCCTTGGCACTGTCGAGAAACCCGCAGGTGTTCACGATCACCGCATCGGCGCCGCCATAGTCGGGGCTGATCGCATAACCTTCCGCGCGAAGCCGCGTCAGGATGCGCTCGCTGTCGACCAGGGCCTTGGGGCACCCAAGCGAGACCATGCCGATGGTCGGCTGCCCGGCGCGGCGGGCATCGGGCACGCTGGCGCGGGCAAGGTCGGGGCGAAGATCGGGCGGATTTGCAGACATGGGGCGGGGATAGCGTGTTCTACACGGATGCGAAAGCTTCACCGCTTTCCATCATGTCCCAAAGGTTTTCGCCCTCTGCCCATGCCATGAACCAACCGGACAACCCATTTCCTGGGCCGAAACCTTTCGTTGGCGACATTCTGAAAGACGTCGACCAATAACGCGGGTGGACGGAACCCCAACCGCGATACCGAACGATCAAGGTCAGCGTCAGACAAGGGCTCGGGGCAGATCGAACGACCACTGGTCAGATTGGTCCGTGCGCCGTTTTGGGTCTGCCGCCCGTGACTTCAGTGCATCAAATAGTGCGCCGTAGCTCACCGCCGCCGGTCGCGCCGGTTCGACATCGGCTGAAACGCGACGCCGACATGGGCCTCGCAATAAGGCTTGCCCTGTTGCACGGCCAGACCGCAGAACCAGAAATCCTCGGTCGCCGGATCACCGATCGGCCACTTGCAGGTCCGTTCGGTAAGATCCATCAGGCCGATCCGCTTGGCGGTCTTTTCGATCTCGCGCACATTTGCCAGGGCCTCCGGGCTGATCTCGTTCGCCGATGGCTGTGGCGGTAGAGGCTGACCGGCAGGCACGATCGGCTTTCTCGGCGTGACCGTCACCTCGACCACCTTTTCGCTGGGTTTGGTCGCAGCTTTCTTGGCGGCGGGCTTTGCCGGTTTCTTTTCAGGCGCGGGCGCCGAAGACCCGGCCCGGTTCGACAGGCCAAGGCGATGCACCTTGCCGATCACCGCGTTGCGCGTGACACCGCCCAACTCTTTTGCGATCTGGCTGGCCGATTGTCCCTCCGACCACATCTTCTTCAAGAGCTCTACGCGTTCGTCCGTCCACGACATGTGCTGACCTGCCTTATTGCCAAGGCCTCTATTCTAGTCACTGGTGTCGGGGATACAAGCCACGCCAAGGGCGCAGTGTTTCCAAAACGCCACGTTTTTCGCGCTCTGTGGCGGGATATTTCGCCAATTGCCCGACAGTTCTCAAAATATTGCCGCAATTCTTAACGAAACATTGCGAACAACTGCTGCCAAGAGAACATTTACCATGCGCCTTTTTCAGGTCTCACTCGCCCTTCTGGTCCTTATGGCCCTTGCCGCCTGAGCGGACCCGCCCGGATTACTCCTGAATGGACTGCAGATAGTAGACCAACGACAGGATACGCCCCTGGACCAATTCCTCGGCGCTGACGCCGGGATGGAACGTCATGGGAAGCGCTTCTTCAGAAAACAGATCGCCCCAGATCGGCATTTCACTGCTGCCATGTCCGCGAATGTCGCGGCGTCCGTTGATCGCCTGATAAACCTCGCTGAACGGGAAAACGCCATTGTTGTCCTTGGCCAATGATCTGAGGTTGCGCGGGCGTTGCTCAAAAAGTTCGGCCACAATGCCGTCTCCGGCCCCGTTGGCCCCATGGCAGACTGCACAGTTCCGATCAAACGAGGCTTTGCCGAATGTCGTTTCCTGTGCCTGTGCGGTACCCGCAATTGCCAGAAGCATGCCGGCTGCAAGGTATCCCTTTAATTTGAAAGTCATCTCGCTTCTCCTTCCGAGTGGATGGGGGAATGCTAGGAACCCACCAGCGGCCGGGATTGACGAAAATCAATTCAAGCGTGCGACATGGGGCTTCCCTTTCACACTGGCATCGCGTATCCGGTCGCCATGACGTGCACGACGATCCAATCGCCCCGACGCCGACGCTGATCCAGCGTCCGCTTCCGCACGTCCTCTTTCCACAACGCGTTGACTTGACCAGCGACCGCTGGCACGTCTTTGGTTCTCGATAAGGAACTCCGATGATGATCCCTTCTGTTCTGCCGACCTATTCCCGTGCGCCCCTGAACTTTGTGAAGGGCGAAGGCTCCTGGCTGATCGAGGCGGACGGGCGACGTTTTCTCGACATGGGTTCCGGTATTGCTGTGACGCTTCTTGGTCATGCCAATCCGATCCTGGTCAAAGCGCTGACCGGACAGGCCGAGGCGCTTTGGCATGTGTCGAACCTTTACGAGATTCCGGGGCAAAAGGAACTTGCCGACCGGTTGGTCGATGCGACCTTTGCCGACACCGTGTTCTTCACGAACTCGGGCACCGAAGCCGCCGAATTGGCAATCAAGATGGCGCGCAAATACTGGCACGACAAAGGCCAGCCCGAGCGGATCGACATTGTAACCTTCGAAGGCTGCTTTCACGGCCGGTCCACGGCGGCCATTGCCGCGTCGGGCGCGGAAAAGATGGTCAAAGGGTTTGGTCCCGTTCTTCCGGGTTTCACCCATGTGCCCTTTGGCGATCACGACGCCCTGCGCGCCGCTGTTACTGACCAGACTGCTGCCGTCCTGGTCGAACCGGTGATGGGCGAAGGCGGCATCCTGCCCTTGCCGGACCAATGCCTGAAGGGGCTGCGCGACCTCTGCGATGAAACCGGTGCCCTGTTGATCCTTGACGAAGTGCAATGCGGCATGGGGCGCACCGGCAAGCTTTTCGCCCACGAATGGGCCGGAATCTCCCCCGACATCATGATGGTCGCCAAAGGGATCGGCGGCGGCTTTCCCCTGGGCGCGGTCTTGGCGACGGAAGAGGCCGCCGCGGGCATGGTGGTCGGCACCCATGGATCGACCTACGGCGGCAATCCCCTGGCCACGGCCGTCGGGAATGCGGTCATGAAGGTGGTCGCCGATGAAGACTTCCTGGGCGAGGTCAATCGCAAGGCGGGGGCGCTTCGGCAAAAACTCGAAGGGCTGCTGGCCGAACACCCCGACACCTTCGAAAGCGTCCGTGGGGCTGGGCTGATGCTTGGCATCCGCTGCAAACCGCCGGTGGCCGAAGTCGTTCAGGCGGCCTACGACCAGAACCTGATCGTCGTGCCCGCCGCCGACAACGTGATCCGGCTTTTGCCCGCGCTGACCATCACCGACGAAGACATCGCCGAAGCCGTCCGCCGCCTTGACCAGACTGCCCGGGCACTCAAGTCCTGATCTTCATCTTGCTGAAAATATGCACTTCCAACGTCTGAAAGGGCGTACCGACATGACCCATTTTCTTGACATCCACAAAACCGACCCCGCCGATCTCCGGACCATTCTCGACAATGCCCGCGCGATGAAATCCGCCAGGGCCGGCCGCCCCAAGGGCACGCCCGACGACAACCAGCCGCTTGCCGGGCACATCGTCGCACTGATCTTCGAAAAGCCCTCGACCCGCACGCGCGTGTCGTTCGAAGTGGGCGTGCGCCAGCTTGGCGGCGAAACCCTTGGGCTTACGGGCTCGGAAATGCAGCTTGGCCATGGTGAGACCATCGCCGACACGGCCCGGGTTCTGTCGCGCTATGTCGATATGATCATGATCCGCACGTTCGAGGAACTGGCGCTGCTGGAGCTTGCCGAACACGCCACGGTTCCGGTGATCAACGGGCTGACAAACCGCAGCCATCCCTGCCAGATCATGGCCGACGTGATGACCTTCGAAGAACACCGAGGCTCGATTGCCGGCAAAAAAGTGGTCTGGACCGGAGACGGCAACAACGTCTGTGCCTCGTTCCTGCACGCTGCCGGTCAGTTCGGCTTTGACATGGTGATTACCGGGCCCGAACAACTGGACCCGGAACCTGAGTTCGTCGACCTCGCCCGTTCGAAAGGCGTTTCGGTCGACCTGATCCGCGACCCCGTCGAAGCGGTTCGGGGCTCCGACCTCGTGGTTGCCGACACCTGGGTGTCGATGCACGATGGCGAAGCCACCAAGCAGCGCCGCCACAACCAGTTGCAGCCCTATCAGGTCAACGAAGAGCTGATGCGCCATGCCAATCCGGACGCGCTTTTCATGCACTGCCTGCCTGCGCATCGGGGGGATGAAGCAACCAACGCGGTCATGGACGGCCCCCATTCGGTGATCTTCGACGAAGCCGAAAACCGGCTCCATGCGCAGAAGGCCGTCATGAGGTGGTGTTTGGGGGTCTAGAGCCACCGCGCCAAAGGCGCGATTTTTCGCAGAAAAATCGTGCTCGCGGCTGGCGGGTCTCGAAATTTCCGGCGTGATCGTCTATGTGTATGGGGTCAAAACCACTCATGCACAGGATCAAGACCATGCGCTGGTTGATTGTGACAGCGACCCTTGCACTGGCCCCACCCACTTTCGCCCAGGACAGCGACCCACAGGGTCGCGATCTCATGGCCGAGGCGCTTCGCCTGTTCATGCAAGGCTTCATGGCGGAAATGGAACCGGCGCTGGAGGACCTTGAAGGGTTCCTGCAGGAATTCAACGCCTACCACCCGCCCGAAGTCCTGCCGAACGGCGACATTATCATCCGCCGCAAAATCCCGCTTGATGTCGACAGCGGCGAAGATGGCGAGGTTGAACTTTAGCACGATGGCGCGAGGGCCGACCGCAATCTCTTCACAAGAATATTGAGATTGGGCGGAACCCGCTTACATGTTTGGGCTTGCCTTTCTTTTGCCTTAATTCTTTGAAATCGAGGTCCTCACAAACATCAATTCCAAAAGGAATACAGGCATGAAGGCAAATGCAATCATGAAGGCTATCGGCAACGCAGAGGGCCGGGGCATGGCCGAAACCGCACTCTCAAACCTACCGGATACCGGTCAACCGGCAGACCTTCCGGTCCAGCCTGAGCCAGAAGCCATGGGTCCGCCAGACGTCATTCCACCAGTTGAACCAGGCGAAGCGCCCGAGTTCGAGGAATTTACAGGTCTTCCCCTTGTGGCGATCGAGCATACACCGGCAATGTTTCCGGCCGAACCGGACGACAATGGCGTAGCGGACGATGTCCTTGACTTAATATTTGCCTGACGGTTCTCAGGAACTTATCCAAACCGGACGAGCAGTCCTGTCAGAATAACGGCACCGGCCATCTGCCGGTCATGGGCGGGCCTTCGGGCTTGCCCTTTCGCGTTGGCCATTTGCCGGACATGATGATCCTCACAAAACATAAAAACGTTCTCTAACGCCCCTTCACCACAACCTCGCCAACACCCAAGGCCCCCGCCAGCGAGTTCAACCGTGCCTCGGCGACCTCGCCATAAAGTTCGCGCGTACCCGGGGCGAGCCGCATTTCGAGCCGACCCTTTTTCGGATAGTATTTCAGCGACCCCATCTTTTCGTCTTCCGATGCGGTCAGCATGGCGCCAAACCGAAGCGCCTTGCCCAGAATCTCGGCCTGTTTCAAAGCGTCTTCGCTTAGAAGGCCGAACAGGTCCTCGAAAGGCGAGCCGCCACGGCTGTTCTTGTAGCGGTGCAAAAGTGCCACGCCAAGAAACACCCGCTCCTGATGCGTCATGCCGCCCAGATTGGCGCGGGTTGCCTCGTCGAAACAGACCTCGTGGCGGTAATCGGGATGCGCGCGCCAACTGACGTCGTGCAGAAGGCAGGCGGCCTTGACGATCCGCTTTTTCGGCCCGCCCCGGGATTTGAACAAAGGCGCGACGAATTCATACAGCCGGTCGCCAAATCCCGGCATTCGCGCGTCCTTCATCTCGGCAAAATGGCAGGCCTCGATCAAGGGGTCGCGGTCGCGCAGCTTTTGCGGCATCTGTTCGTACAACATGCCTTCGCGGATGCCGTAACTCGACACGGCGATGTCGTGCGGTTTGAATTCGCGCACCAGGTGCTTCAGAACCTGCGCCGCCAGGGGCACCAACGCCATCCGCCCTTCGCCAAGGCCACTCCTGAGGCGCAATTCCTCGGGGTTGTTGTTCTGGATATAGTCGATCGTGGCATAGACCGATTTTCGGCTCATCCGGTATTCGTGAAGCACGGCAAGGGGATAGCCCCGTCTGTCCATGTCGATCCGCGCCAGCGCACGCCAGGATCCTCCGACCAGAAACAGACGATCCCGCTGCGGTCCCATGGCCTCGGCCAAGGCGCTGACCTCGGCCTTCAGATGCTCTTTCAGTCCTTTCTTGCCGCCCTTGATGGTTTTCAGACGCTGAGGCCCCAGCTTCGACGATATGCGCTTGCCGACCAGACCGTCGCGCAACTCGGCCAGTTCCATGGACGACCCGCCGATGTCGCAGACCAGACCATAGGCCCCGGGCCAGCCCAGCAGAACGCCCTGGGCCGACAGCCGCGCCTCTTCCTCGCCGTCGATGACGATCAGCTTCAGCCCGGTCTCACGCTCGACCTCGTCGCAAAAGTCAGAGCCGTCCTCGGCCTCGCGCACCGCCGCTGTTGCCACTGTGCTGAGGGGGCCGATCCGCATCACATCGGCCAAAAGCTGGAACCGCTTGATCGCGGCCAAGGCGCGCTGGCGGCCATCGGGGTTCAGATGTCCGGACTCGGCCATCTCTGCGCCAAGGCCCGCCATGACCTTTTCGTTAAAGAAATAAGCCGGGGATCGTGCCGCGCCGTCAAAGACCACCATCCTGACCGAGTTCGAACCAACATCGACAACGCCCACCCGCGAAAGCGCACGCGCCTCGGGGTCGTTGAACAATGGTTTTTCGAACAGACTCCGGTCGCTGGTTTCGCCTGATCTGACGTTGTCCATTCAGGGTCCTCCGCACCGGTCTGGCGCGACACTGCACCGGGGACCGAAAGGGGTCAACACCGGGGCAGGATTGTCGGGGCGCGCACGATCCCGATCCTTCGTGGATCATCACTGGCGCCCATGGAATTTCACAACGATAACAAGAGCGTCCTGTCAAAAGCTCATTCATTGCACCGCATCAATTCGTCACAGACCTTGCCGCCCCGAGCACAAAGCGCCACCATCAAGGCACAACAACACCGGATACAGCCCCATGAGTTCCAACACCGCGCTTTCAGCCATCCGCGACCGTATCAAAGACCCTCGGGCGCGCATTGGGTTCATACTCGGGTCAGGGCTGGGCCATCTGGCCGATGTGGTCGAAGGCACGGCGATTGATTATGCCGATATTCCGGGCTTTCCCCATGCCGGTGTTTCAGGCCACAGCCCGAAACTGGTGATCGGCACATTGGAAGGGGTCGAGGTCGCTATCCTGGGCGGGCGCGAACATTACTATGAAAATGGGCGCGCCGATGCCATGCGGATACCGCTTGAGGTGCTCTCGGCCCTTGGGGTCGATACGCTGTTCGCCACAAATGCCTGTGGATCGTTCCTGCCCGAGATACCGCCGGGCAACCTGATGCTGATCCGCGATCACCTCAACTATTCGGGCCTCAGCCCCCTCATCGGAGAGCCGACCGACCGCAGGTTCGTCAACCTCACCGATGCCTATGACCCCGACCTGCGCGCGGCCCTGAAGGATCACGCCAAGACGGCCGATATACCGCTGATCGAGGGCGTCTATGCCTGGTATTCCGGCCCGAATTTCGAAACGCCGGCGGAAATCAAGGCGCTGAAAATCCTCGGCGCCGATGCGGTCGGGATGTCGACCGTGCCCGAGATCATCCTGGGCCGTTTCCTGGGGATGCGGTGCTGTGCCGTTTCGGTCGTCACCAACATGGCCGCCGGGCTTGGAAACGAAGTGATCAGCCACGAACACACCAAGGCCAGCGCCCCTGTCGGGGCGGCAAAGCTGGAGGTGATCGTTCGGGCATTTCTAAAAAGCGTCTCTTAAGCGTAGCGCTCTGTCATTCGGGACTATGGGCCAGTTCCGGCACATCCGACGCCCCCGCCGAGCCTCGTCCCGAGAGCGAGGGATTTTCCATGAAGAACCGGTGGCAGTTGAACGCCCGCTCGCCTTCGCCCACGACCCCGCGCTCATAGGTGCCGTCCGGCCCCAGCATCCAGCTTTGGGCGACATCCGCCATGTTCGCGGCCATGATCTGGCTGACGATCTGGGCCTTCACGGTCGCATTGGTGCATTCCACCAGGGTTTCGACCCGCCGGTTCAGGTTCCGGCCCATCCAGTCGGCGGACGAGATATAAACCCGCGCCTTTTTGTGCGGCAAGGCATGGCCGGCGCCGAAACAGACGATGCGCGAATGTTCAAGGAACCGGCCCACCACCGATTTCACCCGAATATTGTCCGATAGCCCTTTCACACCGGGCTTCAGCCCGCAAATCCCTCGGATCACCAGATCAATCTTCACCCCAGCCTGGCTGGCCAGATAAAGCGCGTCGATCACATCGGGTTCGATCAGCGCATTCATCTTGGCCCAGATCGCGGCAGGTTGACCCTGGAGCGCGTTCTCGGCTTCTTCCGCAATACGCTCTAGAAGTGTGTTTTTCAGATCCAGAGGCGACACCTTAAGGTTCTCCATCCCTACAGGCTGGGCGTATCCCGACAGATAGTTGAAAACCTTGGTGGCATCCCGGCCCAATGCGGCATCGCAGGTGAAAAGGCTGAGGTCGGTGTAAACCTTCGCGGTGATCGGGTGGTAATTGCCGGTGCCGAAATGGGTATAGGTGACCAATTCGCCGCCCTCACGGCGCACCACGGTCGAGATCTTGGCGTGGGTCTTATAATTCAGGAAGCCGTACACCACATGGGCGCCGGACCGTTCCAGGCGCCTGGACTGGCGGATGTTGGCGGCTTCGTCGAACCGTGCCTTCAACTCAACAAGTGCGGTGACCGATTTTCCATCCTCGGCCGCTTCGCACAAGGCCGCCACAATGGGGCTGTCGCGCGAGGTGCGGTAAAGCGTCTGCTTGATTGCCACCACATCCGGGTCCCGCGCCGCCTGGGCAAGGAAGCGGATCACCATGTCGAAGGTTTCATAGGGGTGGTGCAGCAGCATGTCCTTCTGGCGGATCGCTGCGAACATGTCGCCGTCATGGTCCTGGACCCGTTCCGGTACCCTTGGTTGAAAGGGCGGCCACAACAAATCGGGGCGGGCGTCCAGAACCAGTTCCGAAAGATCGCTCAGACCCAGCATACCGGGCAAATCCAGTACTTCGGTTTCGGTGACTTGAAGTTCTTCCATGATCATCCGGCGCAGCTTGTCGGGCGCATCGGTCGACATTGTAAGACGTACAACTTCGCCGCGCCGCCGCCGTTTCAGGGCGACCTCAAATTCGCGCACCAGGTCTTCGGCCTCGTCCTCAAGTTCCAGATCGCTGTCGCGCAAGACCCGGAACGTGCAGTGTCCTGACATACGATAGCCCGGGAACAACTGGTCCAGATGCAACAGCAATAGCTCTTCCAGCGGCAGAAACCGGTGCATGCCTTCGTCGGAAGGCAGGGCGATGAAACGTTCGACCTGCGCCGGGATCGGCAGCAGTGCGCGCAAGGGCCGTTTGTCGGATTTCCGCACCAGTTCCAGGGCCAGCGAATACCCTTCGTTGGCAATGAAGGGGAAGGGGTGTGCGGGGTCGATGGCCAGGGGCGACAGGATGGGAAAGACCTGGGTCAGAAAGACATGCTCCAGGTGCGTCTTGTCATCCTCGCTCAGCGCGTCCCGCTCAAGAAGCATGATCTGCACTGTCGCCAATTCGTTGCGCAAGGCAGCCCAGACCTCTTGTTGGCGCTCTTGCAGCGCGCGGGCGTCGCGGTCGATCAGGATCAACTGTTCGGCCGGGGTCAGGCCATCGGCGGCGGGCGTGGTCTTGCCCGCATGGGCCAGTTCGCGCAAACCAGCGACCCGAACGGTGTAGAATTCATCAAGGTTCGTCGCCGAAATCGACAGAAACCGCAGCCGTTCCAGCAAGGGTACACGTGGGTTTTGAGCCTCGCCCAACACCCGCCAGTTGAATGCTAGCCACGACAATTCGCGGTTCATAAAACGGTCTGGGCCGGAAAAATCCATTCCTTCCAGCGTTTTGGCTGGCGGAATGGAAGCAGACAGGAAATTGGTAACAGCGGTCATAGCGCGCATTTTACAAGCCAATGTGACAGGAGAATGACGTTTATCGCGCGTCTTGCGGCCCTTTGTCCAGTACACGCTGTGCCAAGGCGCGCGTTACGGCACGGGCCTCGGCCAAAGCAGTCCTGTCCAACTCCTCCACCAGTCTCTCGGCTTCGGCAAAAGACCGGTTCATATGTGTCACAAGAAAGTTGATCACGGAAGGCGCAACCTCGATCTGTCTGTCGGCGAATTGCTTCAACAGGACAGCCGCCAAAAGCGCATCGTCAGGTGGCTCAATCCGAACGATATCAGCCGCTTCCATGCGGCTTTTCAAGTCCGGCAGGGCGATGTTCCACTGCGCCGGTGGCCGCCGTGCCAACATGAGAAACGGCAGACCTTGTGAGATCATGTGGTTGTGGAAGTGGAACAAGGCTTCTTCTTCGGCGGCATCCATCGGGCCGTTGTGATCCATCGTCTCCAGTAACACCGGTGTGTTGATCTGGGGAATGTCCGACGCCAAAAGCCCGCCGACCGTCCCGGGCAACGCGTCATTCGCCTCGGCCCAGACATGTCCCAGATGGGTTTTTCCCGAGCCTTCGGGACCAACAAGAACCAACTTGCCATTTGGCCAGGTTTCCACCGCCTCCAGTTTAGCCACCGCCAAAGCGTTGGCGTCGCTCACGAAGAAATCACCGCGCTTTCGGCTCTCGCGGACCGGCAAGTCGAATGTCAGTTGTTCGGCCATGGTTCAGGCGTCGTCCTGCCCCGAAATGCCCCGATAAAGGCGGCTGCCCTTGTATTGGCCGATTCCGAAGCGGATGATCACGCCCATGGCTGCGGCCACGGGCACGGCCACCAGCAGGCCGACAAAGCCGAACAAGGCCCCGAAGGCCGACAGCGCAAAGATCAGGCCCACAGGGTGAAGCCCCACCGAATGCCCAACCAGCCGGGGTGTCAGGATGTTGCCCTCGACAAACTGTCCGGCCTGGAAAATCGCATAGACCAGCACGATCCAAAGCCAGTCGCCCCAGAATTGGAACAGCGCCAGCCCGATGGCCAGAGCACCGCCGACAAGGGCGCCGACATAAGGGATAAACGTCAAGGCCCCGGCAACCACACCGACAACCAGCCCGAAATTCAGACCAACCAGCATCAGCGCGACCGCATAGAATATCCCAAGGATCAGGCACACCGTCCCCTGACCCCGCACGAAACCCGCCATGGTTCGGTCGATCTCGGACGCGATCTGGCGCACGGCCGGGGCATGATCGCGGGGCAGAAGATCGTCGATCCGTGCCACCAGACGATCCCAGTCATACAACAGGTAAAACGCAACCACCGGCACGATCACGAACAAAACGGCCAAGTTCACGATGCCCGAAAACGACGCAATCAGGGTGTCCAGCAACTCGTCGCCGCGCGATCGAAGCGTTTCGCCAACCGTCGACAAGGATTTTCGAACGGTCGAATTCTCGTCCAGAAGTTCGGGGAACCGTTCAGTCAGGAACGTTTGCAGGTTGGTCGCCATTACCGGCACCGAGGCGATCAGCTCGGCTGTCTGCCGCGTCAGTGTCGGCAGGATCAGAAGTGCTGCCACCACAAATGCCAAAATTGCGAAGAACGTTATGATCCCGGTCGCCAACCCCCGAGACGCGCCCATCCGTTCCAATCGGTCGGCCACCGGATCAAGGCAATAGGCCAGGGCCGCGCCCAGGACGAAAGGCAGGATCACATCGCCCAGAAACCACATGATCGCCAGAAAGACGATCATTGCGATGCCCCAGTACCTGAATTGATCCCGTGCCGGTAAGGCCATGAAAGCGCGTTCCTTTGGTTGCCTTTTCTTCGCAGGCCCGTCGTCCAAGCGCAATAGGGGCTTGGCGGAGTGGCAAAATCACGGAATGGTTGGGCGACAAGGAAAGGTCGGTCGAATGCGCGCAAAACGGATGATCACGGCCATCGAGGCCCATGCCGAAGGCGAGGGCGGTCGTGTCATCACCGCCGGGATGCCGAACCTGACCGGGGCAACGGTATTTGAGAAGATGCAGGCAATGGCGCGCGATCACGACGACGTCCGCACATTGATGCTGCAGGAACCGCGCGGCAATCCGGCCTTGTGCTGCAACGCTTTGGTGCCGCCTTGCGATCCGTCCGCAGACGCCGGTTTCATCATCATGGAACAGACCGAATACCCGCCTATGTCGGGCAGCAACACGATCTGCGTCGTGACCGCGCTTTTGGAAACCGGCATCCTGCCCATGGTCGAGCCGGTAACCACGCTTACGCTGGAAGCGCCCGCGGGCCTGATAAAGGTCACGGCCCATTGCAAGGATGGCAAGGCCACTCGCGTCGAGTTTTTGAACGTGCCCGCATTTGCAATGCACCTTGGCGTGCCCCTCGATGTGCCGGGCTATGGAGAAATCGAAATCGACATCGCCTGGGGAGGTATGTTCTTCGTCATGGCCGAAGCCGCCCAGTTCGACATCGACCCCATTGCGGCAAACGGCGATGCCATCGTGCGCGCTTCGGAAGCCATGCGGGCGGCCGCCCAAGCACGCTATCCAGTCAAACACCCCGAGAACCCCGCCATCACCGGCCCCACGATTTCCAACCTCTGGGCCGCGCCAACCGATCCTGCCACCCACGGACGTGGCGCCATTACGCTGTCGTCGGGCGTCTACAATCTCGGCAATCCATCCGCGCTTACGGGCGTACTTGACCGTTCGCCCTGTGGCACCGGCACGTGCGCCAAGATGGCCGTTTTGCACGCGCGGGGGCTTTTGGACATTGGCCAGACCTATGTGAACGCCGGCCCCCTTGGCACCACGTTCACGGGCCGTATCGAACACACAACGAAGGTCGGCGATTATGACGCCATCGTGCCGTCGCTTTCGGGGCAGGGCTGGATCACCGGGGTCAGCCAATATCTCGTGGACCCAAGTGACCCGTTTCCGACCGGTTTTACAATTGGCGATATCTGGGCCTGAGCGTCAGGGCATTCAGCAGCCAATCCAGATGTTGTGGGTTGCCCATTTTTCCGCCTTTCCGCCGGAAAACCCTAGCGAAACCGGCACCACCATTCAAACCAAGTGCTCTTGCCCCTTCGAACAGGCTCGCCTAGACCCAAGATCGACCAATATTCATGCGAGCCCCCGACATGCGCCTCACCCGATATTTCCTTCCCGTCTTGAAAGAAACACCCTCCGAGGCGCAGATCGTTTCGCACCGCTACATGCTGCGCGCAGGCATGATCAAACAGGCTACGGCAGGCATTTATTCCTGGCTTCCCCTGGGCTTCAAGGTTCTGAGAAAGATCGAGGATATCGTGCATCAGGAACAGATCCGCGCCGGTCACATTCCGATGCTGATGCCCACGATCCAGTCGGCGGACCTTTGGCGCGAAAGTGGGCGCTATGACGACTATGGCCAGGAAATGCTGCGGATCCGCGACCGGCATGACCGCGACATGCTGTTCACCCCGACGGCCGAGGAACTGATCACCGACATATTCCGCGGCCATGTCAGCAGTTACCGCGACCTGCCGCTGACCATGTACCAGATCCAGTGGAAATTCCGCGATGAAATCCGCCCCCGTTTTGGCGTCATGCGGGGGCGCGAGTTCCTGATGAAGGACGGCTATAACTTCGATCTGACGAAAGAAGACGCGCTCCACGCCTATAACCGCCATCTGGTCAGTTATCTGCGCACCTATGAACGGATGGGCCTGCAGGCGATCCCCATGCGCGCCGATTCCGGACCCATTGGCGGCGACGACACCCACGAGTTTCTGGTTCTGGCCGACACCGGTGAATCCGAGGTCTTCTATGACAGTGCCATCACCGATCTGAAATTCGGCGATCGCGACATCGACTATGACGACAAGGCCCAGTGCCAGGCGGTGCTTGAAGAATTCACCTCGCGCTATGCCAGAACGGATGAAACCCACGAAGAGGCCCTGTTCAACCAGATCCCCGAGGATCGCCGTCGCATCGCGCGCGGCATCGAGGTGGGGCAGATTTTCTATTTCGGCACCAAGTATTCCGAGCCATTGAACGCCAAGGTGCAGGATGCCGATGGCAACGAGGTCGCGGTCCACATGGGATCGCATGGGATCGGTGTCTCGCGTCTTTTGGGCGCCATCATCGAAGCCAGCCACGACGACAAGGGCATCATCTGGCCCGAAGGTGTGACGCCGTTTCATGTCGGCATCATCAACCTGCGCCAGGGCGATGGCGGCACCGATGCGGCTTGCGAAGGATTGGAAAAAGCGTTGGAGGCCAAGGGGCTGGAACCGCTTTATGACGACCGCGACGAACGCGCAGGCGGCAAGTTCGCGACCATGGACCTGATCGGCCTGCCCTGGCGCATCACCGTCGGGCCGCGCGGGCTGAAGAACGGCGTCGTCGAAGTGACCTCGCGCCGTACTGGCGAAAGCGAAGAGATGACGGCAGAGGCCGCCGTGGACCGGATCGCCCAGATCTACGGGGTTTGAGTTTCGGTTTGCCTTGGGCACGCCGACCTGACCCTGAATCGCGATCATGTGATCCAGACATGGGCCGATTGTGGTAATTTGGGTGGAATGGAGGCCAAGAAGAACGTGAAAGCCAGTCTGATTGCCATAGCCCTGACCCTCTGTACTGCTGCCAACGCGGAAGTGGCGCAGGGTCGCCCGAATGTGCCGGAGTTTTCCCCCGCTTTTGCCAACCAGACCCGGGCGCCGGAACTGGCGGAAGCCGTTGCGCTGAAAACGAGCGTCATCGCCGGTGGGCTTGACCGCCCCTGGGGGGTCGAGGTTCTCCCGGGGGGCGGGTATCTGGTGACCGAACGCCCGGGCAGCCTGCGCGTGATCCGACCGGGCCAGGCCATGGTGTCGGTCCGCGGGCTGCCCAAGGTGGCCTATGCCGGGCAGGGGGGATTGCTGGACGTGGCGCTCGCGCCGGATTTCGCCCAAAGCCGCAAGATATTCCTCAGCTATTCCAAGCCCATCGGCAACAATGCGGTGACAGCGGTCGCCGCCGCCGTTCTCAGTGCCGATATGACCCGGCTGATCAGCCTTTCCGATATCTTCATCCAGACACCCGCCATGCGGGGCGGGCGGCACTTCGGATCCCGCGTCGTGCCCGACGGTGATGTGATTTATATCACCACGGGGGATCGTGGCGCCCAGACACCGGCCCAGGACTTGCGCGGCACGGCGGGCAAGGTCCTGCGCATTTACCCTGACGGCAGCGTGCCGAACGACAATCCCATGGTCGGCCAGAACGACGTGGATGCGGCGATCTATTCCTATGGCCATCGCAATGTGCAGGGGGCCGATCTCAACCCCGGGACGGGCGAGCTTTGGACGCTGGAACACGGGCCTGCGGGCGGAGACGAGTTGAACCGGATCAAGCCCGGCGCGAACTATGGCTGGCCCGTCGTGAGCTATGGCGAAAACTACAACGGCTCACCCGTGGGGACAGGCAAGACCAGCGCAGACGGCGTTGAAGAGCCACGTTATTACTGGGACCCCGTGATCGCACCCTCGGGCTTTGCCTTTTATGAAGGTGACCTGTTCGACTGGCAGGGCGACGTCATCGCAGCCTCGCTCAACCCCGGCGGCATCGTGCGGTTGAAACTGAACGGCGCGCAGGTCGCTGGCGAAGCGCGTTATCTGGGCGATCTTGGCCGCGTGCGCGATGTCGAAATCGACCGCGACGGTGCCATTCTGTTGCTGACCGACGATGGCAGGCTTTTGCGGGTAACGCCCGGGTAATCTGGACAAGAGCCGCCGATTGATGGGGTGGCATGTGATCGAATGGTGCGTTGGATGTCTGCTGGGCGGGACGAAGCCGCAGTTCAAGTTCCATGCGATCTGCTTTGTTCCACTTAATAGACCGCTCGTCCCCCAGATGCATCAAAGACCGCACCGGTGTTGAGGGTATTGTCATCCGCTGCGAGAAAAAGGACGATGCGCACAAGTTCCTCGACAGTCCCGGCCCTTTTCATCGGTGACTTGGCGAGCATCGCTTCGAGGTCCTTGCTGTCCAATTGCTTCAAAAGCTCGGTCTCGATCGGACCCGGTGCGATGCAGTTGACGCGGATGCCGGTCAGCGCAAGTTCTTTCCCGAGTGACTTAGTCAGAGCAATTACCCCGGCTTTTGCGGCTGAATACGCGGAGAGGTTGGGCGTGCCTTCTTTGCCAGCCAATGATGCCATGTTTACAATGCGACCGTAATCTTGGCTGATCATAAATGGTAAGATCTGCCGTGTTACTTCGAAAACACTCACCAGATTGATATCGATTAGTTTTTTCCATTGATCCGGATCAGTTTCGACCACGGATTTGCTTCCTGCTCCCGACCCGGCATTGTTGATGAGCACGTCAACAGTTTGGTCTGATGAAACAACAGCTTGAATTGCTCGGGTAATCGATTGGGTATCCGTCACGTCGCAAACATGTGACTGAATGCCGTCTACTTCTAACGCCTCGATATCCAGGACATGGACGTTTGCTCCTGCGTTTTGCAGGCTCAATGAAATTCCATGGCCGATACCTTTCGCTCCACCGGTTACAACCGCCGTCTTGCCGTGAAAATCAAAAGTTGTTGCCATGTATCCTCTCCGCTAAGTCTCGACCTTCGGCTACAAGCTCACTCGAATTTTGAAAGCCAGATCCCCGGCAATTCTGGCAGCAGTAAACAGCGGCCTCTTCGGTTCCCACAGAGGCAAAGACGCACATGTAATTTCGGGCCCAAACCCGCCACTGACAGCCAGCGTCGCACTCAGAACACCGACCTCAGCCCAGAACCGAGAAACTTGATTCCTCGTTGATCGGGCGTTTGCGCGAATAGAACCCGACGTCGATGTCACGTTCGATGTAAGGAAGGCGGAAGGTCAGGGGGGCCGTGTCGTGATCGTTCCCGGCCTCGCAGAAATCCACCAGAGCCGCCATCATCTTGCCTGCAATGGGCGCGTTTTTGTACTGGTTGCCGCTGGTCCCACAAGCCATGTAATAGCCCCCGAGACTGGTCTGGTCATAGATCGGAATCCAGTCGGTCGAGGCGTCATAAAGATCGACCACCCCCTTTGCCGTTTGCGGCACGCCAAGGGTCGGAACCCGTTGGGCATAGCGCAGGGCCTGGGTTGTCCACTGGTCGGTGAAGTTCCGGTCATATGTTGTGTCGTCCTCGGTCCAGACCAGGTCATCGCATTCCGGGTCTTCGCTGCCGACCAGGATGTGATTGCCTTTTTCGGGTCGGCAATAACAGGCGATGTCGCTGTCGGAAACGATTGTTCCGTTCCTTTCGAAATCGAACCCTGCGGGGGCAGGCACATGAACCACCTCCTGCTTCAGGGGCCGCGTGGTAATCGTCATTTCTTCGGTCACGCCGGCCATGGCGTTGACCGCCGCCGACCCTGGGCCCGCGACATTGATCACGACGGGGGCGTGAATTTCCTCGCCCCCCTCCAGACGCACGCCCGCAACACGGCCCGCCTCCTGCAAAATCTCCGTCACCTCGACCCCAAGCCGGGTGGTGGCGCCGTGCCGCCGGGCGGCGGCTGCCAGGTTCTGGGCGGATAGGGCCGGGTCGGTCACATAGCCTGCATGGGGCCAGTAAACGCCGCCCGTCAGCCGCGCGCCGTTGGGTTCGCCAAACCCCGGCTGGTCCATGCGTTTGGCGGGAGAGAAGCTTTCCAGGCCATAAACCGGCAGGCGCTCGGTGATCTCATCCGGCCCCCAGTCCTCATGAGGGCAATCCAGCATGGCGCTGTTTTTCTTGTGCTTTTCCAGATATCCGTTGTGCTCGGTCTTCATCACCAGGCACCCGCATTCGATGAACTTCGCCAGTTCTTCGGTGTCCGGCAGGCCCAGATACTCGGCCCAGTCGCGCCAGTAGTGATAACCTTCCCAGGCAAAGGCCGTGCCGTCGTACGTCGAATAATGCATCCGGATGATGGCGCAGGACCCGGCCGTCGAGCCATGGCCGATCTGGCGGTTCCGGTCCAGCGACAGAACCGATTTTCCGGTCTTGGCCAGCTCAAATGCGATGGCGGCGCCGATCACGCCGGTTCCGATTACGATGACGTCTGGCTGAGCCATGGCGCGTGCTCCTTTCGCTGGAATCCCTGTCTGTCAGGCGGCACTATAGAAAGCGCGCGTCAACAAGGACAGGGGCGAAAATGGACATGGACCGGGCCTATAACAACGCTGACTTCATCCCGGGCGGTGCCGACAATCCCGACCGTTGGCTGGCCGACGGACGCGCCTTTCGCGAAACCGAAGCGGCGGTTGGACGGGCGCGATTGAACGTGTCCTATGGGGGCGGCGCGCGCCAGAAGCTTGACCTGTTTCACCCGTCCGGGAAGGCCGCAGGCCTGGTGGTCTTTGTCCACGGTGGGTACTGGATGAAGTTTGACCGGGCCTATTGGTCGCATCTTGCGCGTGGATTGACGGCGCGGGGATGGGCGGTGGCGATGCCGTCCTACACCTTGGCGCCCGAGGCTCGGGTGCATGAGATCACCCGCGAGATTGCCCGTGCCATCGAAGCTGCGGCCCCTCTGGTTGCTGGTCCGATCCGGCTTGCCGGTCACTCGGCGGGGGGCCATCTTGCGGCGCGCATGGGATGTCGGGATGTGGTCCTGAATGACGAGGTGCGTGCCCGCCTGAAGCGGATCGTGCCGATTTCGCCGATCGGTGATCTGAGACCGCTGCTTCAGACAGCGTTGAATGACACATTGGGCATGGACATGGACGAGGCCGAAGCGGAAAGTCCGGCCCTGCATGCAGCGCCCGATGTGCCGGTCACGGTCTGGGTCGGGGCCGAAGAGCGCCCGGTGTTCCTGGATCAGGCGCGTTGGCTGGCCGAAGCCTGGGGCGCTGTACATCGTATTGATCCCGGGCGGCACCATTTCGATGTGATCGACGGGTTGGAGATGGCGGACAGTCCATTGGTCGCGGCGATCCTGGATTGAGTTTCGCCGCGCTTGCGCCCGGCGACCGGCCCGGGGGCGCTGCCCCCGGACCCCCGGCATATTTCAGGCAAGATGAAGGATCAGCCGAACTTTTCTGACCAGGTGGGCAAAGGATTGGTCGGGTTCGATCGGGCGTGATAGATGCCGCGCGCAATGGCCCGCGCAAGGCAAGTTGCCGCGACGTGACCGAGGTGCAGCAGGTCCGCGTCCGTGGGCCGACGTCGACCGGTGGAAGCGCTGAAGACAAGATCACCGTCAAACGGCGTGTGCGAAGGCACGATGGCGCGCGCCACCCCGTCGTGGGCGGCGATGGCCATGCGGGTGGCCGTGGCCTTGTCGATGTCCAGATCCGTGGCGACGACCGCAATCGCCGTATTGCCGCGGGTTTCCCGTTTGGTCAAAAGCGGCGGCGGCGGGCCCTCGGCCCGGCCCAGCCCACCGAACTCATCGCCTTCCTCGAAAGGTGCCGCCCAGAAGTTCGCGTGGTTGCCGACCGTAGTCTGACCGATGGGATTGGCCGCGACCAGAGCACCAACCATGGCCCCCGATGGCATCATCGCCGAAGCCGATCCCAGCCCGCCCATCAGGTCGGCCGTGGTCGCGCCGGTCCCGGCGCCCTCGCTCCCAAGCGCCACATCGGTCCTTCGCGCGTCATAGGCGGCACGGCCAAGGGCCGGATAGGGGTTTTCACCCCAGTCCTTGTTGCCACCGTTTGGCAGATCGAAAATGATCGCCGTCGGCACGATTGGCACCAGGTGGCCGGCTGCGCCAAAGCCCCGGCCATCGGCGTGAAGCCCCGCCATGACCCCGTCGGCGGCGGCAAGCCCAAAGGCCGAGCCGCCCGAAAGCACCAGAGCATCCACCGCCTGCACCGTCTTGTCGGGCGCCAGAAGGTCGGTTTCGCGCGTACCGGGCGCGCCTCCCATCACGTGAACACCCGCCACCATGGGCACATCGCCCACCACCACGGTCACTCCGGTCTTGATCCCGTCGTCGCGCGCCTGCCCGACGCTCAGGCCCGGCACATCGGTGATCAGGTTCCCTGGTCCCGGTTTCATCGCATCACTCCCGTCCGTCATTGCCAAGCTGTCACGGAGCCGGGGAAAGTTGAAGCCCTTGCAGATCGCGGGGTGCAGCGCTTATCTGATCACCAAGAGGGAGACCAAAATGACTTACATTCGCTGGACGTTCCGAATACTCATTCTGGCGATTGTGTTCGGGTTCCTGCATTACACCCTGCCTCAGCGTGACATCGTGCGGATCGTGAACACCTACGAGGAACGCCAGGATTTCGAAGGCTGGACCACGATATTCTGGAGCGGTCCCGACATGGCCGCCACGGCGCGGTCCAATCGTGATGTGCTGTTCGTCCAGACCGTGAAGGCCAATGGCGACACCATGGTGTTCAGGAACGAAGACACCCGTTTCTGGCCGCCCTATTTCAAATTCGATACCGCCGATCTGCAGACCGAGGCCGCCGACGCGGTGTCTACCAAGGACGCCCCCGAATGGTATGCCCTTCGCCACTATGGCTGGCGCAACTCCTGGATCTCGATCTTTCCCAATGCCCTCAGTCTGAAACCCGTGGCCTCGCCGGATATGCGGCTGATCCCCTGGTTCAACATCGTGTTCCTGACCATCCTCGCGCTGATCGGGGTCACGCTCTGGCGGCTTTGGCGCAATTTTCGGATGCGACGTATCGACCCGGTGCTTGAGGATATCGACGAAGGCGCCGATGCGGCCCGTGGCTGGCTTTCCCGGATGTTTCCCTGGAAATAGCGGTCAGCCGAGAAACCGTGTCACTTCCATCCTTATCGCGTCCCAGTCGGTGAACTCGTGCTCGGACTGGCCCGGATCGTAGTCGCGTCCGCGCAGGACCACGTGGCGCAGGACCTGCTGGGCATAATAATCATAACGATGCGTTCGGATCGCGCCGCCCACAAGCACCTCGGCCGTGGGATCCAGCCCAGTGCGCATTTTCATTTCGACCACGTATTCATGGGCCTCTTTCATGCCCTCGGGGAACGCCGCGCTCAGGCTGACCGACAAAAGCAGCACTTCGCGGTCGGCCAGTTCGCTGGCATGACCCGACAAGAAGACCTCGAAGGGTTTTGGGTGTTTGCGTTCGTGAACGGGCGCGGCCAGGATCACCTTGTCGACGTTGTCAAACGACACATCCGTGGTGCGTTCCGAGGTGTCGACAAGCTCGGTCTCTTGACCCGCCTCGCGGACCAGTTCATCGACGAATCCGGCGATTTTTCCGGTTTGGCCTTCGATGGTTGCAAAGGCAACTAGTACGGTCATGGCATCCTCCTTTCCGACGGGCAGGGGACGCGGACAACAGCCCCGGGTCGCCTTGCCGGGTGAGCGGACATTCCTTGGTCCGTTCTGTATTTAGGGAAATCCTACCCGCTCAGGATCGACCAGAAAACGACCTAGATCAAAAAAACCTGCGTCAAACCCGCCTATGAATTGCCCCGGTGCATGGATTTCTTACGCGCCCGCGTAGTGGCGGTGGCCGCTTCGCTGCCATCGTGGAAGGTGCCGAACCAGCGATCCCAGGGCATTTCCTGGTTGCCATAGTTGCACTCGTAATAGCGATGGTGAAGCTGGTGATAGAACGTGCCGAGCGCCAGCCTTCGCTTGTCGCGGATCAGCAGGTTTTCATAACCTGTATGGGTCATCGCCGCGCCAGGGCCAAGGTAAATCACGTGGAAATACAACAGGATCGGGTGGGTCGGGACCACCAGATGGATCAGCAGCGACGACAGGTAGATCAGATGTTCGCTCGGATGCATCGACAGACCCGACCAGGGCCCGATATTGACGTTCCGGTGGTGCAGGGCGTGGGCGTGACGATAAAGCACGGGCACATGCAACAAACGGTGCGCCCAGTAAAAGTGGAACGCCGACCAGATCGGCAACAGAACCAAAAGCACCACGAAAAGGACGGGACGGTCCCAGATATCCAAAATTGGCGCGTACCCATTGGCCAACGCCCACATGATCACCGCCTGATAGGCCGTCAACTGCGCGACACCGCTGCCCAATGACCAGAACACGTTGTCATGAACCTGGTTCGAGAATTTCCACAACCGGTTGCCGCGCGCCTGATCTCGGCGGTCGAACTTCAGCACCTGACCCTGACCCCGGTGAATATAGAAATACCAGTGCAGACCCCCGGCCACCGCGATCATCAGGCCCAGGTTGACCACCCAGACCTGCGCCACCCAGCCTATACCGACGCTCTGCGCACGCTCCAGTGCGGGGTAAAACAGCCACCAGCACAGCACCGCCAACACGACCATCAGAACCCGCTCAGAGAGGGTCAGCCAGTTCCGCAGTACCCACTTGCCCAGAAACCGCAGGTCGGGCGGCCAGCGAAAGACCGACCCGTCTTCAAGCGGCAGGTCGGGGTGATAGTGCCACTCGTGGTTTTCCGGTTTGCTTTCGTTACTCATCGGTCTCTCTTTCGCGCGCTTTCGCCCAAGGTCCGGTCTGCGGCCCGCCGAATCTCGTTCAAATGCGACGCCTCAGGGGCCTATCTGCGCCCGTTCGCATTGCTCCTTCCCCCCGTCCTGCGGTATCCTCGCCGCCACAACAAAGAAAAGAGCAGTCACATGGCCGATGATCTTTTAAGCGCACCCAAGGGCAGCGACTATAACGCCGCTTCCATCGAGATGCTGGACGACATGGAGCACGTGCGCCTGCGCCCCGGCATGTACATCGGCGGCAAGGACGACCGCGCGCTGCACCACATGGTCGCCGAGATCATCGACAATTCGATGGACGAGGCTGTCGCGGGCCACGCTTCGTGGATCGAGGTCGAAGTTCACGACAATGGCCATGTCACGGTCAGGGACAACGGTCGCGGCATCCCGACCGACCCGCATCCCAAGGTGCCCGAGAAATCCGCGCTTGAGATCATCTTCTGCACCCTGAATGCGGGCGGCAAGTTTTCCGGCGATGCCTATGAGACCTCCGGCGGCCTGCACGGTGTCGGTTCCTCGGTCGTGAACGCGCTTTCCGATCACCTTCGCGTCGAGGTTGCCCGCAACAAGGAACTTTTCGCCATGGAGTTCTCGCGCGGGCTGCCCACCACCAAGCTGGAAAAGATCGGAGCAGCCCCGAACCGGCGCGGCACCAGTGTGACCTTCCACCCGGACCCCGATATTTTCGGCTCGCTCACCCTGAAACCTGCGCGTCTTTTCGCCATGGCGCGCTCCAAGGCATATCTGTTTTCGGGCGTCGAAATCCGCTGGAAAACCGCGCTTGAAGACGGCGACACGCCGCGTGAGGCGACATTCCACTTTCCCGGCGGTCTTTCGGATTACCTGAACGAAACCCTGGGCGAGGCCACCACCTATGCCGACCAGCCTTTTTCGGGCACCGTTGATTTCAAAGAGAAATTCAAAGTCCCCGGCAAGGTCGAATGGGCCATCAACTGGACGCCTTCGCGCGATGGTTTCATCCAGTCCTACTGCAACACCGTCCCCACGCCCGAAGGCGGCACCCACGAATCCGGTTTCTGGGCCGCCATTCTGAAAGGCATCCGCGCCTATGGCGAATTGTCCGGCAACAGGAAAGCAGGCCAGATCACCCGCGACGACATTGCCACCGGCGGTTCGGCCCTGGTTTCGGTCTTCATCCGCGAACCCCAGTTCGTCGGCCAGACCAAGGACCGTTTGTCGACCGAGGCGGCGCAGAAAATGGTCGAAGGGGCGGTGCGCGATCACTTCGACAACTGGCTGGCCGCCGACACGAAATCGGCGGGCGCCATCCTTGATTTCCTGGTCCTGCGCGCCGAAGAACGCCTGCGCCGCCGGCAGGAGAAAGAGACCGCCCGGAAATCCGCCACCAAGAAACTCCGCCTGCCCGGCAAACTCACCGATTGTTCGGCCAAGACCCGCGATGGCACCGAGATTTTCCTGGTCGAGGGCGATTCAGCGGGCGGGTCAGCCAAAGCCGCCCGCAACCGCGAAAACCAGGCGCTTTTGCCGCTTCGGGGCAAGATTCTGAATGTCCTTGGCGCGGCATCCTCGAAACTGATGCAGAACCAGGAAATCAAGGACCTTTGCGAAGCTTTAGGCTGCGGCATGGGCACCCGCTTCAACGTCGACGATCTGCGCTATGACAAGGTTATCATCATGACCGACGCCGATGTCGACGGCGCCCATATCGCGTCCCTTTTGATGACCTTCTTCTTCACCCAGATGCGCCCCCTCATCGACCACGGCCACCTCTATCTGGCCTGCCCGCCCTTGTACCGCCTGACCCAGGGCGCGCACCGCATCTATGTGGCCTCGGACGCCGAAAAGGACGAGGCGATGGCCAAGGGTCTGGGCGGCAAGGGCAAGATCGACGTCCAGCGCTTCAAGGGGTTGGGTGAGATGGACGCCAAGGATCTGAAGGAAACCACCATGGATCCTGGGTCCCGCACGCTCATCCGCGTGACGATTGACGAGGACACGCCGGGCGAAACCGGCGATCTGGTGGAGCGGTTGATGGGCAAGAAGCCGGAGCTGCGGTTTCAGTACATTCAGGAAAACGCGCGGTTTGTGGAGGAGTTGGATGTTTAGGAGTAGATATGGCTGGCAACAGACCTCTAAATATATTTGAAAAAACCAATGATCGAGCAACGGCACTATTTGACTACGCAGAAGCGCATGCTCGTTTACCTATCGCAGATGATCTTGTTAGGTCGGGAGTTGTTATTTCGGTAGCAGGTTTTGACCGGTACTTTACCGCCAAGTTTTGTGATGTCTTGGTGCCATATCTAAAGGCTTCAACAAGGGTCTCAGAAGATATTTTGGAACGATTGGAAGAAGCCGGACTATCAACTGAGTTTGCATTGGAACTGCTAGTATCGGATCGACCGTTCAGAAAAATTCGAACCATTGTCCAAAACTCACTCTCAAAACACACTACTCACAGAACCGATGTCATCGACAAACTCTTTTTAGGTCTTGCTTTGAAAGATCTCTGCCCGAATGCACAAAGAAGAGTCGGTCGAAGAAATATGTTGCGGCGAATAGAGTTAATTGTCGATGTTCGAAATGACATTGCGCATTCTGGTCCCGTAAATACTCGCGGAAATCCAAAGGCGATAGATGTAGAGGAAATCAGACGAAAGACATTAGATATGGCAATCTTTATTCGTGCTTGCGACTCAATCATTGATAACAAATTTGGAGTGAAGCCTGTCGTATCTGCTTGACACATATTACCCGGGCGACCAGCCCGGGCGCGCCCGATCCTCCCCCCGGGAGGGCGCATTGCACCCTCAGCCAAGACCACAACCAAACAATGTACGTGGCCCCATTAACCGCACCCGTTCAACCCGCCGGAAAGCGCCCACCCAAGGCTCGGGCGCGCCCTGAACCCAATGTCCAGCAAGCGTAGGATGGGTGCTTCGCACCCATGCCCTCACCGAGGTTCGCGCCATGGTGGGTGAAATCACCCACCCTACGCC
>JABDJO010000088.1 GCA_013002465.1 Silicimonas sp. | reverse complement strand
GAGGATTTGGGGTGTTCATCGGTATCAAATGGCACCATGTCACGACGCACTCTTACCTCGATTGGCAGAATCTGACTTTTGAACCTGCCCTCATTGATGGCCACTGATGCGCGACGCTGGCTTTCAGCGGCAAAAGTATCCTGAACGTCACGCGAAATTTGATACTCGTCGGCCACGTTTTCAGCCGTCACACCCATGTGCCCGCCGCCAAATGGGTCGCTTAGTGCCGCAACCATCATGTCAGTCATGCTCATGTCACCCATTTTCTGGCCAAATCGTGGCGACTGGCTAGAATATGGCGAGCGCGACATGCATTCGGCACCACCCGCAAGGGCGAAATCGACATCGCCCAGCATGATGTGCTGGGCAGAGGAAACGATGGCCTGCGCGCCCGATCCGCACAAGCGGTTCACGGTAAGGGCTGGAGCCTCGTTGGGAACTCCTGCTTCGACCGCCGCAACCCGCGCGAGATACATGTCGCGACCTTCTGTATTGATGACATGGCCGAAAATCGCGTGACCAATCTGCTTGGGATCAACCCCGCTACGAGCGATCGCCTCTTTGGCAACCGCAGCGGCCAGTGTGGTGGGGGCATGCCCGGCCAACGCGCCTCCAAAGGTCCCAATGGCGGTCCGTACTCCGTCGAGAATTACAACGTCCTGTGTCATCTTTTGGTTCCTTTTTCTGGTTTTCTTAGGGGGCCGGCTTGATTTCATTCCAACCCAAGGCCGCTCAAGAACGACCCATCAAATAGAACTCGGTGTTTGGGCGCATCGACGTGAAATTGGCCATCCGGTTGGAAAGCCCAAAGAAAGACGTCACAGCTGCGATGTCCCAAATGTCCTCGTCAGAGAAGCCATGTTCGCGCAAAGTTTCAAAATCGGCATCCTCGGTCGCCTCGGCGCTGTTTGATACCTTCAAAGCAAAGTCGAGCATCGCCTTTTGGCGCGGAGTGATGTCTGCTTTGCGATAGTTGGCCGCAACCTGATCCGCGATTGTCGGATTCTTGGCGCGGATTCGAAGAATAGCGCCATGGGCCACGACGCAATATTGGCAGCTGTTATCGCTGGACGTGACCACGATGATCATTTCGCGGTCGGCCTGCGTCAGCCCGCTTTCGCTTTCCATGACGGCGTCGTGATAGGCCATGAAGGCGCGGAATTCGTCGGGGCGATGGGCGAGTGTCAAAAACACATTCGGGATGAAACCAGCTTTTTCCTGCACTCCGAGCATCCGATCTTTGAGGTCCTCGGGAAGATCGTTGATGTCCGGGATCGGATAGCGGCTGATTGCGGGGTCAGTCATCTGAATTCCTTGGCCTTTGTCACCAGCTTCTGATGACTGGATGTTTGACGGTCACGCTGCCTCGGCGGCGCGTTTGGCAGCAGACGTGGTTTTGACGGTGGCTTCGCCTTCAACAACGACGGCCCCGCCTACCCGGCACGTGGTCGCCAGAACAACACGGCTGCGCCCTGCAATCAGTTCCTTGACCACAACTTCGGCGTGGACGGTATCGCCTGGGCGTACCGGGCCAGTAAAACTCATCGCCTGAGAGATATAGATGGTGCCCGGCCCAGGCAGCTTGTTTGCGATGGCCGCGGAAATGGTGCTCGCGGTCAGGAAGCCATGCGCGATCCGCCCCTTGAAGGGCGTTGTCTGGGCAAATTCCTCATTGATGTGAATGGCATTGTTGTCCCCCGAAGCACCGGCAAACAGGACAATGTCGGCTTCGGTGATTGTCTTTGAGAACGTGGCTGACATGCCAATTTCCAGGTCCTCGAAATCGTATCCGTTCAATTCATTCATGGCGTGACGCTCCTTCTGAGAACTTCTTGGCTTACATATTCGGATAGTTCGGACCGTCCCCACCCTGGGGCGTGGTCCAGACGATGTTTTGACTGGGGTCCTTGATGTCGCAGGTTTTGCAGTGGACACAGTTTTGGAAGTTGATGACGAATTTTTCGTCGACAACTTCGTAGACGCCCGCCGGACAATAGCGTTGGGCGGGTTCCGCATAGTCAGGCAGGTTCACGGCTATTGGTACGTCTGGATTGATGAGTTTGAGGTGCGCAGGTTGGCTTTCCTCATGATTTGTCATCGAGAACGAGACGTTTGTCAGGCGGTCAAAGCTGAGCGTGCCATCGGGTTTCGGGTAATCGATGGGCTTGAAATCGGCCGCTTTTCCGGTTGCAGCGGCGTCAGATTTGCCGTGTTTCAGGTTCAGGGGCGAGGTCCCGAAAAGGGTGTTGCACCACATGTCAGCGCCCCCCACGACTAGTGACGTGACGAGACCCCATTTGGACCATAACGGTTTGACATTGCGCACGGGTTTGAGGTCCTGACCGATTGGGCCGGAGCGCACTTCGGTGTCATAATCCGCAAGCGTATCACCCGAGCGGCCAGCAGTGATGGCCTGGTGTGCGGCCTCGGCGGCGGCCTTGCCCGACAGCATGGCGTTGTGATTGCCCTTGATGCGCGGCACGTTGACCATTCCTGCCGAACACCCCAACAGCGCGCCACCCGGAAAGGCGGTTTTGGGCAAGGATTGCCATCCCCCCTCGGTGATCGCGCGCGCGCCATAGGCGACGCGCTTGCCGCCCTTCAACAGGTCGGCGACCATCGGGTGATGCTTGAACCGCTGGAACTCCATGTATGGGTAAAGGTGCGGATTCTTGTAGTTCAGGTGAACGACAAGCCCGACATAGACTTGATTGTTATCAAGATGATAAATGAACGATCCGCCGCCAGCGTTTTTGCCAAGCGGCCAGCCCATTGTATGCGTGACGGTGCCTTCACAATGTTTGGCTGGGTCAATCTCCCAGATTTCTTTCATACCAAGGCCGTATTTTTGAACCCCTGACTCGGCGGCAAGGTCGAATATTTCGATGGCCCTTTTTGACAGCGAACCGCGCACACCTTCGGACAGGAAAACGTATTTGCCGTGAAGCTCCATACCCGGCTCATAGGCTTCAGACGGGGTGCCATCGGCGTTCAGACCAAATTCGCCAGCGACGACACCTTTGACCTCACCCTCGTCACCGAAGACGAATTCGGAACAGGCCATGCCAGGGAAAATCTCGACACCTAGAGCTTCGGCCTGTTCGGCCATCCAGCGACAGACATTGCCCATCGAAACGATGTAGGCTCCGTGATTGCTCATTATCGGGGGCATGACGAAATTGGGGATGCGCACTTTTCCGGCCTCGCCCAGCATGTAGAAGTTGTCTTTCCTGACCGGCACCGTGATCGGTGCGCCCATCTCGCGCCAATTGGGCAGCAATGCGTCAAGCCCGCAAGGATCAAGCACCGCGCCCGAAAGGATATGCGCACCAACCTCAGACCCTTTTTCCAACACAACGACGCTGAGGTCTGCATCGAGCTGTTTCAGGCGGATGGCGGCGGACAGACCCGCAGGCCCTGCCCCCACAATCACCACATCATATTCCATGCTTTCTCGGGTCATGTTGGCCTCACGCCTCCTGCAGCAGGTCGTCAGCCGACAGTCCAAGGACCGCGTCGGCTCCATTCAGCACCGCGCTAAGGCGGGCCTGTGCATCCGGGAAAACCTGGCGTGCAAAGAACTCGGCCAAACGGATCTTGCTTTGCGCACTTGCCGGATTTTCACCACCGGCAATCTGTTTGGCCGCTGCCAGCGCGGCGTCACCCATCGCCCATGCGCCAAAGGCCGTGTTAAACAACTCCAGCACATTGGCCGCCGAGGCCAAAGGCGCGCTCCGGTCTTTTTGGACGCTTGCCAATATCCATGCCGTTGCCCGTTCCACGGCGTCCGCGCCTTGGGCCACGGTGCGGGACAACATCGCCCAATCGGCGGCATCACCGCTTGCGGCTTTGAGCGCCTTTGCACTGGCGCGCATGTCGGTCACGATCTCGGCCACGGCTGCGCCTTTGTCGCGCAGGATTTTGCGGCCGATCAGGTCAAGCGCCTGAATGCCGGTTGTGCCTTCGTAAATTGTGGTGATCCGGGCGTCACGCAAATGCTGTGCAACACCAGTTTCTTCGACGTAGCCCATGCCGCCGTGAACCTGCATGCCCAGCGACGCAACTTGGATCGACATTTCCGTTGAGCCGCCTTTGACCACCGGGATCAGCAGATCGACACGTCGCTGATGGAAGGCGCGGGTTTCCGGGTCTGTCGAGCGGTGGGCGAAATCCAGTGAGGCAGCAGCGCGGTAGGCAAGGATGCGCGCGGCCTCTGTCCGGCTTTTCATTATGCCGAGCATCCGGCGGATGTCAGGATGCAGGATGATCGGCGCACTGCCTTCTACGCCGGGTGCGCCGCCTTGCTTGCGATCGGCGGCATAACGTGCGGCGTCCTGCAACGCGTGTTCGGCAACGCCGATGCCCTGCAGGCCCACATTGAGGCGCGCGCTGTTCATCATGGCAAACATGTACTCAAGACCACGGTTGGGCTCGCCAATCAGATAGCCAGTCGCTCCAGCATTATCACCAAAGGACAGCGAACAGGTCGGGCTCGCGTGAATGCCCAGCTTGTGTTCGATGGACACACAGCGCACATCGTTTGCTTCGCCTGGTGCGCCAGCAGCGTCGAGAAGGATCTTTGGCACCAAGAACAACGAGATGCCTTTGACACCGGCAGGCGCATCCGGCAACCGCGCCAACACCAAGTGGATGATGTTGGCGGTCAAGTCATGTTCACCATGGGTGATGAAAATCTTTTGACCTTTGATGCGATAGTGATCGCCGTCGGGCGTAGCCTTGGACCGGATCGCTGCCAGATCGGATCCAGCTTGCGGCTCCGTCAAGTTCATGGTGCCGGTCCATTCGCCAGTGACCAGCTTGGGCAGGTAGGTGTTTTGCAACTCTTCCGAGGCGTATCCTTCAAGCGCCTCAATCGCGCCTTGGGTCAGCATCGGACACAGTTGGAATGCCATGTTCGCGCCCTGGAACATTTCCTGAATGCAGGCATTCACCACATAAGGAAGGCCCATTCCACCATGCTTCGGGCTGGCGGAGGGGCTGTTCCAGCCCATTTCGACCAGCGTTTCATAGGCTCCAGCCCAACCTTCGGGCATTGTGACCTTGCCTTCATCAAATCCCAGACCAGCCAGGTCTCCGACCCGGTTCAGTGGCGAAAGCTCCTGACCGGCGTATTTTGCGGCTTCGTCGAGAATGGCGTCGATCATATCAGGCGTTGCGTCTTCAAGCTCCGGCAGTTGGGAGATTTCGTCGAGGTTGCACAGGTTGTGCAGCACGAAACGCATGTCCTGAACGGGGGCGGCATAGGTCATATCAGGAGCTCCTGCTTACAGTTTTTCAGTGAGTTCAGGCACGGCGTCGAATAGGTCAGCGACCAGTCCGTAGTCGGCAACTTGAAAAATTGGGGCTTCTTCATCTTTGTTAATGGCAACGATGATCTTGCTGTCTTTCATGCCTGCGAGGTGCTGAATGGCCCCTGAAATGCCGACGGCAATGTAAAGATCAGGTGCCACAACCTTGCCGGTCTGGCCGACCTGCCAATCATTGGGTGCAAAGCCGGAATCGACTGCGGCGCGCGAGGCGCCCACGGCCGCGCCAAGCTTATCCGCCAGCGCTTCAATGATATTGAAATCGTCCTCGGAGCCAACGCCACGTCCGCCAGACACCACTATACCTGCAGATGTAAGCTCCGGACGGTCGCTTTCGGCAAGCTTGTCTTCGACCCATTCCGAAAGACCAGGATTGGCGGGAGTTCCTATGGTCTCGATGGAGGCGGCTGCCTGTTCGCTTGCGGCATCGAATGTCGATGTGCGGAACGAGACAACCTTGGTGGCATCAGATGATTTCACTGTTTGAATGGCGTTGCCTGCATAGATTGGGCGCTCGAAAGTCTCGCCGTCCACGACATCGGACACATCGGAAATCACCATCACATCCAACAAGGCAGCAACGCGGGGCAACACGTTTTTGGCGTCGGTGGTCGCAGGGGCGACGATGTGGCTGTAGTCACTTGCAAGTGACACGATCAAGGCCGCCGTGCTTTCCGCCAGGCGGTGCCCAAGGGATGCATCCTCGGCGCAGAGCACTTTGGCGACGCCCGCGATTTTCGCAGCTTCATCCGCCGCACCGCTGGCCGAACCACCAGCACAGAGTACCGTGACAGGACCTAACGAAGCCGAAGCCGTCACGGCCTTGGCGGTTGCGTCCCGCGCCAAGACGCCATCATTCACTTCTGCCAAAAGAAGAACAGCCATCACACAGCCCCCGCATCTTTGAGTTTCGCCACCAGTTCATCGACCGAGCCGACAATCATTCCCGCCGCGCGTACTGCAGGCTCTTCGGTTTTCAGGACTTCAAGCCGTGGGGAGACGTCTACGCCGTAATCAGCAGCGGTCTTTTCATCCAGAGGCTTGCGCTTTGCCTTCATGATGTTGGGCAGCGACGCATAGCGCGGCTCATTCAGGCGCAAATCCACCGTGATCACAGTTGGCATCTTGGCGCTGATGGTTTGAAGCCCGCCGTCCACTTCACGGGTGACCTTTGCACTATCGCCCTCGATCTCAACTTCCGAGGCGAATGTGGCCTGTGACCAGCCGAGCAATGCCGATAGCATCTGGCCCGTGGCGTTCATGTCGTTGTCGATGGCCTGTTTGCCACAAAGCACCAGGCCGGGGGTTTCTTCGGCAACAACGGCCGCTAGGATTTTGGCCACGGCAAGTGGTTCGAGATCGGTATGCACATCATCTGCCGCGATCACGAGAATGGCCCTGTCTGCCCCCATCGCCAATGCGGTGCGCAGGGTTTCCTGTGCTTGTTTGACACCAATGGAAACGGCCACGATCTCGTCAACCTGACCGGCCTCTTTCAGGCGGATCGCCTCTTCGACGGCAATCTCATCGAACGGGTTCATCGACATTTTGACATTGGCCAAATCGACGCCGCTGCCGTCTGCTTTGACGCGGACCTTTACGTTGTAATCAATCACGCGTTTGACTGGTACGAGGACCTTCATTTTTCTTCTCCGCTGTCTGGGGCCGCGCACCGTGAGGCGCGCCGCAAGTCATCAGAAGGATTTTTTCAACATGGCGTGCAGTTCACCGATGATCCCGCGCCGGAAGGCCAACACGCAGACCACAAAGATCGTGCCCAACACCACCGGCACCCAGGCGCCCAGCGGGCCAGAGGCAAGATAGTTCTGAAGCGTGACGATCACCCCTGCGCCAACCGCGGGACCGGCGATGGTTCCAAGTCCGCCAAGCAGGGTCATCAACACCACTTCGCCAGAGGTGTGCCAATGCACATCCGTCAGTGATGCAAGTTGAAACACAACCGTCTTAGTGGCCCCAGCGAGGCCTGCCAGACCGGCAGACAGAACAAAGGCCAAATGCTTATAGCGATCAACATCATATCCCAGAGACGTGGCGCGATCTTCGTTGTCGCGGATTGCGCCAAGGATTTGACCAAAGGGTGAGTGCACGGTTCGTGCAATGATCAGGAAGCCGATCAGGAAAACCGCCAGAACGAAGTAGTACATGGTCAGATTGTCTTGCAGATCGAAGATGCCTAGCGCATAGCCGCGCGGAACACCTTGAAGGCCATTTTCACCGCCCGTAAAGTCGGCACTGGTGAAGATGAAGTACACCATCTGCGCCAAGGCCAGCGTGATCATCGCGAAATAGATGCCTTGTCGGCGGATCGCGAGCAGGCCGATGAAATAGCCAAGCACAGCGGCAGCACCTGCACCCACCAGCAGGCCAAGCTCGGTCGGGAGGCCCCAGACCTTAATCGCGTGGCCGGTGATATAGGCGGCACCGCCAAAAAATGCAGCATGTCCAAAGCTGAGCAGGCCACCATATCCAAGGATCAGGTTGAACGCACAGGCAAACAAGGCAAAGCAAAGCAGCTTCATCAAGAAGACCGGGTAAATCATGAACGGCGCAACAAGCAACAAGGCCAGAGCGATACCGTATCCAACTTTCGTATTCATCTCATGCACCTCACGCAGTTTTGCCAAACAGGCCTGCAGGACGCAGAACCAGCACGATGGCCATTACAAGGAAAATCACGGTGGCAGAGGCTTCGGGCCAGAACACCTTAGTCAGCCCTTCGACGATGCCCATGGCAAGCCCGGTGACAACCGCGCCAACGATCGAACCCATTCCGCCAATCACGACGACGGCGAACACTACGATGATGAGGTTCGACCCCATAAGCGGGCTGACCTGAGTGATGGGCGCGGCAAGCACGCCTGCAAAGGCTGCCAATGCAACGCCGTAGCCATAGGCAAGCGTTGTCAGGATCGGGACATTCACGCCGAACGCCTGCAACAATTGCGGGTTTTCGGTGCCAGCGCGCAGATAGGCGCCGATCTTGGTACGTTCAAAAAGAACCCAGGTGGCAACACACACGATCAGCGACGCAACAACAACCCAGGCACGGTAATATGGCAGGAACATAAACCCGAGATTTACGCCGCCCTTCAGCGCGTCAGGTGCTGGGTATGGGATGCCGGAAGCTCCGAAAAGTTTGACAAAGATGCCCTCGATCACCAGTGCCAGACCGAAGGTCAGCAACAGGCCGTAAAGGTGATCCACCCCGGTCAATCGGCGCAGCAGGTACCGTTCGAGAACGATGCCGAAAGCACCTACGATCACAGGAGCCAAAATGAGCGCACCCCAGTAGCCAACGCCGAAGTATTTCGCAAGGAAATAAGTCGAGAACGCGCCGAGCATATATAGCGCGCCGTGGGCAAAGTTGACGATATTCAAAAGTCCGAAAATGACCGCGAGACCTAGCGACAACACGGCATAAAAGGCGCCGTTGA
>JABDJO010000087.1 GCA_013002465.1 Silicimonas sp. | reverse complement strand
TCCAACGTAAGGAGAATTCAAATGGAAGGTGACGTCGTACAAATGGGAGCTTACATCGGTGCTGGTCTGGCCTGTACAGGCATGGGCGGAGCCGCCGTTGGTGTGGGCCACGTTGTCGGAAACTTTCTGTCGGGTGCGCTTCGCAACCCATCCGCCGCAGGCGGTCAGACAGCCACCATGTTCATCGGTATCGCGTTCTCGGAAGCCCTGGGGATCTTTTCGTTCCTCGTCGCGCTTCTGCTGATGTTCGCCGTATAAGACTCCGACGATCCTTACGTACTTCGGTGCGCCCCATGGCGCACCGGGGATGACCGAATAGGTATTTGAGGAGGTCGCCATGGCGACAGAAGCAACAGACGCCGCAACCGAAGCTCCGGGCATGCCGCAGCTTGATTTTTCGACGTTCCCGAACCAGATCTTCTGGCTCGTGGTGACGCTGGTCGTGATTTATCTCGTCCTGTCGAAGGTTGCCTTGCCCCGGATCGCCAGTGTTCTGGCCGAACGGCAGGGCACGATCACCAACGATATCGCGGCCGCCGAGGAACTGAAGTCGAAAGCTGCCGATGCCGAGGCCGCCTATGACAAGGCTCTGGCAGACGCCCGCGCCGAAGCTGGCCGGATCGCTGCCGAGGCCAAGGCCGAAATGCAGGCAGAAGTCGATGTCGCCTTGCAAAAGGCCGACGCCGAGATCGCGGCCCGCACGGCGGAAAGCGAAGCACGGATCACCGAGATTCGGGCCGGTGCCGCCGAGGCAGTGAAGGAAGTTGCCCGTGACACAGCAAAAGAGGTTGTCGCGGCACTTGGCGTGGAAATCGACGAAAAAGCCATCGAAACGGCGGTTGCCGCCCAGGTGAAGGGGTGAACGCGATGAGACATGCA
Source organism: Silicimonas sp. (assembly GCA_013002465.1). GTDB lineage: Bacteria > Pseudomonadota > Alphaproteobacteria > Rhodobacterales > Rhodobacteraceae > JABDJO01. The sequence continues at coordinate 28,955 of JABDJO010000087.1, read as the reverse complement.
ACAACCCTGATCACCCTTGTCGCGGCAACACCCGCACTGGCAGCGTCGAAGAACCCGTTCTCGGCGTCATTCTACAGCCTTTCGAACACCGACTTCGTGGTCGCCATCGCGTTCCTGCTGTTTGTCGGTGTGCTGTTCTACTTCAAGGTCCCGTCACTTCTGGCCGGCCTTCTGGACAAGCGCGCCGAAGGCATCAAGTCGGAACTGGACGAAGCGCGTTCTTTGCGCGAAGAGGCCCAGTCGGTTCTGGCCAGCTATGAGCGCAAGCAGCTTGAAGTACAGGATCACGCGGATCGCATCGTGGCTCAGGCCAAGGAAAGTGCCGCCGAAGCCGCCGAGTTGGCCAAGAAGGACCTGGCAGCTTCGATCGAGCGCCGCGTTCAGGCAGCCCAGGACCAGATCGCCTCGGCCGAACAAAGCGCCGTGCGTCAGGTACGTGACGAAGCCGCCCGGATCGCCGTATCCGCCGCTGGTGCCGTTGTGGCCAAAGAGATGAGCGACGCAAAAGCCGGATCACTGATCGACGACGCGATCAAGACGGTCGAAGCCAAGCTGCACTGATCCATTGAAAACCCCGATGAAACCCGGCCAATGTGCCGGGTTTTTTCGTTTTTCGATCTCTATAACCAAAGTTTAGACGGGTTATTCCAGGGTTTATTGCCTTGCTTTTAAACGTCAGTTCAATGGCGGAATGCGCAACCGCATGCAGGGTGAGGGCACAGCACCCAATCAGGAGACCATTGAAATGAATCGCACACTTCCCGTATCCATCGCCTTCGCATTGTGGAGCGGTATCGCCCATGCCGACGCTTTCACCGATGCGGTCATTGAAAAATACCAGGAAATGGGCTTCGATTTTATCGAGGTCAAGGACGGCATCAATCAGGTCAAGGTCGAAGCCATCAAGGATGGCCAGAAAATCGAGGTGATCTATGACCGAGAGACCGGCCGCATTCTGAAACAGGAAACCGAGCGCCCCGATGCCGACGATATCGGGCGCACGGGCGTCGACATCAGCCAGGAAAACAAGGATTTCCTGGACGACGAAGACGACGATGAATCGGACGACGATGAAGATGATGAATCGGATGACGACGAAGACGACAACGAGTCGGACGACGAAGACGATAACGAGTCCGACGATGACGAAAACGACAACGAGTCGGACGACGATGAGAACGACAACGGATCGAACGACGATGAAGGCGGCGACAACGACGAATCCGATGACGAAGACTAATCGCTTCGGATCAAGGATGCCGCCCTTTCGGGGCGGCATCCCATCCGTTCTGCAAACCGGAGTTCGCCCGCTCAGATGATTGAACACACGAAATACGAAAAGCTGTTTTCCACGCCCCTGATGCGGTTTCATTGCCCCGATTACACCGCGCTCAATCAGGCACTGCTCAAAGAAGGGGAAAAGCTGCGCGCCAATGACGAGGGCGCGTCGAAATCCAATCGCGGCGGATGGCATTCATCAGGCAACCTGTTCGATCACGACATGCCCGCAATCGCGAAACTTCGGGATCAGGCAAAGGCAGCAGTGATCGAAGCGACTGGCAAGATCACCACCAAGGTTGATCCGTCGTCGCTGCGTCTGAAGCTGTTCGGGTGGATGAACGCCAATCCGCCGGGCGGCTTCAACGCGCCCCACACACATCCCGGAGCGCATTGGTCCGGTGTCTATTATGTGTCTCAGCCAAAGGTTGAAAACGGCACATCCGGCATGATCGAGTTTCTCGATCCTCGGTCCGACCTGCCCAACTGGCGGCTTTTAGGAGCGCGATCCTTTGCGTTGAAAAAGAAAATCAGGCCGGAGGCAGGCGAGATGGTCCTGTTCCCGTCCTATCTGGTTCACTGGGTATACCCCAACGAAACCGACGAAGACCGCGTCACGATCGCGTTCAACGCGACGTTCAGCAAACCAAAGAAACAGCAGAATGGCCAAATTGGCCCATAATTCCATTGTGCCCGCCGGGCACGCCACAGATACAGCAGGTCTTGCAATCCGCACCAAGCCCACGGATCCTGAGGTTACATGTTGAAAAGGCTTCTGATCATTCTCCTGTTGCTCGCCGCTCCGCCAGCTTTGGCGGACGCGGATCGCGTGCGTGACCATGTCGTGCGCGAACTGCGCGAGGATGGATATTCCGACATCCGAATGTCGCGCACCTGGCTTGGGCGCATGAGGTTCGTGGCCGAGGCGCCGAATCGCAGACGCGAGATTGTCGTAAATCCCGTTACCGGCGTAATCCTGCGGGACTACATTCGCTGGCTGAGAGATGATGACGCACTGCCTAGCTCGCAGGGTGGCGTTGGCAATGACGACGATGACGACGACGACGATGATGACGAAGATGATGACGATGATGATGACGACGAGAGTGACGATGATGCAGGCGACCAGGATGACGAGGACGACGATCATGACAACAGCGGTTCAGGGTCGTCAAGTTCCGGCAGCGGATCGGGCGGTAGCGATGACGATGAAGACGACGACGACTGATTGAGCGAGCCATCGCAAATGGCCGGAACGAGGTACAGCGCGTGAAGAACAGATACGTTCTTTGGATCGTCCTTGCGATTCAGGTGGTGCCGGCCGCGTTCTTTGTGTCTGACATCCTGATTTCGGTCCTTGGCCTTCCCGTTGCGCCCTTCAGCTGGATGTTCGTCGAACTGATCCAGATCGGTGCCGCCATTGCGCTTTTGGTGGGCGTGGTCATGGGGGCGATCCTGCTACGACAGGCGCGGCAACGCACCTACAGGGCCGAAGAAGCATTGCGCCGCGCCCAAAGTGCCTTTCGCGATGTGCTTGAAGAACGTTTCATCTCCTGGGATCTGACTCCGGCGGAACGGGATGTGGCGATGTTTTCGATCAAGGGGTTCTCGACCCAGGACATTGCCGATCTGCGTGGTGTCAGCGAAGGCACGATCAAGGCCCAGTCGAATGCCATCTACCGCAAAGCCGGAGTTTCAGGGCGACCGCAGCTATTAAGCCTGTTCATAGATGAATTGGTCGAAGATCACTCGGACAAGGCGTGATCCTTTAGAACCTTTAGCGGCACGATGTCCAGCGCCCGTTGGTGCGTTGCGGCCAGCCGCACCCGGGGTCCGGCCCCTTCGTCAGCCGCCTGAAGAAACCGGCCAGCACAAAGGCACCAGGCATCGCCGGGGTTCAGGCCCGGAAACATGAACTCGGGCCGCGGCGTCGAAAGATCATTGCCGACGTACTTGGAATAGGCCAGAAACTCGGCCGTCATGATCGCGCAGACCGTGTGGCTGCCTGCATCTTCGGTGCAGGTGTTGCAAGCGCCATCCCGAAAGAATCCCGTTACCGGGTCGGTCGAACAGGGTTCCAAGGGATCGCCCAGAACATTTATGGCGGCGTCTTTTTCCATCAGGTTCTACTTCCCTTGCGCGACCTTATAACAATGCCGTTCAATTCCACCGGATCCACCGACCATGAAAATCCGCGCGTCCCAACTTCTCGGTCCGACCATCGGGCCAATGGGTCAAAGATACCAGGGCTCCCTCGCCACCATCGGCCTCCATGGCAAGCTGGACAAGCGGAACCCGTGCCGTTGCCATCGTCTGTTGCAGGCGCGCGCGGGTGGCTTGCGGGAAATACTGCCACGCCACTGTGTGAAAGACGACCATCAACCTGTCCGGGCGTGCATGCGCCAATGCCCCCGCCAGCCAGTCGGCTGCATCCCCTGCCTGCACGTCGACCCCGGTCCTTGCCGCTTCGGCAATGGCGGCACGGGTGCGCGCCATCCTTTCGGGCTGATCAGGCCAGAGATAAGCCAAAAGTCGCAACTGGCCGTCCGGCAGGCCGGGATCAATCGGGGCAAGATCGACGCCCCGCCGGGCGACCACCTTGGGCAGGGCCGAAGTTGGCAACGACCCGGACCAGTCCGGAGCAAGCACCACATCAGAGGTGTCGCGGCCAAGGGTAAGTCCGGAAAGCTCCAGCCGGTAGAGATCAGCACATAGGTTCAGCCCGGCGCTTGCCCCAAGCTCCAGCAACTCCACGGGCTGGTCATAATGCGCTCTGATCCGCGCCAATCCGCCCAGAATGACCGCCGACCGGCGCACTTCGTTCGTCTGCGGCGGGCTGTCCAGCCATTCCAGCATGTGTTCCGCGTGTTCGGAAAGCGCGTCACACACGGCCCGCCAGAGGGTGTCATCGTCGACAACGTTTGGCGGGTAAACCTCGGTCAAGGCCTTGCCCTGCACCCTCAGGGCATGAAGCGCACCGGCCAGTCGCAAAGGCAAACTGTCGACATTCGGTGAAGGGTCGCCCTGCCAGTCCAGCACCTTGTCTGCCACCCTTTGGCCGGGTTCCAGCCGCCTGGCAACAAGCTGCATCAGGCGCTGCATGAACGGTGACCCGAGCGCGGCGCAGGCTTCGCCCTGAGCAAGGAACGCCGCGCGGACCTTCACCGGAACTTGTCCACCAGCCTCTGCAACGGCGAGCGGACATCTGGTTCTTCCGCAGGTGGCTCGGCGGGCGCGGACTGTGCAGGCGTATCCTTCTTTGGCCGTGGTGGCTTCAGGCGCAGGGCGACAGCGTTCTGAAACCGGCCCTGATCCCCTTCCGCCAATGATGGCGCACCGTCGGAAATGCCTGCCAGCATGTCCTCCAGCCAGGTCTGATCGGCCTTGGAAAAGTCCTTCAGCACATAGATCGGAACAGCGTCCTTGTGCCCTGGATGACCGACACCTATCCGCACCCGCACAAAGTCCGGTCCCACATGGGCATGAAGCGACCGCAACCCGTTGTGCCCGGCGTGCCCGCCGCCCTGCTTGACGCGCAATTTGCCAGGCGCAAGGTCGATTTCATCGTGCATTACAATGACATCCGCCGGATCCAGCTTGTAAAACCGCATCGCCTCGCCAACAGACTGACCCGAATTGTTCATGAAGGTTTCCGGCTTCAGCAGAACCACCTTTTCCTGTCCCAAACGCCCTTCGGCGGTTTGGCCCTGGAACTTGGCGCGCCAGCCTGAGAATCCATGGTCATCGCCAATCCGGTCGATCGCCATGAACCCAACATTGTGCCGGTTATTCGCATACTTGGGCCCGGGGTTTCCGAGGCCGACGAGAAGCTTCATGCGCCTTCCCTATCCCGGCTACGCCAACTTTTCGATCAGCGACCAACGCCGGAAAACCGGCGCCGCTGGTCGGGACCAAGGCCCAGCCAACCCCGGGTAACCCGGCCCAAATGGCTCACGATGCGTACCCGCTGCGTGTTGCCTTCCAATGCGGCGGTGACCGCCGACGCCCCGACAAAGGCCTCAAGATCGGCTGCGATTTCCTGCGCTTCGGTCAGTGGTACCCCGGTCTGCGCGTCGAAGACCCGTGCGACATACTTGATGTTGTGAACAGCCGCCGGGGACCGTGACACGGCGGCTGGGGTGACCGCGTGGAAATGGACAAGGCTGGCATTGATGATCACGCCACGTGGCCCGTCAAGTTCGGTTGTCCCCCTGGTGATGCCTTCTTCCATGATCCGCTTCACCTGAGCCCGGCGATCGCCATAAGGCTCACCATGCCAGACGATGTCGGCATTTGGCGCCAGCGTGTTCTTGTTTGAAACACGCAGGTCCTCGGACACCAGAACGTTGACCTTCTGGACGTTCCACGACTTGGTCACCAAGGGGTCCAGTGTGCTTTCATACGCGACTTCCCAAGTTCCCGCGCAACCGGCGAGAATCATGGCTGGAATTGCAAAAAGAAGTGACCGTCGGTCCATCGTTTGCCTCATTTTCATTCTTGTTTCCTGCTTCGTGAAGATTGACAGATCTTCACGCGGAATTCCACATCTTGCGTTAGCTTCCCCGTCTTATACCCGAAATATGGCAATCTTGCCGGAATGCGGGGTCCAAAAGGCTCGCATTTGCAGGGGGCCTGTGGCAGATTTTGCGTAGGATTGGGAACAGTGCATGCGTCTATTGAGCTTGAGTGTTGTTGGCGTTCTGATGGCGGGTGCCGTGTCTGCCGACGATATCCGGCGGGCCTGTCTGAAGTCCGAACGCGGTATGGGTCAGCATGTCTTGTGCCGGTGCATTCAGGACGCGGCCGACAAGACGCTTTCAAACCGGGAACAGTCGACAGCGGCACGGTTCTTTCGTGATCCGGATGCGGCACAGCGGGTGCGCCGATCTGATCGGCGCGGTGACGAAAAGTTCTGGGAACGGTATGAACGGTTCGGCCAGGTGGCCGCTCGGGCCTGTCGACGTTGATCTATGCCCCAAGACGTCCAATCAATCCACGAGCCCCCACTTCGATCAAATCAAGCGCCCCGTCGAAATCGCGGGTGAAATAGGGGTCGGGAACCTCGGTTTCTGCGCATTCGTCGGTGAAACCAAGGAAAAGCGCCACCTCGGAGGCAGACCCTTTGGGGCGAAGCGCCTCGATTTCTTCCAGGTTCGACCGGTCCATCGCAAGGATCAGATCGAAGGCATCGAAATCGCGCGCGTTTAACTGCCGCGCGCGAAGCGGCGACAAGTCGTAACCTCGCATGGCAGCAGCCTTGATGGCGGGTCCATAGGGCGGGTTCCCTATGTTCCAATCACCGGTTCCAGCACTGTCTACGTGAAGGGTATCGCCTCCAAGCGCGCGCAAGACGACCTCGGCCGTGGGTGACCGGCAGATGTTTCCAAGGCAAACGCAAAGAACCCGCGTCACTCAAGCACGTCCCTTTGACGCAGCCAACGGGCATAGAACCAAAGCAGGACAGCAACGACAATGATCGCCGCAGTGAACCAGATCGCTTCGGGTCCGGCGATTTCGTTCATCTTGACGTCGGCCAGAACAAAGTTGTGAACAAAAGTCGCCGCCATGAAGACCAGCGAGATACCAAAGGCAGCTCCGGCAAAGCGGGACCTTAGCAAAAGAAAGATCGACCCCGCGACCGATGACCAGACCGCTATGGCCCAAGACCCCTGCACCCAGGCCGGAAAGCTTTGGAAATACTCAAGCTGCTCGGGCGTGAATTGCGACATGTAGGGTTCGTACCGAATCTGCGTCATGACGTAATCGACAGCACCCATGGCGTTCCACAGAAGGGATAGAATTCCGATGACCCAAAGGTGCCATGGCGCGCGCATGATCTTCCTCCCACGTTTGCCGCAGACTAACATGAGATGGTCGAACGGGAAAACGCCATGAAAATCGTCATACTGACTGGGGCAGGGGTATCCGCAGAAAGCGGTCTTGGCACGTTTCGCGGCAAGGGCGGCGTCTGGACCAAATACGACCTGACCGAAGTCGCGACGCCAGAAGGGTTCGCGCGCGACCCCGAAAAGGTGCATGATTTCTATAACGCGCGCCGCCGGAATGCCGCTGGCGCCCGTCCGAATGCCGCCCACTACGCCCTGGCCAGGCTACAGGAAAAGCACGCGGGCGAGGTGGTGATCGTCACCCAGAACGTCGATGCCCTGCACGAGGCGGCCGGAGCCAGGACCATTCACATGCATGGACGTCTGGATCGCGCGATTTGTGCGTCTTGCGGTGAAACCTGGCCTGCACCGGACATGATGTTTGCAACCGACCCTTGCCCGAAATGCACGGCAAAAACCACGCGCCCTGACATCGTCTGGTTTGGCGAGATACCGAAGGCCATGTCGCAAATCGCGCATCACCTGGAAACCGCCGATCTCTTTGCCGCCATCGGAACAAGTGGGCAGGTTTACCCAGCCGCCGGGTTCGTGACCGAAGCGGCAAGATCAGGGGCGCACACGGTTGAACTAAATCTTGAACCGTCCGATGTGTCCGGCCTTTTTGCAGAACGCATGGAAGGCCCCGCGACAGAAAGCGTCCCGGCTTGGGTCGCGCGTCTGCTATAGCGCACTGGCTTCTACGTGCCTCAGTCGCTTTGCGTGTTCCCAACCTGACCACGCTCGTTGTCGACGGTGACCGTAATCGTCAGTTCCCCGGCGTCTTCAAAGATCAGCGTCAAGGGAAAGCTGTCACCGGTTGTCAGGTTCTCGCCCAGACCCATCAACATGACGTGGTCGCCGCCGCGCGCCAATTCGCGCGTTCCGCCTGACATGACCAGAAACCCTTCTTCGACCTTGCGCATTTTCATGATGCCATCTTCTTCAATATGTGTGTGCAACTCGACCCGCTTGGCGATCGGGCTTTCCACACCGATCAGACGGTCGTCCTGCTGGGTGTCGTTTTGGATCGTCATGAAAACGGCCCCGGTCGGCGCTCCGGGACGGGCCACGCGGCCATAGGCGTCGTCAATGGCAATGCCATCAGCGAAAACCGGGCTGGCGAGGGCAATGAAAAGGGGGGCAAGCATAAGACGCATCGGGTAACCTCTTGACTGGATGGGCATAACCTATGAGGTAACCGCCCCTTTGCAACCGCAGCAATATGCCGCGCCGCTTGTCGGATCGCTTGCACCCCCGCACGCGCCGCCTTAAACACGCGCAACACTCGGGAATTGAAGGCATCATGCCCATACTCGTCATGAAATTCGGCGGCACGTCGGTGGCCTCGCTTGACCGCATCCGGCGCGCAGCAAAGCGCGTCGGCCGTGAAGTCGCGAACGGTTATGACGTGATCGTCATCGTCTCGGCGATGTCGGGCAAAACCAACGAACTTGTCGGTTGGGTGGAAGAAACCTCCAATCTTTATGACGCGCGCGAATACGACTCCGTGGTGTCCTCGGGAGAACAGGTGACCGCCGGGCTGATGGCGCTGACCTTGCAGGAAATGGAGGTTCCGGCACGATCCTGGGCCGGATGGCAGGTGCCGCTTAGAACCGACAGCGCCCATGCTTCGGCCCGTATCGAAGACATCGGGACCGACAACATCAACGCGAAGTTCGACGAAGGCATGAAAGTCGCCGTTGTCGCCGGTTTTCAGGGCGTGTCGCCCGAAGGCCGGGTCACGACCCTGGGCAGAGGTGGGTCAGATACCACAGCCGTGGCCTTTGCCGCCGCTTTCGGGGCCGAAAGGTGCGATATCTACACCGATGTGGATGGCGTCTATACCACCGATCCCCGCATCACCGCCAAGGCCCGCAAACTAGGCAAGATCGCCTTCGAGGAAATGCTGGAACTGGCGTCGCTTGGGGCCAAGGTATTGCAGACACGCTCGGTCGAATTGGCGATGCGATACAACGTGCGCCTGCGTGTTCTTTCCAGCTTCGAGGACAACAATGAAAACGCCGGCACCCTTGTCTGTGCCGAGGAGGACATCATGGAAAGCAACGTAGTCGCCGGAGTCGCCTTCAGCCGCGACGAGGCCAAGATGACGCTTTTGTCGGTCGCCGACCGCCCGGGCATCGCCGCCGCCATTTTCGGGCCATTGGCCGATGCCGGTGTCAATGTCGATATGATCGTGCAGAACATTTCCGAAGAAGGACGCACCGATATGACCTTCTCGTTGCCGGTCAATCAGGTCGAACGCGCGCGCCAGGCGATGGAAGCGGTGAAGGCCAAGGGCGAAGTCAATTATGCCACGCTGGACGTGGACGAAGATGTCGCCAAGGTTTCGGTCGTGGGCATCGGTATGCGCAGCCATGCCGGTGTCGCCGCCCAGATGTTCAAGGCCCTGCGCGACGAAGGCGTGAACATCAAGGTCATCACCACTTCTGAGATCAAGATTTCAGTGCTGATTGATCGCAAATACATGGAACTGGCCGTTCAGGCGCTGCATGACACCTTCGGATTGGAAAAGGCGGCCTGACGCTCGCCTGTTCCATTTCCGCGCCGGGCGTGGTCTACTCCGAGCAATCGTAAAACGGAGCGCAAAGCTCCGCCCAAACTGCTCAGGGAGACCTAAATGAAACTGAAATCAACACTGTCCACGCTTGCCGTGCTGACCCTTGCCGCTCCGGCTTTCGCCGACTGCGAAACGGTCACCTTTTCCGACGTCGGCTGGACCGATATCACCGCTACCACTGCCGCCACGACCGTCGTGCTGGATGCCCTTGGCTATGACACCGACGTCAAGGTCCTGTCGGTGCCCGTGACCTATACCTCGCTGGCCAACAAGGACGTCGACATCTTCCTTGGCAACTGGATGCCCACGATGGAGGCCGACATCGCGCCCTATCGCGATGCGGGGACTGTCGACACGGTGCGCGCGAACCTCGAAGGCGCGAAATATACCCTGGCGGTGAACAAGTCTGCCGCTGATCTGGGCATTGGAAACTTTGCCGATATAGCAGCCCACAAAGATGCGCTTGAGGGCAAAATCTATGGCATCGAACCTGGCAACGATGGCAACCGGCTGATTATGGACATGATCGCCGACAACGCCTTTGGGCTTGAGGGATTTGAGGTTGTCGAAAGTTCGGAACAGGGCATGCTTTCGCAAGTATCGCGGTCTGACCGTCGTGACGAACCAGTGGTCTTCTTGGGCTGGGAACCCCACCCGATGAACGCTAATTTTGAACTGACCTATCTGGAAGGCGGCGACGACTGGTTTGGTCCCAACCTTGGCGGCGCTACGGTCTTCACCAACACCGCCGCAGGCTTTACCGGCGAGTGTCCGAACGTAGGTAAGCTTTTGAACAATCTTGAGTTTTCCCTTGCCATGGAAAACGAGATCATGGGCGCGATCCTGGACGGTGGTGAAGAACCCAACGATGCCGCCGCAGCCTGGCTGAAGGACAATTCCGGCGTCCTGGGCGGCTGGCTTGATGGTGTGACCACAAAGGATGGTGGCGACGCCATGGCGGCCGTCAAATCCTCGCTCGGACTGTAATCGACCCTGGGCGGTCGCCGCTGCGCGGCCGCCAATTCCCCTTTTGCTTCCCTTGGTATCTGTGATCTAGTTGGCTCAGTGCGGCGAAGCCGCCCCGGGAGAGTGGAAGCGAAATCGAATGACCGAGCAGACGGACAGCGAAAGCCGCAAGCTGTTGCGCCGGCTGAAAGAATCGTTGGCCGAGGACTCTGCCGGCCAGGCGCGGCTTGACCACATCACCCAGATCATCGCCGAGGAAATGCGAAGCGAGGTCTGTTCAATCTACCTGTTCCGCGATGCCGAAACGCTGGAGCTTTGCGCAACCAAGGGTTTGAATCCCGAATCGGTCCACCAGACCCGGATGCGCCTTGGCGAAGGCCTCGTCGGTCGGGCCGCTCGCGATGGCCGGGTCGTGAACGAGGCCGATGCCCCCTCGGCCAAGGGTTATCGTTACATGCCGGAAACCGGGGAAGAGGTGTTTTCCTCGTTCTGCGGTGTCCCCATCCAACGTCTTGGCGACAAACTCGGCGTTTTGGTCGTTCAATCCCGCGAAGCCCGTGCGTTTTCCGATGACGAAATCTATGCACTTGAAGTTGTCGCCATGGTGTTGGCCGAAATGACCGAATTGGGCGCGTTCGTCGGCGAAGGCGAAGCGCTTCAGGCGCTCCATACAAACCCGATGATGTTCCGCGGCGGGATTGGTCAGGAAGGGGTCGCCGAGGGCCATGTCTGGCTGCACGAACCCCGTGTGGTCGTGACCAACCCTGTGGCCGACGATCCAGAGGCCGAACAGAAGCGCTTGCATGACGCCGTCGATCAGTTGCGGGTCTCGGTTGATGACATGCTGAAATCTGTGGGCGAGGATCCGGTCGACAAGGATCATCGCGACGTGCTTGAAGCCTATCGCATGTTCGCCAACTCGCGGTCCTGGATGCGGCGAATGGAAGAAGACATCGCCGCCGGTCTGTCCGCCGAAGCGGCGGTCGAAAAAGAACAATCCACCGCCCGGCGCAGGTTGGGCCAGGCAAGCGATGCCTATCTGCGTGAACGCCTGCAGGATCTGGATGATCTGTCGAACCGGCTTTTGCGCATTCTGACCGGGCAGGGCAACGACACCGGCGCCGAAATCCCCGACGACCCCATACTGATCGCGCGCAATATCGGCCCCGCCGAATTGCTGGACTACGGGCGCGGCAAGCTGAAAGGCATCGTTCTGGAACAGGGCTCGGTCGGCAGCCATGCCGCCATCGTCGCGCGGGCCTGGGCGATACCCCTGATCGTTCATGCCGAAGGTCGGGTCACAAGCGAAGCGCTGAACGGCGATCATGTCATGATCGACGGCGACCAGGGTCTGGTTCATCTGCGGCCCGACGATACGGTGGTTTCAGCATTTCGCGACAAAATCGCGATGCAGGCCAAGGCACAGGAGCGTTACACCGGACTGCGCGATCTGCCCGCCGAGGCGAAATGCGGCACCCGCATCGCCCTGCACATGAACGCCGGGTTGATTGCCGAACTGCCTTCGCTGGAAGGGTCGGGCGCCGAGGGCGTCGGCCTTTTTCGAACCGAACTCCAGTTCCTGGCACGGTCCAAAGTGCCGCAGCGCGCCGAACTCGCGGGGATCTATTCACGCGTCCTTGATGCGGCGGGCGACAAACGTGTGAACTTCCGCACGCTCGACATCGGATCGGACAAGGTGCTGCCCTACATGAAGCGCGAAGACGAACCGAACCCGGCGCTTGGCTGGCGCGCGATCCGTGTTGGTCTGGACAAGAAGGGCGTGATGCGGATGCAACTTCAGGCGTTGATCCGCGCATCAAAGGGGCGCCCGCTGATGGTCATGTTCCCCTTCATCGCCCAATTCGAAGAATTCAAGGCGGCCCGCCAACATCTTTTTGACGAGATCGAGCGCGAAAGAAAACTGGGCCACGTCCTGCCGGACCATGTCGAAGTCGGCGCCATGCTGGAAACCCCGTCGCTGGCATTCGCACCTCGGCAATTCTTTGAAATGGCTGACTTTATCTCAATCGGCGGCAATGACTTGAAACAGTTCTTCTTTGCGGCAGATCGGGAAAACGAACGGGTGCGCAAGCGCTATGACACGTTGAACGTCAGCTATCTGAGCTTCATTGAACAGATTGCAAAGCGTTGCGACGAAACCAATACCCCCGTCAGTTTCTGTGGCGAAGACGCCGGCCGCCCGGTCGAAGCCATGTGCTTTGCCGCCATGGGGCTCAGGTCGTTGTCGATGCGTCCGGCCTCCATCGGGCCTGTGAAACACCTGATCCGCCGGGTCGACCTGACCGAGGCGCGCGCCGTTATCGACGAGGCGCGCGAATGCGGCGAACAATCGGTGCGTGGTCGGGTCATGGATTGGCTGCGCGGGTTGGACCCAGCCTGAAACCCGGGCTGACCTTAACTGTGTATGGGTCCGTCGCCGCAAGCCAGGGCCGCTTCGCGCACGGCTTCCGAATAGGTGGGATGGGCGTGGCACGTGCGCGCCAGATCCTCGGCCGCCGCACCAAACTCCATCGCGACGCAAACCTCGTGGATCAGATCGCCCGCCATCGGGCCGATGATATGCGCCCCAAGGATGCGGTCGGTTTCCTTGTCGGCCAGGATTTTCACAAACCCGTCGCCGGCGAAATTTGCCTTGGCACGGCCGTTGCCCATGAAAGAGAACTTGCCAACCTTATAGTCGCGCCCTTCGTCCTTTAGCTGGTCCTCGGTCTGACCGACTGTCGACACCTCGGGGTGGGTATAGATGACGCTTGGGATCACCCCGTAATTCACATGCCCCGCCTGGCCCGCGATGCTTTCGGCAACCGCCATGCCTTCGTCCTCGGCCTTGTGCGCCAGCATGGGGCCGTCGATCACATCGCCAAGCGCCCAGATGCCGTCGACGTTGGTCTTCCAGTGATCGGTCTTGATCTGGCCACGCTCGGACATTTCAACTCCGATGGCGTCCAGTCCAAGTCCATCGGTAAAGGGTTTCCGCCCCGTCGCCACCAGAACAACGTCGGCATCCAGGGTATCGGTGCTGTCGTCTTTTCGTTTCTGATAGGTGACCTTGGCCTTGGTCTTCGTCGTCTCGACCTTCTGAACGGCCGCACCCATGATAAAGGTCAGACCCTGACGCTTCAAAAGCCGCTGGAAGGTCTTTTGAACTTCGCCGTCCATGCCGGGTGTCACAACGTCCAGGTATTCGACCACCGTCACCTCGGCCCCAAGCCGGTTATAGACCGACCCAAGCTCAAGCCCGATCACCCCGGCACCGATCACCACCATCTTCTTGGGGATTTTCGGCAATTCCAGCGCGCCGGTCGAGGTCACGACGATCTTTTCGTCGACCTTTACACCGGGCAGGCTGGAAGGCTCGGACCCGCTGGCGATCACGATGTTCTTGGCCTCATGCACCTCGTCGCCGACCTTGACCTTACCGGCCTCGGGAACCGAGGCCCAACCCTTCAGCCAGTCTACCTTGTTCTTCTTGAACAGAAATTCGATACCCTTGGTATTGGCGTCAATGGTGTCCTGCTTGTAAGCCAGCATCGCTTTCCAATCGACGACCGGCTTCGCGACCTTCAGGCCCATCTTAGGGAAATTATGCTCGGTCTCATGCAGCATCTCGGTGGCATGCAAAAGAGCCTTCGAGGGGATACAGCCGATGTTCAGGCAAGTTCCCCCCAAGGTCTCGCGCCCCTCGACACAAGCTGTTTTCAGACCCAGTTGCGCACAACGAATGGCGCAGACATAGCCGCCGGGGCCGCTGCCAATGATGATAACGTCATAGTTGGCCATTTTTTAGAACTCCGGTGGCTGTCAGGTGTGGAAGGGGTTTAGAGCGCCAGAAAGTAAAGCACCAGTGTACATAACAGCGCGACCACGAACGAAAGCGTCCGCACCCAGGGAATGCCGACGATATAGACGATCACATAGACGACGCGGGCCAGCAAAAAGACCTGCGCCAGCAACAGCGTCGTGCCGGTGAACGCGTCCTTGGCCGCCAGGATCAGGATCGCCGGGGCAAACAGCGCCATGCCGATCGCACAGTTCAAAACAGTGCGCGTGGCGCGCCCCGCCAAGCCCTCCTGCGGGCGATTCTCGTCGCGCGGACTGGCCAGATAAGGCATCCCATACTGGCCAAGGGCCAGGACGACTTCGACCAGAATGACAACAATGATCAGGATGCCATACAGGCCGAGAATGCTAAGTTCACTGGACATGGGGTTTCTCCTCCGGTTGCAGGTGGCCTCAGGCTAACCCAGGCGCGCGAAATCTTGAAAAGATTTCGACCCGCTTTCTTTTCAAGAAAGCGTCACCTGGCCAACGCGCTCACAAATCCATCAACAGCCGCCGCGGATCTTCCAAGGCCTCTTTCACCCGCACAAGGAAGGTCACAGCCCCCTTGCCGTCGACGATCCGGTGATCATAGCTTAGCGCCAGGTACATCATCGGCCTGATCACGATCTCGCCGTTCACGACCATGGGGCGTTCCTGGATCTTGTGCATCCCCAGGATACCCGACTGCGGCGGGTTCAGGATCGGCGATGACATCAGCGATCCATAGACGCCGCCATTGGATAGGGTGAACGTTCCGCCCTGCATTTCGGCCATCGACAGCTTGCCGTCGCGGGCGCGGGCGCCCAGCTCGTTGATCTTCTTCTCGATCGCGGCGAATGACATCTGATCGGCATCGCGCACCACCGGTACGACCAGCCCAGACGGCGTGCCGACCGCAACGCCCATATGGACAAAGTTCTTATAGACCACGTCCGTGCCGTCGATCTCGGCGTTGACTTCGGGCACTTCTTTCAGGGCGTGACAGCATGCCTTGGTGAAGAAAGACATGAAGCCCAGTTTCACGCCGTGCTTCTTTTCAAACAGTTCCTTGTATTCCTTGCGAAGCCCCATGACGCCGGACATGTCGACCTCGTTATAGGTGGTCAGCATGGCGGCGGTGTTCTGGGCATCTTTCAGACGCCGCGCGATGGTCTGGCGCAGGCGGGTCATCTTGACCCGTTCCTCGCGGCCTGCATCCTCGGCGGCGACGGGCGCGCGGGGTGCGGCGGGCGTGGGGGCAGGCGCGGACGCGGCCGGGGGCGGCGAAGCAAGCGCCTTTTGCACGTCTTCTTTCATGATGCGCCCGTCCTTGCCGGTGCCGGTGACCTGATCCGATGACAAGCCTTTTTCGGCCATCATCTTCTTGGCCGAGGGGGCGTCTTCGACGTCCTTCCCGGTTGTCACCGCTGGCGCTTGGGTGGCGGCGGGCGCGGCCGCGGGCGCTGCGACCACGGCCCCTTCACCGGCCATGATAACGGCAAGCTTGCCACCGGCTTCGACGGTCTCGCCTTCGCCTTTCAACACCTCGCTCAAAACACCCGAGGCGGGTGCCGGCACCTCGACCGAGACCTTGTCGGTCTCCAGCTCGCACAGCATATCGTCTTGCGCCACGGCCTCGCCCGGCTTTTTGAACCAGGACGATACCGTCGCTTCGGTCACGCTTTCGCCCAGTGTCGGAACCATCACGTCGACGCTTTGACCGCCACTGGATGGCGCAGGTTCTTCCTTTGGGGCGGCGGCGGGCTCGGGCGCAGGGGCGGCGGCGGCGGGTTCGGCCCCGGCGCCTTCGTTCAGCGTGGCCAGCAGGGCATCGACCCCGACGGTTTCGCCTTCGCCTGCCACGATGTCGGCCAGGGTGCCCGCGGCGGGCGAGGGCACTTCCACCGTTACCTTGTCGGTTTCCAACTCGCACAACATCTCGTCAACCGCCACGGCCTCGCCCGGTTTCTTGAACCAGGTGGCGACAGTGGCTTCGGTGACGCTTTCGCCAAGTGTGGGGACGCGGATTTCAGTTGCCATGATTTATCCTTTCACGGTCAGCGCGTCATCCACGAGCGCTGCTTGTTGTGCTTTGTGAGCCGAGGCAAGCCCGGTGGCGGGCGAGGCGGACGCAGGGCGCCCGGCATAAGTCGCCCGGGTTCTCTCGGCCTTGATGCGGGTCAGGACCCATTCGATGTTGGGTTCCATGAAGGTCCAGCCGCCCTGGTTCTTGGGTTCTTCCTGACACCAGACATATTCGGCGTTCGGAAAACGTTTCAGTTCCTTCACCATGGCCTGGGCCGGGAAGGGATAGAACTGTTCGACCCTAAGAATATAGACATCTTCAATGCCCCGCTGGTCGCGTTCATCCAAAAGGTCGAAATAGACCTTGCCGGAACACATGACCACGCGCTTGATCTTGGCATCATCCACCAATTGGGTGTCCGAATTGCCCTTTTCAGCATCATCCCAAAGAACCCGGTGAAAGCTGGATCCGGTCAGGAAATCCGTGGCCTCGCTGACCGCCATCTTGTGTCTCAGAAGCGATTTTGGCGTCATGATGACCAGGGGCTTCCGGTACGACCGGTGCAACTGGCGGCGCAGGATATGGAAGTAATTCGCAGGCGTCGTGCAGTTCGCAACGATCCAGTTGTCTTCGGCGCACATCTGCAAGAAGCGTTCAAGTCGCGCCGATGAATGTTCGGGCCCCTGGCCTTCGTACCCGTGGGGCAAAAGCATCACCAGACCCGACATCCGCAGCCACTTGCGTTCCCCAGACGAGATGAACTGGTCGAACATGATCTGGGCGCCATTGGCGAAGTCGCCGAACTGCGCTTCCCAAAGAACCAGAGAATTGGGTTCGGCAAGGGAATAGCCATACTCGAACCCAGAGACCGCATATTCCGACAGCATCGAGTCGATCACTTCGTAATGCGCCTGGCCTTCGCGGATGTTGTTCAGCGGAAAGTGCCGATCTTCGTCTTCCTGATTGATGATGGCTGAATGTCGCTGACTGAACGTGCCGCGAGTCGAATCCTGGCCCGACAGCCGCACCGGGAATCCTTCGGTCAGAAGCGAACCGAACGCCAAAGCCTCAGCCGTAGACCAGTCAAAGCCCTTGCCGCTATCGAACATCTCTTTCTTGGTGTCCAGAAGCCGCATTACCGTCTTATGCACCGGAAAACCCTCGGGAACGCTGCACAAAGCCGCGCCGATCTCCTCCATCGTCTTCTTCTTGATCGCGGTCTTGCCGCGCTGGTATTTTTCGCCCTCGCGATCCAGATGGCTCCACCGTCCGTCCAGCCAGTCGGCCTTGTTCGGGCGATAGACCTTTCCGGCCTCGAAATCCTCGTTCAACTGGGCCTGGAACGCAGCCTTCATATCCTCGATCTCGCCCTCGGGGATAAGACCGTCCTTCACCAGCCGGTCGGTATAAAGCGACAGGGTCGTCTTATGGCCCTTGATCCGCTTGTACATGATCGGGTTGGTGAACATGGGCTCGTCGCCCTCGTTGTGACCAAACCGGCGATAGCAAAAGATGTCGATCACCACGTCCTTGTGGAATTTCTGACGAAACTCGGTTGCGACCCTGGCGGCGTGAACCACCGCCTCGGGATCGTCGCCGTTGACGTGGAAGATCGGCGCTTCGACCATCAACGCGATATCCGTCGGATAGGGGCTGGAGCGGCTGAAGTGCGGCGCGGTCGTGAACCCGATCTGGTTGTTCACAACCAGATGCATGGTGCCGCCGGTCTTGTGCCCTTTAAGGCCCGACAGACCGAAACACTCGGCCACGACACCCTGCCCGGCAAAGGCGGCATCGCCGTGCAGAAGGATCGGCAGAACCTGATCGCGGTCGTGGTCCTTCAACTGGTCCTGCTTGGCGCGCACCTTGCCCAGAACCACGGGGTTCACGGCCTCAAGATGCGACGGGTTTGCGGTCAGCGACAGATGCACCGTGTTGCCGTCGAATTCCCGGTCCGAACTGGCGCCAAGGTGGTATTTCACATCGCCCGAGCCATCCACGTCTTCAGGTTTGAAACTGCCGCCCTGAAACTCGTTGAAAATCGCCTTGTAGGGCTTGCCCATCACGTTCGCCAATACGCTCAAACGGCCCCGGTGCGGCATGCCGATGACGATCTCAGTCAGGCCCAACTGACCGCCCCGCTTGATGATCTGCTCCATCGCCGGCACCAGGCTTTCGCCGCCGTCCAGTCCAAACCGTTTGGTGCCCATGTATTTGACATGAAGGAATTTTTCGAACCCCTCCGCCTCGACCATCTTGTTCAGAATGGCCTTTCGTCCGGCCTTGGTAAATGCGATCTCCTTGCCCAGACCCTCGATCCGCTCCTTCAGCCACGAGGCTTCCTCGGGGTTCGATATGTGCATGTACTGAAGCGCGAAAGTGCCGCAATAGGTCCGCTTCACGATCGCCAGAATTTCCCGCATCGAGGCGGTCTGAAGCCCCAGCACCTGGTCAATGAAGATCGGGCGATCCATGTCGGCGTCGGTGAACCCATAGGACTTGGGGTCCAGTTCCGGATGCGGCGTCTGATCGCGCATGCCCAGTGGATCCAGATCGGCCACCAGATGGCCCCTGATCCGATAGGCCCGGATGATCATCAGGGCCCGGATGCTGTCCAGAACGGCGCGCTTGATCTGATCCTCGGTGATACTCACGCCGGCCTCGGCCGCCTTGGCGGCAATCTTCTCGCCCGCCATTGCTTGCGCCGCCGGCCCCAGATCGCCCCATTGCCCGTCCAACGCCGAGGTCAGCTCGTCGTTTGGCTGTGGCGGCCAGTCCGCGCGCGCCCAGCTTGGTCCCGCCGCTTCGGCCTGAGCCTCAACGCCCGCATCGCCCAATTCCTTGAAAAACGCTTGCCAGCCCGCATCCACCGCGTTCGGATCGCTGGCGTATCGCGCATAAAGCTGCTCGATGTACTCTGCGTTGTGGCCTTGCAAAAAGGACGAGGCCTTGAAGATGTCGTTTGGGGATTGGTCGGTCATGGGTCAGCTCCCTTCGGAACGGTCAAGCACGACAGTAAACGTCGCGGTATAGGTCAGTGGCTTGGGGAAATCCCCTGCATGATCTGGGGAAATGGCATAGGCGAGGACGATTGATTTCCGCGCCTCGCCCCTCACGGCCTGAAAAGGCCCGAATGTGCGCGGGATCGCCCCGTCAAGACGACTCAACACCGGACCCAGATCGCCTTCATCGCCGGTATAAAGGCACGTAGCGAGCGCGCTTCGGTTCGGTTCCAATGTCAAAGAGGCCGAGCGGTCTGCGTCCAGAAGAAAGACAACCTTGTCGTATCCTTTCTTCCTCCTCAGCCCTATGGCCACGTCTGCCGCCCAACTTTGCGTTTCACCCCATGTCTTTGGGGCCAATCCGTCAAGGCTGCCGAACAAAACGCCATGAGCAAGCGACGCGTCCATCAAGCCTTTGTTTTCGCTTACATTCCAGCCTGCGTCGCGCAGCGTTTCCGCCCGCTCGGGAATTGTCAGATCGGTATTCAGGCATGCCTCCAGCGCGACTGCCATGTCCGCACCCGCCGGGACGGCCGGCGCAAGGATGGCGGCGCAAATCGCAAGCTTCCGCAGGCAGATGACGGTGGAATGAACCGGCAGCATCACCATCCTCCAGCCCGGTGGGAACCGCCGGGCAGCGCCCGACCCGCCCCCCAGGGCGGGCGCTTCTCGCCCTCCCTCGTGCCGGGAGCTGCCCTCAGAGCATTGACCCGACCACTGTGACATTAACCAATCGCCTCCAACATCGCCTCGCCCAGACCAGCCGGGCTATCCGCCACCACGATCCCCGCGCTACGCATCGCTTCGATCTTGTCCTCGGCACCGCCCTTGCCACCGGCGACAATCGCGCCCGCGTGGCCCATGCGGCGGCCCGGAGGTGCCGTGCGGCCCGCGATGAACCCGGCAACCGGCTTCGACCGGCCCTTCTTCGCCTCGTCCATCAGGAACTGCGCGGCTTCTTCTTCGGCCGAACCGCCGATTTCGCCGATCATGATGATGGATTGCGTCTCGTCATCGCCAAGGAACCACTCCAGCACGTCCAGATGTTCCGTCCCCTTGATCGGGTCGCCGCCGATGCCGACGCAAGTCGACTGGCCCAACCCAACATCCGAGGTCTGTTTCACCGCCTCATAGGTCAGCGTACCCGACCGCGACACAACCCCGACCGAGCCCTTCTTGTGAATATGCCCCGGCATGATGCCGATCTTGCATTCATCCGGTGTGATCACGCCCGGACAGTTCGGCCCGACCAGGATCGAGGTCGAATCCTGCAGCGCACGCTTCACGCGCATCATGTCCAGAACCGGAATGCCCTCGGTGATCGCCACGATCACCTCCATGCCCGCGTCGATGGCCTCCAGAATACCGTCAGCGGCAAAAGGCGGCGGCACATAGATCGCGGTGGCATTGGCCCCCGTCACCGCCTTGGCTTCGTGAACCGAGTTGAATACCGGCAGGTCAAGATGCGTCTGCCCCCCCTTGCCCGGCGTCACTCCGCCAACCATCTTGGTGCCATAGGCAATCGCCTGTTCCGAGTGAAACGTGCCTTGCGAGCCGGTGAAGCCCTGGCAGATCACTTTGGTGTCTTTGTTGATGAGAACTGACATGGCTTTACCCCTTCACCGCTTTGACGATCTTCTCGGCACCGTCCTTCAGATCATCCGCCGCGATCACATCCACGTCGCTTTCATTGATGATCTTCTTGCCTTCTTCCACGTTGGTGCCCTCCAGACGCACAACCAATGGTACCTGCAGCCCGACCTCTTTCACGGCCGCAACCACGCCCTCCGCGATCACGTCGCAGCGCATGATGCCGCCGAAGATGTTGACAAGGATGCCCTTGACCTGCGGGTCCGAGGTGATGATCTTGAACGCCTCGGTCACCTTTTCCTTGGTGGCCCCGCCGCCGACGTCCAGGAAGTTCGCCGGTTCCGAGCCATAAAGCTTGATAATGTCCATCGTCGCCATGGCCAGCCCGGCACCGTTCACCATACAGCCGATCTCACCATCCAGAGCGATGTAGTTCAGGTCGTACTTTGACGCCTCAAGCTCCTTCGGATCCTCTTCGGTGGTGTCGCGCAACTCCATGATGTCGGGGTGGCGGTACAGGGCGTTGGAATCAAAACCCATCTTGGCGTCCAGACACTTCAGATCGCCCTTGTCGGTGACGATCAGGGGGTTGATCTCCAACATCTCCATGTCTTTCGAAACGAAAAGGTCGTAAAGCTGGCCCATCAGTTTCACGCATTGCTTGACCTGTGCGCCTTCCAGGTTCAACGCGAAAGCAATCCGGCGGCCGTGGAAGGCCTGATAGCCCGTTGCGGGATCGACGCTGAACGACAAGATCTTCTCGGGCGTCTCTTCCGCGACCTCCTCGATGTCCATGCCGCCCTCGGTCGAGGCGACGAAACTGACACGGCTGGTGCCACGGTCGACCAGCAGGGCCAGGTACATCTCGGTCTCGATCCCCGAGCCGTCTTCGATGTAAATCCGGTTCACCTGCTTGCCCGCCGCCCCGGTCTGCTTGGTGACCAGCGTGCGGCCCAACATGCGGCGTGTTTCCTCGGCGGCCTCTTCGACAGACTTGGTGATCCGCACCCCGCCCTTGTCGCCCGCGTCGGTCTCTTTGAACGTGCCTTTGCCGCGCCCGCCAGCGTGGATCTGCGCCTTCACAACCCACACCGGGCCGTCCATGCCGCTTGCCGCCGTCTTCGCCTCTTCGGCCCTCAGAACGACGCGACCATCCGCAACCGGAGCCCCGCAGTCCCTCAGCAAACCTTTTGCCTGATATTCGTGGATGTTCACTTGGGCCTCCTGATGCAATTCACTCGGCCAGCCATGCCACAGAAAAAGTGAACAAAGGAATGAACTTCTTGAAGAAAGTGGCCAAATAGCGCAAAAAATACAGTTATGTGATCACACGGAATTTTTAGTGATCACATATTTTTGGAATCGACTTCGAACTGATATTGTCGTCTGTATTCAGTAATCAAATCGGCAAGGCAAATCGGGTATGTCGAGTCAGCATTCTTTGAACGATCTGCCGGATGACGAGACGGTTCGGAACAGCGCGCTCAGGAAGCTTTGGAAGATGTCCAAAGGGCGCCCAAGGATGCGTCGGCTGATCCGCCAGGCAGTGGGTCGCACGCGCATTCGTTATGCAGACACCGCATTCGAACTGCATGTCGAGGATAACTACACAGAATTTGTCCTCTGGCTGCACCAAAAACCGCCTGAACACGCGGCAACAATGCACTATCGGCAGAAGTACGAAGGGCAAAACGTTACGATAGTGGATGTCGGTGCGAATGCCGGGATATTTAGTCTGCCGATTTTGACATCGACTGCCGGCGGATCGACAGGAATGCTGTTTGAGCCAAACCCAGAGATGATTGGTCGCCTCAAGAAAAATATTGCATTGAACCAGTTGACCAATGTCCATGTCGCAGAAACCGCGGTGGGTGACAGCAACGCGACAGTCAGTCTTTGCTTGCCCCGGAAAAAGAACCTCGGACAGGCAAAAGTGGGCGAACCGTCCGAAGGCGAAGAAACAATCGAAGTCCCGCTTACGAAATTGCATGACGCATTGACCGAAAAAAAAGTGCGCCAGATTGATCTTTTGAAAGTTGATATCGAGGGGCTGGAAGACAAGGCACTGGTTCCATTTCTTGAAACGGCGCCACCAACTCTCTTGCCGACGGATATCTACTTCGAAGACGTCCATTCGGAAAGTTGGTCCATTGATCTGATATCTGCGTTGAAGGCTACGGGTTATAAGATGCAACAGCGCTTTGGTCACAACGTGGTCTATTCTCGCGCCGCGTGATCGAACTTGAACCATGGAATTGCATCGCAGGCCGCCTTGACGTCGGGCAAGTCATAGAGCCGCTTCATCTCGGCGGTTACCGCTGGAACGAAAGCAAGCCCGCTGCGCTCCTCGACCTGGTTGAAATTCGGCCTGCTTTCAATTGAGTGCCGTGCGTTCGGCTTGTTCTGAGCGGCATAGCCTCGGCCTCTTGCAACCTTCTTTTCGTGATAAAGGTCAGGCGTGCGTGCGGCGAAATGAAAAACCTGACCCAGGCGGTAAACGCGATCCGTGTCATCAAGCCAGTTATGCGGCGCTCTGCGGGTCATGTCGTAAAATTTCTCTGACACCGGTTTTCCGTGACTGCCAACCATCGGAAAAGTGTCGAAGTTGGTTCCTTGAACGAAAATTGGCCGGTGGATGTCCAATGCCTCGATCTCATCGCTCCAGCGAAATAGCGTCTTGATCTGGCGTGGGCGCCCCCTGTTCCGCTTTTCGGCAAGGACGAAATGATCTGACAATTGCCGCCCGGGCCAGTGCATCACGCCGGCGTCACCGAAATGCCGCCAGGCGATCGCAATGCCTTGGGCCGGTCGGATCGCGTCAATCAAATCGTCTATGCGATGTGCGCCGGGTTGAACAAAGAGAAACTCGTCCAGATCCAACCACATGACCCAATCGCCGTTGCGAAAAACGCCAGCACGTCTTGCTTGCCGTTCGGCATTTTTTTGCGGCGCCATGCCATGGGGAACGTCCTGCCGGATGTGGGTGACTTCCCGGGCCCCGTGCAGACGGTCCAACAGATCGTCGCTCCCGTCGTCGCAGTCGTTCGAGACCACGACTATATCAGTGAACCCGATCACCTTGTGATAGGCCACCCATTCCAGAATGAATGGCCCTTCGTTTTTTTGGGCAGAAAACAGAATTTTCCGGGGCGGCACTGATCAGCCCAGCCCGTTGTCGATCCCCTTGCAGGCCTTGACCAGACCCTTCACGGCATCGACGGACTTGTCGAACATCGCCTGTTCATCCTTGGCCAGCTTGATGTCGACGATCTTTTCGACACCGCCCGCGCCAATGATCGTCGGAACCCCGACATACATTCCCTTCAGACCCAGGGCGCCATCCACATAGGCCGCACAGGGCAGCAGGCGTTTCTGGTCCTTGAGGTATGCCTCGGCCATTTCAATGGCGCTGGTGGCAGGCGCATAAAAGGCGGAACCATTGCCCAGAAGACCAACGATTTCCGCGCCGCCGTCGCGGGTGCGCTGGACGATGGCGTCCAGTTTTTCCTGACTGGTCCATCCCATCGACACAAGGTCGGGCAGGGGGATGCCGCCAACAGCGGAATAGCGCACCAGGGGCACCATCGTGTCGCCATGGCCGCCAAGAACGAAAGCGGTGACGTCCTTCATCGAAACTTCGAATTCAAGTGACAGAAAGTGGCGGAACCGGGCGCTGTCCAGCACGCCGGCCATACCGCAGACCATGTTGCGCGGCAGACCTGAGTACTCGCGCAGCGCCCAGACCATGGCATCCAGAGGGTTGGTGATGCAGATGACAAACGCGTTCGGCGCGTTGGCCTTGATGCCCTCGCCGACCGCTTTCATGACTTTCAGGTTGATGCCCAACAGGTCGTCGCGGCTCATCCCGGGTTTCCGGGGCACACCGGCGGTAACGATGCAGACATCCGCGCCCGCGATGTCCGCGTAATCGGTGGTGCCCTTCAAGTCGGCGTCATAGCCTTCGACGGGTCCGGCCTCGGCAATATCCAAGGCCTTGCCCTGAGGGGTTCCGTCGGCGATGTCGAACAGAACGACATCCCCCATTTCCTTTAGCACTGCAAGATGGGCAAGCGTGCCGCCGATCTGACCTGCGCCGATAAGCGCGATCTTGGGTCTGGCCATAATAATCTCCGATCCGTTTCTAGTAGAACTGGTTCGGAGGCGTGCCTAGCCAGAGTCGCTCGGGCTTGCAAGTGCGCGAGATGCCACGGCTGATTTCGTGATCGGGCGGCGATGGCCGCAATACCGGCCTTGGCAAGGCCGACGAATGATCGCAGGCCGCATTCCGCCGCAAGGGGCGGAAATGTGGTCGGCCGTGTCAGCTGCGAATGCCCGCAGGTTCGATCGGTTCATCCAGGTTTTCGAACGACTGGCCGCTGGCCACCAGGCAGGTGATGCCATTGGGCATGGTCACGGTGATCGTCCAGGTTCCGGTTTCCAGCGACGCATAGATTTCGACGACCCGTCCCTTGGGGGCCATGCCGATGGACTGGCGGCTTTCGCCGTACTTCGTCGACAGGCGCTCGACCACCTTGTCTCGGTTTCCGCAGTTCTGGCCCTGCGCCATGGACATACCAGGCAGCGCGACCGCTGCTGTCAGTGCGAGGACGGCAAGCTTGAGTTTCATCTCGGTCCTTTCCGGAGGCGTTCGGCCCCCTTGGCAATAAGCCCCGGTGTTCAGGACTTGGTTGGACCAGCCTGAGAACAAAACGCGAAAATGTGGTTAACGCTGCGTCCGCAGGTGGCTCAAATTCGCAAAGCCTTGATCTCGGACGGTTTCTGCGGTGCGGCAAAAACGTCTTGCAAGGCCCGGCCGGGATGTGCAGGGTCCGCCCAGAAAATTTCGAAAGGCGTTTTACCATGGGTTTGCCAGTTCTCTATCGGTCGGTCCTGTACATCCCGGGGTCCAGGGCACGGGCGCTGGACAAGGCGCGCAGCCTTGACGTGGACGCAATCATTTTCGATCTGGAAGACGCCGTCGCCCCCGATGAAAAGACCGCCGCGCGCGCCACGCTTGCAAGCGAACTCGCCGCCGCAGGTTACGGCCATCGCAAGCGGATCGTGCGGATCAACGGGCTTGAAACCGACTGGGGTCAGGACGACGCCCGCGCCCTTGCCGACATGGATTGCGACGCCGTGCTTCTTCCAAAGGTCGAAGGAAAAAGCGATATCGACGCGCTTGCGGCCATCCTGCCGGACCTTCCGGTCTGGTGCATGATGGAAACCCCGCGCAGTTGCCTCAACGCCCTGGAAATTGCCGATTGCGATGCGGTGCAGGGCTTTGTCCTTGGCACCAACGATCTGGCCAAGGACATTGGCTGTGCCACGGGGGGCGACCGCATGGCGATGCAGACCGGTATCCAGATCTGTGTCATGGCCGCCCGCGCCGCCGGAATCGCTTGTATCGACGGGGTCTACAACGCCTTCAAGGACGATGACGGACTCACCACCGAATGCGAACAGGGCCGGGCCTGGGGCATGGATGGCAAAACCCTGATCCACCCCGCCCAGATCGACATCGCCAACCGCATCTTTGCCCCGACCGAAGACCAGATCGACCTCTCGCAGCGCCAGATCGAAGCCTATGAAGCCGCCATTGCCCAGGGCGAGGCCGTCGCGGTGGTCGACGGAAAAATCGTTGAAAACCTGCATGTTGAAACCGCCTGTGCCGTTCTCGCCAAAGCGGCGGCGATCCACGAAAGGGAAGCGTCATGACACTTTTGATCCTCGGCCTCGTCCTCTGGACGGCAGCGCATTTCTTCAAACGCCTTGCCCCCGATGCACGCGCCGCCTTGCAGGACAGGATGGGTGACGGCGCGCGCGGTGTGATCGCCGGACTTATCCTCTTGTCGGTCGTCTTGATGGTCATCGGATATCGCGGTGCGACGGGCGAATTCTTTTGGGGTCGTTCCGCCGCGACCGTCGGTATCAACAACCTTCTGATGCTGGTCTCGGTCGCGCTTTTCGGCCTTGGCAGTTCAAAAAGCCGCCTGCGCGCACACATGCGCCACCCGATGCTTTGGGGTCTGGTGACCTGGGCCGCCGCGCACCTTTTGGTCAACGGCGATACCCCGTCCTTCGTCCTGTTCGGCTGGCTCGCCATCTGGGCATTGGCCGAGATGCAACTGATCAATCGGGCGGAACCCGACTATGTGCCCTTCGAAGGTGGCAGCGCGGCAGGAGACATTCGTCTCGCCATCATCTCGCTTGTTGTTCTGGCCGTGATCGCGGGCATCCACACCTGGCTTGGCTATCCGGTATTCGGGGCCTGACATGAAAACCAACCCGGGCCGCTTTTTCGAAGACTACCGCGTGGGCGAAACCATCCACCATGCAGTGCCCCGCACGCTATTCGGGGGTGAAAAGGCGCTCTACCACGCACTTTATCCCGCCCGCCATGCGCTCTATTCCTCGGACCGTTTCGCCGCCAGTTGCGGGCTAAGCGGCCCCTTAGACGACCTTATCGTCTTTCACACGGTCTTTGGCAAAACCGTCCCCGACATCTCGCTCAATGCCGTGGCGAACCTCGGCTATGGCGAAGGCCGCTGGCTGAAACCGGTCTATCCCGGCGACACCCTGACGGCGACGTCCCAAGTCATCGGGCTGAAACAGAACTCGAACGGGAAAACCGGCGTGGTCTGGGTGCGCACGACGGGCCGCAATGGAGAGGGCGATGCGGTGCTGGAATACGTCCGCTGGGTCATGGTCCGCAAAGGCAATGTCGAAGCACCCGCGCCAGACACCGTTGTGCCTGACCTAAGCGACGTCGTGGCCCCTGACGCCCTCGCCGTGCCCGAAGGCCTGACCTTTGCCGATTACGATTTCACGCTTGCCGGCGAACCGCACCGCCTTGGTGACTATGAGGTGGGCGAGCAGATCAACCACGTCGACCGCGTCACCATCGAAGAGGCCGAGCACATGATGGCCACCCGGCTTTGGCAGAACACCGCCAAGGTCCATTTCGACGCGACCAACCGCGATGACGGTCGCCGTCTCATCTATGGCGGCCACGTGATCTCCATGGCGCGCGCGTTGTCGTTCAACGGGCTTGCCAATGCCCAGATGATCGTTGGCCTCAATGCCGGCAGCCACGTGGCCCCTTGCTTTTCCGGCGACACCATCTCGGCCTGGTCCGAAGTGCTGGACAAGGCCGAAACACCGGCCCCCGGTGTCGGCGCGATCCGCCTGAGGCTGGTCGCCCACAAACCCGAGGCCGAAGCTTTCGCGCTCAAAGGCGATGACGGCAAGTACCTGCCCGGAGTCCTGCTGGATCTCGACTACTGGGCGCTGATGCCGATCTAGAGCGCGGGCCATCAAAGAGCGGAACTAGGGGGGCTTTGCGGGACGATGCTGCCATTCACAGATGTATTCACTCGAACTTTAAGCCGCACCATACGAAGAACCGCTTCCATACCCAAAGCATCAGAACTACGGAAACAATTAGTCCGAACCTCCCTGCACTGGGATAGAACATTGCCATAGCTATGGAGTGACCGGCAAAAAGTACGACTATTGTAAGCAATATCAAGGCTATGACACCCAAAATAATAAACGACGGTTTTGCCTTCAATTGATCTAACTCCGCGCTCGGCTGCCTGAGACCATACCATTAATGCACGACGTGGCACATCAAAGAACGTTAGATTGAATTCGTTCCGATTTCAATCCGCTAGCTATGTCCGCATTGGGCGGTTATTTCAACTGATCGCCGCAACACACTCAGCGAACTTCTCAGCCGGGGTTTGATATTGCAAGGTCTTGCGTGGCCGCTCATTGAGTTGCCTGGCGATGGCGCTCAGTTTTGCCTG
>JABDJO010000080.1 GCA_013002465.1 Silicimonas sp. | reverse complement strand
GATCTGGAGCGGAACTGATGGACCCGCTTCTGAACCCCTTCGATTATTTCACTGTGCCCTTCGGGGATTGGGCCGAGGCCTCGCTTGACCGCTTTGTCGGTTTTGCCCGTCCCACGCTGGTGGCCGCCAAGATGCCGGTGCAATCGTTCCTGGAGTTCGTCCAGCAGGCCTTGCTGGCCATGCCGCCGTCGCTTGGCATCATCGGGCTGGTGATCCTGGGGTATCTTCTGTCCGGCTGGCGGTTGGCGCTGACCGGGTTTGTTTGTCTGACGATGATCGGCCTGATGGGCGCCTGGAGTGCCGCCATGACCACGCTGTCCATCGTGATTGCCGCCGTCGTGATTTGTGTCATCATCGGTTTGCCCCTTGGCATTCTGGCCGCGCGCAGCGACCGGTTCTTCCGAGTGCTGAGGCCGATCCTCGACCTCATGCAGACGATCCCGTCATTCGTCTATCTGGTGCCCGTGGTTATGCTGTTCGGCATTGGCGACACGCCGGGTGTCATCGTGACGTGTCTTTTTGCTGTTGCTCCTTTGATCCGCCTGACGAACCTTGGCATTCGCGAAGTGCGCGGGGACCTTGTCGAAGCCGCGCGCGCTTTCGGCGCAAGCGAGATCCACATTCTGTTCGGTGTGCAACTGCCGCTCGCTCGCCCGACTTTGTTGGCCGGGTTGAACCAGACAGTGCTGTTGTCGTTGTCGATGGCGGTTGTCGCCTCGATGATCTCGGTCGCGGGGCTGGGTCGGCTGGTGTTGGAAGGCATCGGGCGGCTGGATTTCGGGTCTGCCACGGTGGGCGGGTTCGGTATCGTTCTGACCGCGATCACTGTTGATCGTTATGTCCAGGCGCTTGGCGCTTCGACGCGCACCAAACAGTCGGCGGGGTAGGCAAGATGGACCCTTCGATATTTCTTGATCCCTTCGCATCCGTTCAACTGCCCCTGGCGGAATGGGCCAACGACTCGATGAGATGGGTTACGAAGAACTATCGCTTCGTCTTCCAGGCCATCAAGGCGCCGGTGAAAGAGGTGTTGGACTTTGTCGAAGACGGCTTGCGCGGCGCGCCACAGACCTTGCTGATCGTGATCTTCACGTTGTTTGCCTGGCAGGTGGCCAACCGTGCGACCGGGATCGTCACCCTCTTCGGGTTGATCGTGATCGGGCTGATCGGCGCCTGGGATCCGGCAATGACAAGCCTGGCGGGGCTGGTGACGGCTGTTTCGCTTTCGGTCCTGTTCGGGCTGCCGCTTGGCATCCTGTGCGCGCGGGTGAATGTCGTCTGGGCCCTGGTGCGACCGGTTCTGGACTTCATGCAGACGATCCCGTCCTTCACCTATCTGGTGCCGGTCATCCTGCTGTTCGGGATCGGCAATGTGCCGGGCGTCATCGTGACAGTCTTTTTTGCCACCCCGCCTTTGATCCGATTGACAAATCTTGGGTTGCGCGAAGTCCGCAGCGACCTGGTCGAGGCGGCGGATGCCTTTGGCGCGTCGCCGATGAAACGGCTTTGGTCCATCGAATTGCCGCTTGCGCGACCGACAATCATGGCAGGCGTCAACCAGACTGTGATGTTGTCGCTTGTGATGAGCGTGATTGCTTCGATGATCTCGGTCGCAGGACTTGGCCGTTTGGTGCTGGTCGGGATCAGCCAGCTTGACCTTGCCCGCGCGGCGATCGGCGGGCTGGGCATCGTCCTTCTGGCGATCATCTTTGACAGAATTACCCAGGGCTTTGGCTTTACCCGGCGCGACCGGGGCGGCTTGGGCATCTGGGAACAGGGGCCGGTTGGCTGGCTTCGCTCACGACTGAAAACTTGAACCGATAAGGGAGGAAAGACAGATGAATACACTTTTGAAAGGCTCGGTTGCGGCTCTTGTGGCCAGCGCCATGGCTGTTCCAGCCGTCGCACAGGACGCCACCGCGATGTCGACGGGACGCACCGACCACCAGTTGATCTATGAGGTAATCGAAGAAGGCCTTGCCGCCTTGGGTTATGAAAATAACGAGATGCTGACCGGCGCCTATCCGGCGATCCACCTGTCGCTCGGTCAGGGCGATGCCGACTATACGGCCGTTCATTGGAAGCCATTGCACAACGAGTTTTACGAGAACGGCGGCGGCGACGATGCTCTGGTACGTGCAGGCCCGATGTATACCAATGCGATGCAGGCCTATTTCATCGACAAGGCAACGGCGGAAAAACACGGCATCACGGCCTTGGAGCAGATGAAGGACCCGGAAATTCGGGCCCTGTTCGACACCAACGGGGACGGCCTTGCCAACCTCACGGGCTGCAATCCCGGATGGGGCTGCGAGAAGGTGATCGAGCATCACCTCGACGCTTATGAGTTGCGCGATTACGTCAACCACGACAAGGGGGCCTATTTCGCGCTGATGGCCGACACCATCGAGCGCTATAAGGCCGGACAGCCCATTTTCTACACCACATGGGCTC
Organism: Silicimonas sp.; assembly: GCA_013002465.1. Taxonomy (GTDB): domain Bacteria; phylum Pseudomonadota; class Alphaproteobacteria; order Rhodobacterales; family Rhodobacteraceae; genus JABDJO01. The sequence continues at coordinate 849 of JABDJO010000080.1, read as the reverse complement.
CGAACTGGATCATGGGCACCCTGAAGGAAGACGAAGACGTGGTCTGGCTGAACGCGCCGTTTTCGTCGCTTCCGGGCGATCAGGGCACCGACACGGCCTGGCCGGATGGGCGCAATCCCGGTTTCGGATCGAACGACAACTATGTTCTTGTGAACAAGGAGTTTGCCGACGCCAACCCGAAGGCCATGGCCTTTTTCAACGGTCTGGAAATCCCGGTAGCCGACCTATCGGTCATGATGACCCGGATGAACAACGGCGAGGATTCCCCCGAACAACTTGAGCAGATCGCCAAGGACTGGATCGCAGATCATCAGGCGGAATGGGACGCGCTGATTGCGAAAGCTTCGGCAATGTAAAACCTCTCGGGCCCGCCAGATACTCGGGCGGGCCCGGACCACACGAGACCGGCATCATGGCGATATTCTTTCATTGGACCGAAGCGAAGCTGGAGATCTGGCGCAATGCATTCGCGGCGGAAGGCATTTCCGTTGATCTGCGGTCTGTCGAGGACCCGGGTGCAACCGAGGACATCGAACATGCCGTTGTCTGGGCGCCGCCGCAGGGCTTGCTTCGCCAGTTTCCGAACCTGAAGTACATCTATTCCATCGGCGCGGGCGTCACCCACATCACCCTTGATCCCGACTATCCCGCAGAGGTGCCAATCGTACGCTTGCAAGACCGACTGCTGGTCGAGGATATGTCGTGCCACATCATTCACTGGGTGCTGCATTATCACCGCCACTACGCGCGGTTCCGCCAGTATCAGGGCGAAAGAAAATGGCTGCGGCATCGCTATCCCGAAAACGCCAAACGGCGCGTTTCGGTCTTGGGCTTGGGCCAAACCGGGCT
>JABDJO010000078.1 GCA_013002465.1 Silicimonas sp. | reverse complement strand
CGACAGCGCACAACAGTTAGTTCCGCGTCAAGCCCGAGATGAATGGAAGTTTGGGCTCTGCCTCTCTCTGGCAATGTCGGCTCACAGCGCATTGCGCCAGTTCATTTGCTCCGCAACGAGCGGTACTTTTGGCTCGATTCCGCCCTTGGCAGCCGTTCGCGGAACGTCCGCCTTAGGCTCAAGGACCCGAACAGCGGACCCATTTCAGCCGGGCGCCTGGTACCAGATATCTCACTTCCAAATCTGGAGCTCGACGGCCTCGGCAACTGAGACGGCGCCGCTGAGCATGGAACTCCCGTTGATCTCTCTAACGATCATGTTCAGGGAAACGGGATAACGTGCCCCGAGGGTGTCGATTCTTTTACCTACAGTCAGTGCACCCCATTTCCTGGCAATCAAAGCCTGCTCCAAGTTCAGGAGGTCAACTGCCCGCGATTTCCAGCGTGGCGTGACTGCGCGCTTCATTGTCAGTTTGACGAACTCAGTTCTCGGCTTCAGCGGATTGGCGTGGACGTCCATAGGGGTACTCCTCTTCGCCGCGATTTGCGGCGCGCATCTGCCTCCATGGCGAGCCACCCGGCTGAAGTGTTCGGGTTGGCGTCGATCTCCCGAACTGGAGATCGAACTCTTGATGCAGGGCTCAGTTTACAAACACGGTGTAGTCGATGTCGATCCTAGAGGCTAATTTGAAAGCTCAAGAGACGCGTTGAACAGTAAATCAAGTTGGTTGCCAGCCCCCGCAACCAGCCCGATTTCTAAAGGCCGCCATGGGAACCAGGGGCGGCTTTTTTGTTTTTCGGGAAATCTGGGAACAGGAAAATGGCTCGTTCATGATGCTTATGCGCGCCGACCTGGGTTCATTTGGGGCGTCGAACCGAAGTCACTGCAACCACTTTGGCCGCGCAATAGGTGCGCATCCGCTTTGTGCCGCAGTGGCGCAATCCGCCAGGCTGCCAAATCTTACGTTTCTGCCGCTCAGGCCAGGGGCATAGTGGGCGTATTTGCCCGAGTTGGTCATCAAGGTTTTGGCCTTTCTGGGAAAAACTGGCTCGACAATCGAACACCAACACAGGTCGGGAAATAGCTCGACTCCCGCCGCCTTCAGATCATCTGTCAATCCTTCGACGCGTGCTTGGGAAAGGATGTCCCGCCCCAGGGTTATGATGACCGATGTCTCGGGGTGCGTTGTCCCGCCTGACATCAAAGCGGCAAACTGACGGGTTTCTTCAAGCGAAAAATGTGGACTTCCGAGTGCGACCAGATCGACTGTGGCTGGTCCGGTGTTCAATTCATCCCAGGCTTTGGCAAGGTCGCCCTTCGTTATCGTGGCGTGTTTGGCGTCGGCTGCCGGGTTTAGATCAGCCTCGGGTGTCACCCCCGCCACATGCAGCATGGGCGCTGCAGACGTGGTTCCGAACGCGGCACACATCGCGCGAAGATCGTCGCGGCTTGGAGCGGCGCTTCGCAACCAGGCCAGAAGTGGAACGCGGTCGGGCGACAATCGCCCTGCGACCCAGCCAAGAAGGGGCCAGAGCGCGTCGTCGTAGCACTCCGGCAGATCGACGTCGATGACAATGCCGGGGCGCCGATTTTTGGTCAGATAGACCCCGGTTTCCGGCGCGCGGCCGGTAAGGGCGATGAAAAGATCCAGATAGTCGGGGTGCTTGGCCGTCCTGGCACCCAGTACGCTGTTGGCGAAGATCACGGCATTGGATTCCGACCAGCCGATGTCTTCGCCCAACCGCGGTGCGTCGTCCGCAAGGTAAGGCGCGCAGGTGAATGTGGGGCGTGCGCCCATACGAACATATGCGTCGGCCAGGCGGCTGGCGGCTTGGCCAAAATCAGGTGGCAGGTTCTGGTCGGTCCAGTTTTCACGATCGACCGAGATTGCGTTGATCGTTGTCGGGATGGCGACTTCGGCCCCCATATCGGCCATGGTCTCGGCGAAGATAAGGTTGGCGTCATGGGCGTAGATGCAGCCGTCGATATGGCCACGCGTAACGTCGATCAGCCGTTTGGCGCCCTGCGATGCTGCCATGGCACAGATCACGTCCATGGCATGCGTCACCGGGTGGCCTGGGCCATTGGCCAGTTTGGCGGCGTCGGTGGGGGACAATTCCAGATCGTCCTGGGATATCTTGTGCAGTTCGACCGAGAGATTGCCGGCTTTCAGTTCAGTGCCATGAAGGCTGGCAGAATTTTGAACGCTCAAGGCGTCATAGTCGGCTGGGGCGAGTCTGGCGACACCGACGGTTCGATCAAACATCCGCGCGGCGATCAGTGCGCCCAGGGTAAGGACTTCTTCGTCTTCGCGGAATATCAGCGCTGCCGGAGCCAGGGTATTGAGTGCGAGTTGCAACAACACGCCGCTGCCCGAACAGGAGCCTCGGCTGGTGGGCATAAGGACGATCTTGCCGACAAGCGATTGACCGTGCAGGTCGTGGTGTGTGTCGATCACCATGCCTGTGTCCGGATCGACGCCGCCCCAAAAGCTTAAGCCCTCGTTACAGGTGATAACTTCGGCTTCAACGTCGGCGGGAACGATCAGAAGTGCCTTGTCGTTGCGCACTGTGTTAGCTGCCTTCGCCGATCGGCAAATACCGGAAAGCCCAGTCGTTGTAGCTGGTTTCGCCGCGATACCAGACCACATCCGAACCGGGGTCTTCCCCATGATTCCACCGCGGGCGCGTTCCTTTCAAGTCGCTCGCCAACACAAGGCGCCGTCGCTTTTGACTGAGGCGGATGTTTTCACTCAGTGTTGTGCTGTCCCATCGTTGCGTCACGAGCGCTCGGAGCCGGTCTTCGATCTCCGCGTGATCGGGCATTCCCGCCAGATTCTGCTGCTCGTTAGGGTCGTTATCCACATTGAAAAGGAGTGGGGGATCGTCGGTCGAGTGGACATATTTGTACTGCCCCTGGCGCACCATGAAAATCGGCGCGGTCGTCGCTTCGGCCAAGTATTCGGCATAGATGGGTCGGTCGGTATTTTTGGTGAGCTTTGTCGCAAGGTCTTCGCCGTCCAGGGATTCGACCGGCGATGTCCAGCCGGGGCCGACGGACAGTCCCATGAAGGTGGGCAGCAGGTCGACCAGCGAGACGGGCGTTGCGGCGCGGGCCGAAGAAAAAACGCCGCCTGCGACGATCAGGGGCACTTTGAGCGATGGCTCGAAGAAATGTTTCTTGAACCACATGCCGCGCTCGCCCAGCATTTCACCGTGATCAGAGGTGAAGACGATAACGGTGCTTTCGCGCTGGCCGGTCCGGTCGAGCGTGTCAAGGAGCTCTCCGATCTTGGCGTCCAGATAGCTGATCGAGCCGTAGTATGCGCGACGTGCGGTCAGGATGTCAGCGTCGTCAAAGCGCACGTTGAGCATTCCAAAGTCTGACAAAAGCCGAACGGAATGGGCATCGTGACGGTCTTCGGGGAGTGCAGGGACGTCTGGCAAGGGAATGTTCGTGTCTTCGTAGAGGTCCCAGAATTCTTTTTGGCAGAGATAGGGTTCGTGTGGGTGCGTGTAGGAAACCTGAAGGAAGAAGGGACGGTCGTCGTCGGCGCGTGCGATGTCGTAAAGGTGTTGCACGGCATGGAAGGTCACCAGATCGTCGAAGTCGATCTGCATTGAACGTTCGCAAACCCCGGCAATGGTGACCGACCGGGGATCGTTGGTGTCACGTTCGCCTTCGTCGCCCCAGTTCGGCACCCAGGAAAAATCTGCAGGATAGAGATCGGGGGTAAGGCGGCGCTCAAAGCCGTGGTGCTGGTCGGGGCCAATAAAGTGCATCTTGCCAGAAAGTGCGGTCTGATAACCCGTCGCGCGCAGGTAGTGCGCATAGGTCGGGATACTGGCGGGCAATTCGGCGGCGTTGTCGTAAGCGCCTATTTCCGAACAGAGTTTTCCCGTGGCCATTGACGCCCGCGAGGGCGAGCAAAGCGGGAAGTTGCAGTAGGCCGTCTCGAATACCGTGCCCGTGGCGGCCAGCTTGTCCAGATTGGGTGCATGGCAAATCGCGTCGCCGTAGCAGCGCAGAAACTGCGCGGCCAGTTGATCGACCTGGATGAAAAGAATGTTGGGTCTCACGGGCGCCCTGCCTCGATAATTGTCGACAATGATACTATCCGCCGCTTACGCTACGGCAAGGTGGAATCGGCTGGGCCTGGGGATCGGCGCGAATGGAGTGGAACTTTCTGGCGGTTCTGAGGGATTTCGATCTGCTGATCCTGGGATTGCTCAACACACTGAAAGTCACCGGTCTTGCGCTGTTGTTCGGCGTTCCACTTGGACTGGTGCTCGCGCTTTCACGCCTTTCGACCATTCGTGTGCTATCGGGCGTTGCGGGGTTCATAGTCGAGTTCTTTCGAACCACACCGCCCCTTGTCCAACTTTTCTGGTTCTTCTTTGCGCTGCCCATCCTGGTGGATGTGCGCATGACGCCATTGATCGCCGCCGTCGTCACCTTCTCGATCCAGTCATCGGCATTCTTTGCCGAGATTTTTCGGGGCGGGATCCTGTCCATCGACAAGGGGCAATGGGAGGGCGCCAAGGCCATCGGCATGACCTATGGCCAGTCGCTTCGCCGGATCATCCTGCCACAAGCGGTCAAGCGCATGATCCCGGCCTTCATGGAACGTTCGATTGAATTGTTGAAAACCACCACACTGGTTTCGACGGTTGCCTATACGGATTTAATGTTTCAGGCCAACGAGTTGGCACAGAAAACCTTTCGCCCGCTCGAAGTCTATACCGTGGTTGCGGTGATCTATTTCGTGCTGATCTTCGTCTTCAGCCAGGCCTCGATCTGGGCCGAGCATCGCCTGGCCAAGTCGGGCGAAGGGACGGTGCGCTGATGGGACATACCTGGGATTTCGCGACCATCCTGCAGAACTGGCCCGTGCTTTGGGTCGGCATCAAGGGCACGGTGTTCATCTTTGTGATCACCGTGGTGCTGGGCCTTGGCGGCGGTTTGGTCGTCGGCGTGGCGCGCTATGCAAAGTCACCTTTCCTAAGCTGGCCCGCGCGTGCCTTCGTCGAGGTCTTTCGCAACACGCCCGTCCTGGTCCAGATCATCTGGTTCTTTTACGCCTTCCCGATCCTGACGGGCATCGAAACCGATCCTTTCCTGGCCGCCGTTCTTGGCATCTCTTTGAACACCATGGCGTTTTCCGCCGAGATCTATCGCGCTGGCATCCAGTCCATCGACCGGGGACAATGGGAGGCCGGCAAGGCCATCGGCATGACCTATAATCAGACGCTTCGCCGCATAATTCTGCCCGTCGCGGTCAAGCGCGTGCTGCCCGCTCTGACCAATCGCGGCATCGAGGTGTTCAAAATGTCTACGCTCGCTTCGGTCGTCGGATATGTCGAAACGCTGAACCAGGCCAAGCTGATCGCCGACCTGAATTACAACCCCATCGAAAGCTACACCGCCGTGGCGCTTATATTCTTCGTCGTGCTCTTTCCCGTGGTCCAGGGGACCTACGTGCTTGAGCGCATGCTGCGAAAGGGCGACTGATGTCCGAAATCCTGCGCATAGAGAACCTGCACAAGAGCTTTGACGATCTGGAGGTTCTGAAAGGCATCGACCTGACGGTGCAGTCAGGGGAAACCGTGGTGATCCTTGGCTCTTCCGGTTCTGGCAAGTCCACGATGCTGCGCTGTGTCAACTTCATGGAAAGCCCGACGAACGGAAAGATCTACCTGAACGGCGATTTGATCGGGACCGAGCGGAATGGGAAGATGACCTATAAAGAGGCCGAGCTTTGCACGCTTCGTTCGCGCATCGGCATGGTCTTTCAGCATTTCAACCTGTTCCCGCACATGACGGTTTTGGAGAACGTCTTGGAGGGTCAGGTCATCGTCCTGGGCCGCGCAAAAATGGAGGCGCGGGACAAGGCCATGGCGCAGCTTGAGCGCGTCGGGCTGGCCGAGAAGGCATTCGAATACCCCTCGCGCCTTTCGGGTGGCCAGAAACAGCGGGTGGCCATCGCCCGCGCGCTGGCCATGGACCCAGAGGTAATGCTGTTTGACGAAGTGACTTCGGCCCTTGATCCGGAACTTGTGGGCGAAGTGCTGAAGACCATGCGGCAACTGGCCGAAGAAGGCATGACCATGCTTTGCGTCACTCACGAATTGGGCTTTGCTTATCATGTGGCCAACCGCGTTTTGTTCCTGAACGAGGGCATAATCCTGGAACAGGGCGAACCTCAAAGCATTCTGAAGAACCCCGACACCAACCGCATGCGCGAATTCCTTGACGGGCATTCGCTTTTCAAACTGCCGGACTGACGGCGGACCAACTTTAACAGGGAAAGGAAGAAAATATGAAACTGCTGCAACGACTGGGGGCCGGCCTGTTCGCCGCCCTTGCCATGCTGTCGCTGACAATGGGAATGGCGCAGGCGCAATCGACCTGGGAAAAGATCCAGGAGACGGGCAAGCTCCGCATGGGTGTCACACAGGCGCCGCCCTGGTATTCGAAAAACCCGGCTACGGGTGAATGGGAAAGCGGGTTGATCGTGTCTATCGGCCAAGCCATGGCGGGCGAATTGGAGGTTGAACTTGAGATGGTCGAGGTCACCTGGGCCACTGCCATCGCGGCCCTTCAGGCCGACAAGATCGACATGATGTTCCTGGATGCAACGCCAAAGCGGGCGATGGTCGTGGATTATCCAAAGCAACCACTTCTGTACATTTCGCTCGCGGTTCTTGCGAATGACGACCTGTCGGTCAGCACATGGGAAGACCTGAACAATCCCGATGTTTCGGTCGGTGTGCCGCAGGCTTCGTCGATGGATGCCTTCCTGACGCGCAATATCCCGAACGCCGACATCCAGCGCTTTCCCGACAACGGGGCCGCCATCGCGGCCTTCCAGTCAGGTCGGGTCGATGCCGTTTCGCTGTTCCATCCGCCCCTGCTTGCCGCGCGTCAGAAACTGGGCCGCGGTCAGTTGGTGATCCCGACGCCGGCGTTTTCCTCGCCATCGTCGATCGCGGTGCGGCGGGAAGCTGACAAGACGTTCCGCGACTGGGTGGATCACACAATCTTCTACTATTACGAGACCGGTCGCACGCAGCGCTGGTACGAAGAGTTCCTGACCGAGTTCGGCCTTGACCCCAAAGCCTCGCCGGTTATCCAACGCGAGCTTTTGTTCAACAACTGATCTCACATGCGGCGGCGGTATTCTGTCGCCGCCGCAAACTCGAGTGCCTCTCATGAATGACCAACAACACGTTTCCACCCACGACGCGGCCGCCGACGACCGCAACGACGATATCCTGATCTATGTCAACGGCGAGATCGTGCATCGCGACGAGGCCAAGGTCTCGGTCTATGACTCGGGGTTCATGTTGGGTGATGGCGTCTGGGAAGGGCTGCGTCTTTATGATGGCCATATCCCTTTTTTGGTCGAGCACCTTGATCGGTTGTACGAAGCGGCACTTTATATCGACCTTGATATCGGGATGAGCCGCGACGATCTGATCCAGGCGGTCCACGATACGCTGGCCGCCAACGAGATGACAACAGACGTGCATATCCGGCTGATGGTCACGCGCGGGAAGAAGAAGAAGCCGTTCCAACACCCGCATCTTAGCGTCTATGGGCCGACCATTGTCATTATCGCCGAACACTCGAAACCCGACGAGGGCGTTGTCGAACGGGGCATCCGACTGGCCTCGGTTCCGCATCATCGGGGTTTACCGCTTACCCAGGACGCAAAACTCAATTCGCATTCCAAACTGAATTGCATCATTCCTCTGACCCACGCCGTTCGCCAGGGTGCCGACGAGGCCCTGATGCTTGACCCTTTCGGCTTCGTGAATACCACCAACGCCTGCAATTTCTTCATCGTCCGGAAGGGCGAAGTTTGGACCTCGACGGGTGATTACTGCATGAACGGGATTACACGGCAGAAGGTGATCGACCTCTGTCGGGCAAACGACATACCTGTCTTCGAGCGCAACTATTCGTTGGTCGACACCTATGGCGCTGACGAAGCCTTCCTAACCGGCACGTTCGGCGCACAAACACCGGTTTTCGAGATCGACGGGCGCACCATTGGCGGCGGTTGGGCCGGCCCCGTGTTTCACCGAATTCGAGCGCTTTACAAGGCCGAGATTGCCAAGGGGAACATATGAACGCACCCACGACCGAATTAAGCCCGATCGAGGACCGCACACTTCGCGCACAGGTGCGGCGGCAAATCCTTGACCGTGTTCTTGGTGGCCATTTTAAACCCGGTGAAAGGCTGGTCGAAACGGCGCTTTCCTCGCAGCTTCGTGTCAGCCGCGCACCTTTACGCGAAGCGCTGCGGGAACTTGTCGATCAAGGGATACTTGTCAGCGAACCCTACAAGGGCTTTCGCGTGCGCCCGGTTTCAGAGCGCGATCTGAAAGAACTGTTTTCGATGCGAACAGCGCTTGAAAAATTTGCCTTCGCACTGGCCTGGCCATTGCGGACCCCCCAAGGATTTGCGGAACTTGACAAGCGCCACGACGACTTGATGTCAATCCGCGCCACCGGGGACCAAGCCAAAGCCATTGAGTGCGAAATCGCCTTTCACGCTTGGGTATATGAAACGACAGACCACCGGTTGTTGATGGACCATTGGGCGCGCCTGTCGCATCTGGTGCGAATATATATGTCACTTCATCACAATCTTCATGGTTCACACGGCGAGTTTGGCGAAATGACCACGCGCTATCGCGATCTCTGCAATGGCGGGAGTTTAGACGCGATGCTGCTCCACATCGACGAACATATGACCCAGGGTTTTGATTCTGTTGTGAAGGCATTGAAGTAGCGTTCGGAGTGCCGCGCTATGTGCCTTTTAGATTTCGCAAGACATATCTTGCCGCTTCCTTGACGGGTTCGTGGGTGTCTTTCAGGATTTGGTTGCGGTCAAATCGGTCTGGGTCCTTGTCGACCGCCTGTCGCAAGGCCGATCCGAAGGCCATGCGCAATTCGGTTCCGATGTTGAATTTGCATATGTTCGTTGTACGGGCC
>JABDJO010000076.1 GCA_013002465.1 Silicimonas sp. | reverse complement strand
ACCATGTTCTGTGCTTCTTCCAGCCCCACATCGAATTTCTCAAGTAGACCGTCATCCTTGATCCGCTCGCCATCGACCGTCGTCCAGCCGCCGGCAAGTTCCCAATCAGCGCAAGTGGCGAAATCTTCCAGCGTTTTGACACCATCCTCGGCCAAGGCAACCACCATCTGGGGTGTGAGGCCCTCGAAGGCGAACAGGCTATCGACGGCGCCCAATTCGCGCGCCTTTTCAATCGCCTTCTTGTTCTGCTCTTCAAGGTAATCACGCGCCCGGGCCTGAAGTTCTTCTGCCGTGCCCTCGTCAACTCCGTCAATGACCAGAAGTTCGTCACGCTCGACATAGGCAACTTCTTCAAGATTGGTGAAACCTTCAGAAACCAGAAGCTGGGCAAAGAACTCATCCAGGTCCAATGTGTCCATGAACAACTTGGTCCGCACTTCGAACTCGGCCTGACGACGCGCACTTTCTTCTTCTTCGGTCATGATGTCGATGTCGAGGTTGGTCAGCTGAGACGCCAACCGCACGTTCTGGCCCCGGCGGCCGATAGCGAGAGACAGTTGCTCTTCCGGCACCACAACTTCGATCTTGCCTGCATCCTCGTCCAGCACCACCTTTGACACCTCGGCCGGCTGAAGCGCGTTCACGAGGAAAGTCGGTGCGTCTTCGTTCCAGGGAATGATGTCGATCTTTTCACCCTGAAGTTCGTTCACGACGGCCTGTACACGGCTGCCGCGCATACCAACGCAGGCACCGACGGGGTCGATCGAACTTTCATAGGAAATGACCGCGATTTTGGCGCGGGAACCCGGATCACGGGCCACGGCCTTGATTTCGATGATGCCATCATAGATTTCCGGCACTTCCATCTTGAACAACTCGGCCATGAATTCCGGAGCCGTCCGCGACAAGAAAATCTGCGGCCCACGGACTTCGCGTCGCACGTCCTTAATGTAACAGCGGATACGGTCTCCGGGGCGATAGCTTTCGCGGCCGATTTTCTCATTCCGGCGCAACACGCCTTCGCCAGCGCCGATATCGACGACCACGTTGCCGTATTCCTCACGCTTGACGACACCGTTGATGATAGTGCCCGCGCGATCTTTGAACTCTTCAAACTGGCGGTCCCGTTCGGCTTCGCGCACCTTTTGCAGGATAACCTGCTTGGCGGACTGAGCGGCGATCCGACCCATGTCCACAGGGGGTACTTCTTCCACAAAAGTGTCACCCGGTTTGGGGTCGTCCAAGTACTGCTTGGCCTGCTCGGGCGTCATCTGCGCCTGATAGTTCTCAAGCTCTTCCTCTTCCGGGTCGATCACGGTGCGAACGCGCGTGAACGTCGCCTTGCCGGTCTTGCGGTCAATCGACACGCGAATGTCCATCTCGGCGCCGTAGCGGCTTTTTGCAGCCCGGGCCAGGCTTTCTTCCATCGCCTCGACCACCAGGGCGGGGTCGATCATCTTTTCGCGCGCGACCGCCTCGGCCGTTTGCAGAAGTTCAAGCTGGTTAGCAGATGTGATCGCCATGTTTCAGGTCTCCTCGTCGCCATCAATGATGGTTTCAATCTCGTCAAATTGGTCTTCGTCTATGTCGCCCGCATCCTTGCGGGCCTTTAGAACGTCGCGGATCAGTTCGTCGGTCAACACAAGCTTGGCGTCGGACAGCCAGTCAAACTTCAGCCCGATCGTGCCTTCTTCGATTTCGATCAGAACTTCGTCGCCTTCGATCCCGGCCAGAACACCCTTGAAGCGTTTGCGCCCTTCGATCATTTCCGACGTTTCCAGTTTGGCCTCGTGGCCTTCCCAGGTTGCGAAATCCTTCAGGCGCGTCAGTGGCCGATCAATTCCGGGGCTGGAAACTTCAAGCGTGTAAGCATCTGATATCGGGTCTTCGACGTCCAATGTCGCGCTGATAGCTGTCGAAATCGCGGCACAATCGTCAACTTCAATGCCACCTTCGGGACGTTCGGCCATGACTTGCAAGGTCTTGGATTTGCCGCTCATCAACCGCACACGCACCAATTCAAACCCCAGGTCTTCGATGACAGGGGTGATCACCTCGGCGAGGCGACGGTCAATGCTGGCGTTTGCGATCAGATCAGACATGCGTTCAAACATAAAAAAACGGGCCAGCGGGCCCGTGATGAAATCCGGTGGAGCTTCGGGGGTGGAGGCCGAGGCGCCGCTGTTGAAGGGCATATACGCCCGGTGGATACAAACTGCAAGAGGGCGGATCGCCTAATCGCGCGTTGAGGGCTGATAGAAACCCAGATCGACAAGTAGGGATGATCAAGGTTGCGGACACCGCCCGACGAGGTCTCACTGGGGTAGGGAGCAGCGAATTGCCTCGGATCGCTCTTCAGCAAACGGTGCCCTACCAAATGGTGGGTGCAAAAAAATAGAATTCACAAACTCCAACTGGTGCATATTGCGCAGTGCTAACGAGCAACCCCCCAATTCAGTGAACTAGGGAATAGTTTTATTGCGAAATGGAAGATGAGATAATTCGTCGATCAAATAATAATCAACGCAATCTGAAAACCCCACTGTGCTATTTACCATTCGATTTTTTTGAATCGGAGGCGCTGCGAGTTCCGGAGCGCCCCCTGCTATTTAGCTGGCCTGATCCAGAATGTTCTGGATCCGCGAGCGCGTGCCCATGCCTTCTTCGGTCAGAAGCGACTTGATAAGCGCCAGGTCCGATACGCTCAAGTGGCAGACATTGCTGGTGTCATAGCCTTCTGAATCAAGCGACAGACCAACCGCTGCGGTCAGCATGTTTTTGCAGTCTCCGGTGTTTTGGGCGACTGCGGCGCTCGAAACAACGGCCAAACCAAGCGATGATACGAGTATAATCAGTTTGCTGTTCATGTTCATTTCCTTTCGGTTTCATTTAACCCGCGCGCCACCCCTAGTTGATTTAGTAATTGCGTGCGGTGCAAATTATCTAGCATATACTTCCGTTACACGGCGTCACGTGTTGGGGATTGTGCGTGAATTGCAGATCATGGATTTGAGAATAATGTTTCTAATTTTAATTGTGATAATTCGTGTTTTTGATTTATCTGAAAAGGGAAACTGCGGGCATGCCAATCTGCATGGAACCAATCAATTCAAGCATGAAAACCCCCGGACCAACAATGTCCCGGGGGCAATACTCAGCGGTCTTGGCAGGCAGTTAAGCGGAGTTGCGCTGAAATGTAAGCGAGGTGCCGTTGATGCAGTGCACAAGTTTCTTTTCTGCGTGAACGATATGGCCAAGGTGACTTCCGCAACGGCGGCAGTGAACTTCGATCATAGCTTCAATCTGCGAGTCGTCGCCCATTCCCGCGGGCGGTTGGCCGTCGATTGACGTCAAGACAGTGCGGGGGATCGAATGGCTGAAGAACACCCACCCGATTTCCAGGGGGACCTTCCAGACGCTTTCATAGAGCGTAAGGTCACAACCACGGCAGCAATAGGTTCCCGCCGCTGTTTCGTTTCTCAGGGGGCTTGTTTTGGGAAGTTCAGTCGATCCCTCTCGCAGAATGTTGAACTCTTCTGGCGAAAGCATATCGCGCCACTCGGCATCACTGCGGGCGACTTCGAATGCGAAGTCGATTCCAGGATCCGATGCACGGGCTTGTCCAGGCCGAAAAGCACTACCCGCACCAATTGCAACGGCGGCGCTTGCGGCACCTGACGAGATCAGGGAACGACGGTTAACAGTTGGGTTTCGCATGGTGTATCACCCTTATCTGATCCGAATAGGGCAACCGTAGCCAGCCCGCCAAACACATGCACTGCAATTGGGCGTGACTGTTCGTGTTCAGATAGTCATCAAATCGAGAGCCGTCCGTGTTGAGGGATCACCGTCAGTCTTGAACTTTGCCCGAGCATAAGAAAACCCGGCGCACGGGCCGGGCTGTCTTAGGTGCGTATCGTAAGTGAGTTGGTGGCTAGCCGATGAAGTTCTGTGTCAGCCAGAAGCGCCCGCAGTATTGCGCCTTGGGGTCGAAGGCGACCGCAGTCGATGTTTTTGTCACACGCTTGTCGAGGATATTCTTCCGGTGTCCTGGCGAGTTCATCCAAAGACTGACGGCGTGTCGCGCCAGAGAGGCATAGGAATGGGCTGGCAGAGGCTGTCCTTCGTATGTCGCAAACTTGCAAGATCCCGAGTTCAGGATTTTGAAGCGGCGGTTGTCGATCTGATAGCGATGGACCATGCCGATGTTTTCGGACCCGGTTCTGAACTTGACGCCTGCCTTCTTGACGCGCTGTTTCAAGGTGGCCGAACCTGCGACTGTACTGCGGTGAGTCAGCTGTTGCGTGCGTGCCATCCAACGGCTGTGCTTTTTGGCCTGATTGGCCAATCCGTTTCCGGCATCACCGACCAGACGCAGGCCGGCGCGGCAACGATGATAGTTCACTTCCGCACGAATGGCAGAATCCAAAAGCCCCTGGTTGATCCGACCAGCCGGAACAATCGTTTGAGCGGCCTTCTTGGAAACCTTCCGGCTACAGGCGTCAGCAGAGGTCGGAAGCGCCAGCAGCAGCGCGGCCCCGACACACATGGCCGTAATCTTAAATGTCATTCCCCAGGTGTCCCTCGTTACTGCCCCCCCTTCGCGTTACACCCAATCGTCCAAATGGGGCAAAACAGAGGCAGCGGATCGGCAGTCGTTTGGAAATTGATAACGAGTTGAGGCGCCGTCCTCAACAAAAAGCCCTGAGTAAGCAGAGTCTTGCCCAAATCCTGTGTGGATTCTGTCTCAGCTATGCGTCCGAATTTTATTTGTTATCCGTACCAGCTCGGCACTTATTCCCGGTTCGCTAAGGGCGTGTCCGGCCCGCGGCACCACCTTCAACGTCGAGCCTTTCCAACCCTTGTGCAGCCGAAAAGCTCCGGCAGGAGGACAGATCATGTCATATCTTCCCTGCACGATATACCCCGGCACATCGGCAATCCGGTCAAGGTTGGCCTCAATCCAGCCGTCTTCTTCAAGAAACCCTGCATTCGCAAAATAGTGATTCTCCAGCCGAGCGAAAGCGCGGGCAAACTCTGCGGGGCTGTCGGCACCGGGGCCGTCGTTTCTGATTGACGCCAGCGTGTTTTCCCAACTGGCCCAGGCCCGGCCATACCGGGTTTCGCTTCCCCGATCACCCGAGAACAACCGTTTTGAATAGGCAGCAATCAGATCGGCGCGCTCATCTTCCGGAATAAGATCAACAAACCTGCTCCAGACATCCGGCCAGAATGCACCGGCACCGCCGCCATAGAACCATTTCAACTCGGCGCCGGTCATAAGAAAGACGCTGCGCAATACAACATTGGACACGTGCTCGGGATGGCTGATGGCATAGACCAGCGCGAGAGTTGCCCCCCAACTGCCGCCAAAGACGTTCCAACGCCCGATGTTCAGGGTTTCGCGGATCAACTCGATATCCCGTACCAGGTGCCAGGTCGTGTTGTTTTCGACGCTGGCATGGGGCCGCGATCGTCCACAGCCTCTCTGATCGAACAGAATCACGCGGTAATAATCTGGGTCGAAGTATCGGCGCATTGCAGGACTGCACCCGCCGCCCGGTCCGCCGTGCAGCACGACAACAGGTATACCATCCTGGCGGCCGCACTGTTCAACATAGACGCGATGTCCATCTCCAACGTCCAAAATCCGCTGATCGAAAGGCTCAATCGGCGGATAGAGATATTGTGACGCAGAATTTTTGCCTGACGGTCTGTCCATGTGCGACCTATATACGGGTTAGAAAGCCGATTCACGGCACATTTTCAGCGATTACAGGTTCTGGCCCAAAATGTCTCATGCAACAACGATTGACCCAACAGAAATCGAGAAGTTTCAGGCCATGGCCGCCGACTGGTGGGATCCGAATGGCAAGTTCAAGCCGCTCCACATGCTGAACCCGTGCAGGTTGGACTATATCAACAGCCAGATTGCAGCCGAGTTTGAGCGTGATTTGACGATGCAACGGCCTTTCGAGGGTCTGCGCATTCTGGATATTGGGTGCGGGGGCGGATTATTGAGCGAACCGATGGCGCGGCTTGGGGCAGACGTGGTAGGTGCAGACGCCGCCGAACGCAATATACCCGTAGCTCAGGTTCACGCCGAAGATCAGGGATTAACGATTGATTATCGCCATACGACGGCCGAGGATCTCGCCGCCGCCGGGGAAACGTTTGACGTTGTGATGAACATGGAAGTGGTGGAACATGTGGCTGATCCCTTGTCGTTTCTGACCGCCTGCCACGAACTCTTGAAACCAGGCGGGCTTATGACCTGTTCGACGATCAACCGAAACCCAAAAAGCTTTGCCATGGCCATTGTCGGTGCCGAGGTCATCATGCGATGGCTGCCAAAAGGGACTCATGACTGGTCCAAGTTCATCACGCCGGACGAACTCTTTGACTTGTTGCGGCGTGCGGGACTGGATCCGGTTGATCGCACCGGATTCGTTTTCAACCCGCTAAGTTGGAATTGGAGCCTGTCCGACCGCGACTTGTCAGTAAACTATGTCATCACTTCACTTCGTCGCTGACCGGGTTTTCGAATCGGATTCGAAGTGCACGCATGATTGGCAAAATGCCCCGCACCTGATCGGGGCCAAGGGATTTGACCGCATCCGACAGGATTGGCGCTATTGCAGCCAAAGCGGTATCGCGGGCATTGCGCCCGGCTGGGCTTAGCGCCACGAATTTGCGGCGAGCGTCGCTCCAGTCGGGGCGGACGTGGACGAATCCGGACGCTTCCAGTTTTGCGATCGTGTTTGTCATTGCTCCTCGGGTGACGTGAAATGCCCGGGCTAATTGTGCCGGAGTCCGTTCGTCACCGCCGCGGGCCAAGTGTTGCAGCACCGAAAAGTGGCTAAGTTCCATGCCCTTGGGCAAGGCCCGAGCCAGCCGGGCGCGCACCAATTGATCCGCCATGAACATCTCGCTGAAAAGCGCAATGGCCAGTTGATCGGCGGTCAGGTTTGTTTCCGGCATGGTCAGGCTTTCGCATAATCCCGTTCGTGGAAAAGAGACGGGATTCTTCCGCGTGCATCATCAACCTCTTCCAGCCGCAGATCAACCACGCTCACGCCCGGAGCTTCCCCGCCATCACAAAGCACCTGGCCCCAAGGATTGACGGCAAGCGAGTGCCCGTAAGT
Organism: Silicimonas sp.; assembly: GCA_013002465.1. GTDB lineage: Bacteria > Pseudomonadota > Alphaproteobacteria > Rhodobacterales > Rhodobacteraceae > JABDJO01. The sequence goes on along the minus strand of JABDJO010000076.1, from coordinate 14,561 downwards.
TTTTCGCTGCCGCCCACGGGCCGCCTGGTGGGTACCGCACTGTGCAGGTGCAAGGATGAAACTACCGGTTTCGATGGCTCTGGCGCGAAGCAGAACCTCCCAATGGGCGGCTCCGGTTTCGGGTGTGAACGCACTTGGCACCGTCAGGATTTTGGCTCCGGCCTTGGACAACCCGCGAAAAAGATAGGGAAAGCGTAAGTCATAACAAATGGTCATCCCGACCGGCACGTTATCGACCATGGCCAGTACTGCACGATCACCGGGTTTGTAGCCGTCGCTTTCGCGGTACGTTTCGGACCCTGAAACGGTGACATCGAACATGTGCATCTTGTCGTAACGCGCTGCCACCTGGCCATCGGGTGAAATCAAGAACGAACGATTAACGAATCGCTTATCCCCCTCGATCTTCAGCGCCAAGGAACCGATCAGGATCCAGATGCCAAGCCGCATTGCCTGAGTTTGCAGCGCCGCAAGCATCGGGTCGCGATCTTCCGTCTGCAACACTTCGGATTGCCGGGCGCGGCTGGCAGATATGCAGTTGGTCACTTCCGGAGTCAGAACAATCCTGGCCCCCAACTCGGCGGCTTCAGCTATCATGTCATTCACCGGCCCGAGGTTTGCGGCCGGGTCATCGGACCCAGACATCTGAACCAGCCCGACGCGCATCAGGCTGCCAGCATCGGATCGAGTTTCCCGGCCCGATCCAAGGCCGAAAGTTCGTCGTATCCGCCAATGTGATCTGCCCCGATGAAAATCTGCGGAACGGTGTACCGACCCTTGGCGCGCTTCGTCATTGCCTGCCGCTCTGCCGGGTTCCGCATGACGTCAATCTCGGAAAAACTGACCCCCTTGCTGGCCAACAGCCGCTTTGCAGCGTGGCAGTACCCGCACAGCGGTGTTGTATAGATTTCAACAGTCTTCATTGGCCTAATCCTCAGCAACCGTCGAATATCTAGTTACTTTTCTCGACCCGCGCCAGTACCAGAACAAAGACGTGAGTTGCTCCGGCCCGTCTGGCCGCGTCAGTCGCGGCTGACAGCGTTGCCCCAGACGTCATCACGTCATCGACCAGGCACACGGTTTGGTCCTTCAACCTCGCTGCGTGCTTTGGCGCGGCACGTATGGCGCCCAACGTGTTCCGAAAACGGTCATCAACACTCATCCCGTCCTGAACCGGTGTGCGCCGGGTGCGCTGAAGTGCGTCGGGGATATGCGTGGCTCGGGTAATTTTCGATAGGGCGCGACCCAGTTCTGCGGCCTGATTGTAACGACGTGTCATTAATCGCGACCAATGGACCGGGACCGGCAGAATCAGCATGTCCTCGGTCAAAAAGGATCGACCGGCTTTTGCCATCCATGCTGCGGCAGGAGCGGCAAGGTCCGTTCGGTCGCCGTGCTTCAACGCCAAAACAAGTCGCCGACCGAAGTCCCGATAGGCCAGTGCCGCACGCCCGGCTTCCCAGGGACGTGGCATTGACAGGCAGTCATCGCAAAGCTCTGCCGTCCCGTCGCTCTTGCCCGGCAAACTGGCGCCGCAGGCATCGCACAGCAGTCCGGTCTGAAATGGCGTTTCGCGCCAGCATTCCGAGCATAGCCCCCCGGGTGTTTCGACCAGCGAGGGGCACATCAGGCACTGCGCTGGATAGATCAGTGACAATGCGCGTTGCATTCCCAGCATCTGCGCTTACCTTCCTGCCGCTATGAACGGCACGCCCAAACTGACCGACCGAAGCGCCCTTGCCGCGCACCGGACGCGCGCGGCTTCTGCGCCGACGCTTTTTCTTCACGAAGAAGCGGCGGTCGAAGTGGAAGAAAGGCTGGCTGACATTAAGAAATCGTTTACGTCGCCGGCTTTGATTGGCCACGTGACGGATCCAATCACGCAGCTTTTCCCCCATGCTCCGTTGTTCGACGATGCGCCAGAACTGTCACTCACGCAGAATGCACATGATTTGGTTCTCCATGCCTTTGGACTCCATTGGGCCGACGATCTGGTTGGGCAGCTTGTCCAGTCACGCCTCGCGCTAAGACCGGACGGGTTGTTTCTTGGTGTGATGTTCGGGGGTGCGACGCTGTCTGAACTCCGCGCCGCTCTGGCCGAGGCGGAAACCCGCGTGACGGGGGGTCTGTCGCCTCGTATTCTTCCCATGGCCGATCTCCGCGATCTGGGCGGGCTGCTGCAACGAGCCGGGCTGGCCTTGCCTGTGGCGGATAGTCGGAGAATCACGGTGCGCTATCCCGATCTTGCAACTTTGATCTGTGACTTGCGCGGTATGGGCGAAACAAATGCTATGGTGTCCCGGCACCGGAAGATGCCACCTCGCAAGTTTTTTTCGGAGGCCGAATCTGTTTATCGCCAGAACTTTTCGGACGAAGGGTATCTATTAGCCACCTTCGAACTGGTTTTTTTGACGGGATGGGCACCTTCTGACACGCAACAAAAGCCGTTGGCGCCAGGGTCGGCCCGAACCCGTCTGGCCGACGCCTTGGGTGTGCAAGAGATCGAAACTGGTGACAAGGCAAGACGTTGACCTTGGATCATTTCCATTTATGTCGGCAAAGAGAAACTAGGGAGACACGCCCATGCCGGGTGAAGAAACGTCACATCTGCCACAAGACCACCCGGAAGTTCCGCCTGAAAAGACTGGCATTCTTCTGGCCAATCTAGGCACCCCAGACGGATATGACTATTGGTCGATGCGCCGATATCTGAACGAGTTTTTGTCAGATCAACGCGTGATCGACTATCCGGCCTGGAAATGGCAACCGCTTCTTCAGCTGATTATTCTTACAAAGCGGCCCTTTACCTCTGGTGCCGCCTACAAGTCGATCTGGAACGAAGAGGCGGGCGAAAGCCCTCTGATGACGATCACCAAGGCTCAGACTGAAAAGATGCGCGCGGTTCTGACGGAACGGTTCGGCGACCGCGTGATGGTCGATTTCTGCATGCGGTACGGGAACCCTTCGACGAAGTCCCGCGTCGATGCCATGCTGGATGCCGGTTGCCGAAAGATCGTGTTCTTTCCGCTTTATCCGCAATACGCCGGGGCCACGACCGCGACAGCCAACGACGCGTTCTTCCGCGCTTTGGGCGATGTGCCATGGCAGCCACCGGTGCGCACAGTGCCCGCCTATTTCGACCGCCAGTCCTATATCGAAGCGCTTGCCCAATCCGTAGAGCGCGCCTATGCGGACACCGAAACAGCGCCGGACATTCTGGTGTGTTCCTATCATGGCATGCCCGAGCGTTACTTGATGCAGGGCGATCCCTACCATTGCCAGTGCCAGAAGACGACGCGATTGCTGAAAGAACGTCTGGGATGGTCCGACAATCAGATCACCACGACATTCCAGTCGCGATTCGGCCCCGAAGAGTGGCTAAAGCCCTATACTGTGGAAGAAGTCGCAAGGCTGGCCAAATCCGGCAAGAAACGGATCGCTGTCATTGCGCCGGCATTTTCGGCCGATTGCATCGAGACGCTGGAGGAAATCAACGAAGAGATCCGAGAAAGCTTCGAAGAAGCCGGTGGAGAGAGTTTTACCTATATTCCCTGCCTGAACGACGATGACCATCACATCGCCGCCCTTGCCGAGGCCGTGGAAGACAGCCTCGGTGGGTGGGTGTCGTAGGGGGCGATTAGGGCCCGGGAATTCAGATGACCAGAACCTGCGTTCCGACGTTAGACAAGGCAAACAGCTCGGAAATGTGTTTGTTGTAGAGCCCAATGCACCCGTTCGACGATCTGCGCCCGATCTTGCGGGTGTCGTGAGTGCCGTGGATGCGGTAGTAGGTCCAGCCAAGATAAAGCGCGTGCGTTCCCAATGGGTTATCTGGGCCCGGAGGGACGTAATCCGGCCATTCGGGGTTTCGCTTCTTCATCGCCGGAGTGGGGCGCCAATCCGGGCCATTGACCTTGCGCACAACCTTGGTCCGACCGCGCCGGGTCAGATCTTCGGAAAGCGGCACACTGGTCGGATACAGCTTGTAGATCGAGCGATCTGAATTCCAATAATGCAGTGCGCGTGACGACAGATCGACAAGGATCGCGCCACTTCTTGTGCTACTGAAATAGGGCTGCCAGTCAAGCGCCCGGAAACTGGATGCGTTCCGGCGCACGGCTTGCGAGATTGTGCCACGATACTCGGTGGTATCTTGGGCGATCGCAGGGGCCGCAAGCGTTGCTGCCGTTGCGGACAGAAAGACTCGGCGGCTGAGGTCGGTCTTGGGGGTATGAGACAAGGTTGCCTCCAATCAATCGTTTGTTCGTCGCGCAACATATGCGTTGATTGTGGCAGCATCAATTCAAAGAAGCGTTAGATTGCCGAAACTGTGTCTTGTGGGTTTGAACCGGCGACAACTTGCCTGTAAGCACATGCCAAACAACAAAAGGCAGGCTTTCCATGTTTCGTTTGTGTCTATTGATGTGCGCCCTCGCACTGGCTGCGTGTTCGACACCCGAACCCCGGTTTGGCCCGGATGGGCAACCCTTGCCAGTCGTGTATCGCATTGGTTCCAGCGACACGGCCAAGATTCAGTTTCGCATGCTGGATTCGGTCAATGCCCTGCGCCAAGCCAGGGGTGCCCGTCCGGTTGCGTTGTCGTCAGAGTTGAATGCCGCAGCCCAGACCCACGCCCGCGACATGTCGATCCAGAACCGACCCTGGCATTTCGGATCAGATGGCTCCAGCCCGCTGGATCGAGTCGTCCGCGTTGGATTCACAGGCCGTTTGATTGGCGAGAACATCTCGGAAACGTATGAAACCGAACTGGAAACCTTGTCCGCCTGGATGGACATGACGGAAACACGCGAAGTTCTTCTGGATCCGCGCGCCAGCGACATGGGATTTGCCTGGTACCAGGAATCATCCGGCAAGATCTGGTGGACACTCGTCATGGGACAATCGGGCGCTTCTGCACCCAACAGCTGAGTCAGGCCTTAGCGGTGAATGGTGATCGGCGTTCCATCGCGCACCATGGCATAGATCTCTTCGATCTCGTTGTTGGTCACGGCAATGCAGCCCCATGTCCAGTCACTTAGAAGAAACTGCGTCGGGTTTCCGCGCCCGTGAATGAAGATGTCGCCACCAGGTTCCTTGCCAAGCGCCTTGGCCTCGGCGATGTCGCGCTCATTCGGATAGTCGATGCCGATTGAAAGGTGGAATTCGCTGTCCGGGTTGCGCCGATCAATAGTATAACGGCCTTCCGGCGTACGCCCGTCGCCTTCGATCTTTTTATCCCCTGTCGGGGCGAAACCCAGCCCGATGTGATAGGATTTCAGCACCCGGTTCCCGCTCAGAAGGTACATGCGCCGGGCCTTTTTGAAGACCGTGACATGGGTAACTTCCGGGCCGTCATACCTTTTGAACTTGGAAGAACAGCCCGTCAATACGGACAGTGCGGCGATGATGAGAAGTAGTCTGAGAAGCAAGCGCATGGGTTGTGTTCCTGATCCCTCGTGTTGGAATCTAGACTAGGATCAAAGCGTTGTGAATCCCTTTCAGCGAACGAATGCGGCAGCAAGTTCAACATGCGGTGACCAGCGAAATTGGTCCACGACGTCAATCCACTCCAATTTGTACCCTGCCTGAACCAACAACGCTGCATCCCGCGCAAAAGTCGAAGGGTTGCAGGACACGAACGCAATGCGGGAAACATCCGATTGCGCAAGTTCAATCATCTGACGTTCTGCGCCTGCCCGTGGCGGGTCAATGACAACCCCTGAAAACGGCGCCATTTCATCCGGTGTCAGTGGACGACGAAAGAGATCACGGCGTTCAGTCGTGACGGCAGACAGCCCGTCGCCTTGCCGCCACCCCATGTCCAGCGCGGCCAGCATCTCGGCATTGTCCTCGACCGAGTGAACGGGTCGCGTTTTGGCCAAAGGCAGTGCAAACGTCCCACAACCGGAAAACAAGTCCAGCACCGGGCCTGATCCGTCAAGCGCATCCTCCACCGAGTTTCGCAGGGCAGCCTCGCCCTCGACTGTGGCCTGAAGGAAGCTTCCGGGCGGTGGAACGACCCGCACAGTGCCGAACATCTGGAACGGAGGCCGGAACGTTGCGACCGGTTCGTCATTCCAGGTCAGGCGCGCAAGGTTTGCTTTGTCTGCCAGACTTGCAAGGCGCGTGTGAAGCTCTTTGGTCAGTGGCTTGCCGCCCTGGGCGTCCAGATCAATTCCGCTTCCTGTTTCGGTGGCCAGCAGGCGTATTTCGCCTTTTCGACTCGCACCAGCTTCGACGATGTCTTCAAGAAACGGCATGGCGCTGCGCAGCGATTGTGTGACCAAAAGACAGTCGGGTACTGCTCGGATGATGTCACTGGCAGGGGCATGGAACCCAACACTAGCCCCTGATTTTGTGCGCCGTCCCGCGAATGTTGCCCGGCGACGCGATGCTGGCGGGGATGTGTGAACCCGACGTACCCAAGCCTCTATCCCGACCGCAGAAAGCGCCGTTCGCACGACCCCCACTTTCCAGTCCTGGACAAATTTGTCGGTTGCGTGCTGCAGCGCACAACCCCCGCAACCCTTGTAGTGCCGACAGGGCGCCGAGACACGGGTTTCAGCGGGTCTTAGAATGCGCGGAGCAGCCATGCGGTTGCCCTCAACGTCGCCTTCAATCACTTCGCCGGGCAGCATCCGCGCGGAATAGACCGGGCCGTCGGCAATGCCGTCGCCCAGATGCCCAAGCCTTTCGACGGTCACCTGCATCTATTCGGCCGCCTCGCGAACACCGATAAATCCACCCGACTGGTGCCTCCAGAACGTGGCATACAGCCCATCCTGCGCCAGAAGATCGTCATGCGACCCCATCTCGGCGATGCGCCCCTCGTCCAACACCACAATACGGTCCATCTGTGCAATCGTTGACAAGCGGTGCGCAATGGCCAGCACCGTTTTACCCTCCATAATCGTTTGCAGCGCCGTTTGGATCGAAGTTTCGACCTCGGAATCCAGTGCGCTTGTTGCTTCGTCCAGCACCAAAATGGGCGCGTCTTTCAGGATCGCCCGGGCCAAGGCGATCCGTTGTCGCTGACCACCCGACAGCTTGACACCACGCTCGCCCAGATGCGCATCATATCCACGGCGGCCCTTGTGGTCTTCCATCCCAAGAATGAATTCATGAGCTTCGGCGCGCCGAGCAGCTTCGATCATTTCGTCGTCTCTGGCATCCGGTCGACCGTAAAGAATATTGTCCCGGGCCGAGCGGTTAAACATCGCGGTTTCCTGGGTCACCATGCCGATTTGGCGGCGCAGGCTTTGCTGCGTTACCGATTGCACATCGCGCCCCGCCACACGGATCATTCCAGCTTCGGCGTCGTAAAGCCGCAACAGGAGCGCAACCAAGGTTGATTTGCCCGCGCCCGAAGCGCCAACGATACCAAGCTTTTCGCCCGCCTTGATCGTAAGGTTGATCTGGTCGACGCCGCCGGTTTCCCGCCCATAAGCGAAGCTGACATTCTTGAATTCAATCGTCGGAGTCGCATCGGGCAGGTCGGTCGCATCGCGTTGATCGGCCAGACGCTCGGGCTCGGTCAGCGTCAGCATGCCGTTTTCGACCTCGCCAATGTTGCCATAGATTGCCATGAGCACATGGCTGACCCAGCCGGTCATCTGGGCAATCCTGATGGAAATGGCGCTTGCCGCCACAACATCGCCGGGGGTTGCGGCCCCTTTTGTCCAGAACCAAAGAGTTCCACCGATCAACAACACCGGAACCAAACCCGCCACCGTGATCAGGCACAAACGAAACACCGCGGCAAGCGTACCGTAATCCAGCGCGCGCTCGCGGAACTCGCGAACAGCGCCGATGGCGGCGCCCTCTTCGTGGTCGGCATGGGCAAACAGTTTGACCGTTTTTATGTTGGTGATCGTGTCGACGATCTGACCCGTCAGCATTGCCCGCGCACCGGCCCTGGCGCTGGCGCGTTTTCGGATCCGGGGCATGAACCAACTGACCATATAGAGATAGAGAACAAGCCAAACGAAAAGCACGAGCGCCATCCACCCGTTGATTGCCGTCAACAGCAATGCCGAGGCGACGAGTGACGCCAGCGCAAAGAAGATCACGTTGATGATTTCGCCAACCACATCGGTCAGGGCCCGGGCGGTCTGCATCTGCTTTTGGGCAATCCGCCCCGCGAAATCGTTGTCGAAGAACGTGACAGATTGCCCAAGCGTCCAGCGGTGAAGCCGGGTCAGCACAAGAGGATTCAGGTTAGGAAGCACTACAACGGCATTCGCCAACGACGTCAGCGCAAAAGCCATTGGTCGGGCAATCAGGAAGAACGCTGCGACCCCCAATGCCAAGAGCCAGTGTTGAGAAAAGAACGAAGACGGACCCGAGTTGATCGCGGTGTCGATCACATGCCCCAGCACCAGGGCCGTCACAACCTCTAGCGTGCCCGCCAACGCAGATACCGCTGCCGCGAGGATCAGTGCTGGATACGCACCGCGGATTGCCCAGTGAAAAAACGCCGCGAGCGTACGCGGCGGCGGACCATCGGCCTCGCGGAACGCGTCGATCAGATCTCCGGCACGTCTAATCACTCGGCGGCCTCCACATCCGTGTCGATGAACCCGCCCGATTGGCGGTTCCAGAAGTTTGCATATAGCCCGCGTTCTTGCAAAAGCGCGTCGTGCGTGCCGTCTTCGACGATCTTTCCACCGTCCAGAACGACGATTCGATCCATGCGCGCTATGGTGGACAGCCGGTGCGCGATGGCGATCACAGTTTTGCCCTCCATCATCCCATAAAGCGTGTCCTGAATGGCTGCTTCGACCTCGGAATCCAGGGCACTGGTTGCTTCGTCCAGCACCAGGATCGGTGCATCCTTCAAGATGACGCGCGCCAGCGTGACCCGCTGTCGTTGGCCGCCTGACAATTTCACGCCGCGTTCGCCGACGTGGGCGTCAAACCCTTTGCGGCCCTGCGGGTCTTCCAGGTCAAGGATGAAATCGTAGGCCTCGGCCTGTTTCGCCGCTTCAATCATCATCGCTTCACTGGCATCGGGGCGGCCATAGAGGATGTTGTCGCGCACCGAGCGGTGCAGCAACGAGGAATCCTGCTGAACCATCCCGATCCGCGCCCTAAGCGAGTCCTGCGTCACCTTTGCGATGTCTTGCCCGTCGATCCGGATAGTGCCCGTTTCAACATCGTAGAACCTGAGCAACAGTTTGACCAAAGTTGACTTTCCGGCGCCGGAACGTCCGACCAGCCCAATCTTTTGGCCGGGTGTGACGGTCAAATTCACGTTGTCCAACCCGCCAGAGGCACGGCCATAGTGGTGGCTTAGATCCTCAAGAACGATCTCGCCCGGTCCGTCCTTGATCGGTTGCGCGTCTGCGGCGTCGACCAGTGTCACCGGCTGGGCAATCGTTTCCATCCCTTCGGCCACAATTCCAAGGTTGCGGAAGAAACTGGTCAGTGCCCACATGATCCAGCCCGTCATGGCATTCAACCTAAGCACCAGTGACGAGGCGATCGCGACGACCCCGATGCTGGCGGCACCCAGAGTCCATAGCCATATCGCCCAACCAACCACGGCAACGATCAGGAACCCGTTGATCAGCGTCAAGCCGACGTCCATACGCGTGAATATGCGCATTTCGACCTGAAAAGTCCGGCGCGCGTTTTCGATAGCTTCCTTGGCATAGTCGCGCTCGGAGGAGGTATGTGCGAACATCTTGACCGAGTGGATATTGGTATAGGCGTCAACGACGCGACCGGTGACAGCACTTCGGGCATCCGATGCCGCCTGGGAGGCAGGGCCAACGCGCTTGACCGTCCAGCGCACCAGAAATCCGTAAAGCACGAGCCATGCCAGCAAGGGCAAGGCCAGCCGGATATCGGCGCCCGAAAGTATCACAAAGGCGCCGATCACATAGGCCGTGGCATAGGTCATTGCGTCAAACACTTGAAAGACCGCTTCGCCTGCTGCGGGCGGCGTTTGCATGATCCGGTTCGCGATCCGTCCAGCGAAGTCGTTCTCAAACCACCCAACGGATTGGCGTAGGACATGACTGTGCGCCCGCCATCGGATCAATGTGCCAAAGTTCGGCAGTATTGCGTTGTTCAACAGACCCACGTCGGCCATTTGAATGATCGGTCTGAGGATCAGCAAAAACAATGCAACCAGGATCATTTCGGTCCCGTGGTTCTGCCAGAAGGCCCCAGGTTCAGTGGCCGCAAGCACATCCACAAGCCTTCCGATATAGGCGATCAGCCAGATCTCGACAAAGGCAACGATGATCGACATTACGGCCGTGATGGCAAAGAGCTTCCGAAATGGATGACCGTAATCCCTTAGAAACGGCCAAAGCCGGGTCGGAGGCCGGTCTTTGATCGGATAGTCACAATAGGGGTCAACGAGTGATTCAAGAAAGCGGAACATGGGGCAGGTGCCTTGGAATGTGAGAGCATGACGAGAGACGGCGGAGCAACCGGGCCGTCCATTACAGGATCGGGCCAGTCAGACTAGCGCGGTGCGGATCCTGTAAATCATCTCAAGCCCTCCATGTTCGGCCGTTTTGGTTTAGCGCAAGCCAAGAGGATTGTCATCCCCCGGAGGCAAGCAAGGCATCACGGGACAGCGCGAAGCCGCTGTCGATCCACCTCTGCTCAAGCTGTTTCAGGGCCTTGCCAAGCGCAACACCGTCCAATTCTGGCATAAGGTCCGCCGCTTTGACGGGGAATTTCTGCGCGGCCCCATGCGAAACTGCTTTCAAGTCTGCAACATCCAGCGCCATGCCTGTTGACGCACTTCTGACCAGCCAGGCGTCTGTGCCCAATTCCTTTCCCAACCTGTAACCGGCCTCGGGCGCGCTTAACCCGGCCGCGTTTCGCAACACATTCAACCGTTCAGTTTCCCTCCGCGACAGCCGTAGAAGTTGACCCGGGTCGTCGCCGCCAAGCGCTGCAAGTCTACGCATGGCGTCGGGAGGCGCCCCTGCGGCATCCTCAAGTGCGATCAACGGGCCAATTGCAGCATCCGTTGCGCCCGGCAAAACTGCCGCCAGAACACCTGTCGATTGCATCCCAAGAAGCGATTGCACAGGATCGGGTGCTTCCAAGAGCCGCTTCATTTCGGCACCGACCCGTTCGCGGGAAAGGCTGGACAGGCCTTCGACGTTCCGCGCAATCGCATCCAATGCCGCGGGGTCAAAGCCTTCGGCGGGATCGCCGTACCAAGCATGAAATCGAAAATAGCGGAGACTTCTGAGGTAATCCTCGCGAATGCGTGCGACCGGGTCTTCGATGAAACGCACCCGTCTGGTGCGAAGGTCGCGTAATCCATCCAAGGGATCATGAACGGTACCCGAAGAATCCGCATAAAGCGCGTTCATCGTGAAATCGCGCCGTCGTGCGTCGTCTTCGATCCGGTCCGAAAATGCCACGACCGCACGCCGTCCGTCTGTTTCGACGTCGCGCCTGAATGTGGTGATTTCAAACGGCGTGCCATCGACCACGACGGTTACCGTTCCGTGTTCGACTCCGGTTCCGATGGCGTGCAACCCCTTGGACCGGGCCAGGTCCTTCACGTTATCCGGCATAGCGTTGGTTGCCAGATCCACATCGTTGACTGGTGTGCCTAACAAGCTGTTTCGCACGCAACCGCCGACGGCAAAAACTGCGAAACCAGCGTCTTCAAGCAAAGCGAACACAGTCTGGGTGGCATCGGACTCAAGCCATTTTGCATCAAGCTTTGGCATTTGCCATCCGATCTGCCAGCGCACGCAGTATCCGCGCGGTTGCGCCCCAAATGTAAAACGGGCCCCATGGCACCGTAAAGTAATACCGCCGCTGCCCGCGCCACAACCGGGACTCGACGCGATAAAACTCTAAGTTCATGACATGTGCGAACGGCACCTCAAAGACCTCGGCAACCTCGCTTGTATCGGGATCCGGCGCAAAATCCGATGTAACAATCGCCAAAACCGGAGTCACCTGAAACCCGGTGACGGTTTCATGCGGGGGCAATTCACCAATTACTGCGACATCCGCAAACCCAAGTGCAATTTCCTCCTGCGCTTCTCGAAGAGCCGTTGCAGTGCAGTTGGTATCGTGGTCTTCAACCTTGCCGCCGGGAAATGCGATCTGCCCTGGGTGGTATTTCAGCGCCGAAGACCGTTTCGTAAGGATAACCCCCGGTCCGCTCGGGCGGTCGACAACCGGAATGAGGACCGCCGCATCGCGTAATCGTCGTTCTGTCGGAAGAACGATTTCAGGATTCAGATCATAGTCGGACGACGGCCGCCCCGAAGCACCAAGGGCAACACCCAGAACGTCTTTCAGATCAGAATTTGTCATCGGCCTCGAACCCAAGCGTTGTGGGGTCGAATTCATAGTGCGCCCCACAAAACTGACAATCGGCGGTCACTATGCCGTCTTCCGTGGTCATATGGCCAATGTCACGTGCGGAATAAATCGACAGGGTTTGGCGCACCTTGTCTGGCGAACAGGTACAGCCGAACTCCACCGGTTGGGCGTCGAAGACACGCGGTCCATCCTGGTGAAAAAGGCGCACCAAAAGTTCGGTTGGCTGAATGCTTGGCCCGATCAACTCAATGTCCTCTGCGGTGTCGAGCAGGATGTTCACGTGGCTCCAGTGTGCTTCGTCATCGCCCTCCAGGATGTCCTCGGCGGACAGCAATCCGCCCTGGCCCGATCCACCGCCCTCAATCGAAAGGGACGCCTCAGGCATCTGTTGCAGCATAATACCACCAGCGCGCCAGCTTAGGGCTTCGCCCGGGCTTTGAGATTGCCCAAAGCTGAGCGCAAAGCGGGTTGGCAATTGCTCGGATTGGGCGAAGTAGGTTTCGGCACAACGGGCCAGAGAACCGTCGACAAGCGGCGTGATCCCTTGGTAAGGCACGGTACCCGCGCCTTGGTCGATCAGGATGGCGAAATACCCGGACCCGATCTGACTGAAGGGATTGGCCTTCGAATCCAGCCGGTCCTCGTCAAAGCTGGCATAGGCACGGATGCGCGCCGGTTCACCGTCATCGGTTGGCCCGTAATAGTCGGTTGCAATCAATCGCGCAGGTCCATCCCCGCGAATTTGCAAAGACAGCTTCCAGCGCAGCTTTATGGTCTGTCCGATCAATGCGGTCAAAAGCGTCGCTTCGGCCACAAGCGCCTCGATGGCACTTGGGTAATCGTGTTGTGACAGAACCTCTTTCAGGACACCGTCTAGCCGCGCGAGGCGGCCGCGGGTTCCGGTCCGGTCAAGCTGGAACGGCAAAACCGTGTCATCCCAGGCGATTTTCTTTCCAAGCGTCATGGATCAGCCTCTAACATGAAAGATCGGTTCGGTAACGGGCTACATAAGCAATGATCCCCAGGCGCCAAGTGCGATTTTAGCGGGCAACATCTGCGTGCGCGTAATAGTAGAGTTGTGGCGTATAGGGTGGTTCGGACAAAAGGTCATGAGATGATTCCTCGAATTGGTGAACCTGTCAGACATGACATCCGTTACCGCCTGCGCCCGGGCGTTTATGCGGTGTTGGAGCGGCATGGGAAGTTACTGTTGACCTTCCAGTCCGAGCCGAAGCCCGAAGTGCAACTGCCCGGGGGCGGGATTGATTCCGGTGAATCCCCGATTCCAGCGCTGCACCGAGAGGTGCTGGAAGAAACCGGTTGGCAGATTTCCGGGGTTCGGCGGTTGGGGGCCTTTCGCCGATTCACCTATATGGAGGAATATGATCTGTGGGCCGAAAAGATCTGCCAAGTTTACTTCGCCAGACCCACCCTGATCAAAAGCAAACCAACTGACACAGGTCATGTGCCGATCTGGACCGAGCCTGAGAAAGCTGCACAATTGGTGGAAAACGACGGCGACCGGTTGTTTCTGCGTCGACACTTCCGGATCTAGACCCGTTCGATAAGAACTGCCGAAAGATCGTCCGGAAATTCCTGCTGGCCATTGAACGCAAGCAAGGCGTCAACGGTTGCAGTCACGAAGGGCGGCCCCGAAAGATCGGCTTGCCGGTGAAGAATTTCGGCCAAACCGTCTTCGTCCAATAGGGCGCCGTCCAGGTTATGGCATTCGGTCAGACCGTCAGAATAGAGAAACAGCCGATCCCCCTTCGACAATTCAAGCGTCAGGCTGGCGAACTCGGCGTCGTCAATCAGACCAATGGGCGTGCTGAACAGTTCATGGAACACGATACTGCCATCGGCCCTTTGAACAACCGGGCTGGGATGTCCGGCTTGGCAGACCGACACGTGTCCCGTGGCAGTATTCACCTGCGCAATGCACATGGTGAGATACTGATCGGAATCATGGTCCGACTGAAGAAGACTGTTCAATCGGCGGCATGCATCGGGCAAGGGAATCATCTGGTAACCGGTGTCCGTGGGGCGAAGCGCGATGTTCCGATCCGGTGTGGTGTCACTGAGAAAGCTTGCAACGCGCGCCGTCATAAGCGCCGAGGCGACGCCGTGACCGGAAACATCAACCGAATAGACGCCCAGTTCATCATCGTTGGCGCGAAAGTAACCGACCAGATCACCGCCGACATGGCCACTGGGCTGAAACAGCATCGTCACCTCAACATTAC
>JABDJO010000053.1 GCA_013002465.1 Silicimonas sp. | reverse complement strand
GGATACAGGTGCCAGCCATGATCCCGACGCTCCGGCCCATATCCGCCGCCACAGCGTTGCCGAAGACGGGACACTTAGCGGTGGCGAAGTGTTTGCCTCATGTACTAACGGGCTTTTCGATGGCTTCCGTCCGGACGGGGATGGCCGGATTTGGACCTCGGCCGCTGACGGTGTTCATTGCCTATCACGCGACGGCCGGTTGATCGGCAAGATCCTGATCCCCGAGTTCGTCAGCAACGTTTGTTTTGGTGGGCCGAAACTGAACCGATTATTCATCTGCGGCACAACTTCGCTTTATTCGGTGTTTCTGAGCGTCAATGGAGTTTCGCCATTTCATAGCTAGAAAACGGTCACGCGATGGCAACATCAAGCAGCGCTTCCAACGGCTGCTATTTGTCGGCCCCGGGATCAGGGCGCATGGTGGCAACCAGTTCAGCGACCTTGATCCCGAACTTGCGCATTTCGGACCTGTTCAAGATTGTGCCGTTGGCCGCCAGATACATCCAATCGGTTACATCCAGCGTATAGCCACCAGCATCTTCGGGCAGGATGATGCGGTATTCCAGCATGACGGTTGATCCCGACACAATCCCCGTGGCCTCGCCCACGATGTCGTCAGCCGTTGCCGTAAATCGGTTACCCGCCCCAAAGGTCAGGTACCATTTGCGGCGCTGCACGCTGCCGTTGGAATAGGTGAAATCCTCACTAAGCGTGCCCTGGTTTCCATCCCAGGTCCCTTGCATGCGGGCCACGAAACTGTTGGTCACGCGCCCTTTTGGCCCATAGATCAGCCCCTCTGACAGGATAGTGCCCGAGAGGTGCTTTTTCAGGATGAAATCAGGCCCGGTCTTGGAATAATCCTCGGGTGTCTGGGCGCGAAATCCAAATAACATGGTCTTTGCGAGAATGGCCGCAAGGGCAAGCAACAACAGGGCGATCAGGACTTTCATCTAGGTATTTCCTCTGAAGGAAGCGTCAGCACCAGACCGAAGGCGGCCAGTTTCAGAACACAGGGAATGACGGCATAGGCGATGTTGAGGGTCGACAGCGCTTCGGGGGTGTTGTCGGTTCCAGGCGAAAACCCGGCTTGTTCAAGGACGGGCAAAACGGTAAAAGCGGCCAGTGCCAGGCCAAGTTTTCCGGCAAATGACCAGATGCCAAAGGCCGCCGAGGCGTTCAAACCGGCCCGGGTCAAGGCAACCGAGAACATGGCGGGCAATATCACCATATCGGCCCCTAAGGCAGCGCCCGACGCCACGCAGATCAGGACAAAGCCGACAAGGTTACCAGGGGCCAGAACACCTGCCCCAACAAAACCGGCTATGGCCAGTGGCATGGCGATCGCCAAAACTGCCTTCGGCCCGATGCTTTGCGCGAGTCTGGCCCAAAAAGGAACGCTGAGGCCCGCCGAGATGAAAAACAGGATCAAAAGCCCCCCCGCCTTGCCTTGAAGCCCCAGGCGGTCTTCGACGAAGAACAGAAACAGCGTCGATGTAAAGGCCACCGGCAAGCTGTTGACCAAGGCCAAAGCCAGCAGGCGATTGGCGCCCGCTCCGATAAGCCCGGCGATTGAAATCGGGGCGCCGGTGATGGCCCGACGCCGCCACATTGGCCAGGTCAGGACACCCACCGAGACCGCCACAAAACCCAGAAACAGACCAAACGCCGGATAACCCTCGTTCTTGGCCCCCAAGGCAAACAGGACCGACGGCGCCATGGCCGCAAGGACAACTCCGCCAAGCATTCCCGCTTCGCGGTAAGCCGCCAAGGTCATCAGATCGTCCGGTTCCGGGCGTTTTGCGAGCGTTGCGCTGCGTCCGTAAAGCAGGATCATGCCAAGGCTGTAGGCCGAGAATAGCAGGACCAGGATCGCCACCAGTTCAGCCACGACATAAGGACCGCTTCGCGGCATGAACAAAAGCGGAAATCCCAACGCTAGCCCCCCGGTCGCCACCATGGCAAACAGACGCTGAGCGCCCGGCCAACGGTCAATGGCCCAGCCGATCAGTGGATCCTGCACCAGGTCGATCAGTCGGATCGCCAATAGAATGGTTCCAATCAGCCCAAGACCAAGGCCAAGGTTCACCGAGGCAAACCGCGGCAGATGGATGTAAAGCGGGATACCGGCAGCGGCCAGCATCAGCGCGTAAAGGCTGACACGCGGATAAAGCATCACGATCCGCGCAAGCGGCGCGTGAAGGACCTGGACCGCGTGTTGTCGCCCAGAAAGATCTCCATGAAGCGGCGCGTGATGCCCGGGCCATCCAGCCAGCAGGTCTGTGTTCCGTTCAACCAGAACCCGACACGGTCCGGCCCATTCGTGACCGCCAGAAAGCGGTCACCCTTTTCCACATCGTCAAAGCACCGGTACAGGGCCGCATCCAGATTTGGCCGTCCGCCGTTGCGCTTCATCTCGCGCAAGGTACCTTCAACCAGATCGTACTCGCTGAGGGCCCTGAGATAGGTCAGTTCAAGCGCAAAATCGGCACTCCAGGAAAATTCCGCGCCACCCGGCGTGAAAAGCCGGGCATCGTAAAGTGCAAGTCCGAGAAAACGATACGTCGCTTTCCCCCGCTCCTCGGCCCCCGGCAGCAGACCTCCCAAGGTCGCTGCGAACACAATCCCAGGCGCCCAAAGGCAAACCAATATCGCCCCAAGCCTAGGCATGGGCCAGTTCGACCTGCACAACATTGGTGTGGTTGACAGCAAAAGACGCCGCACAGATTTCCAAATAGTATTGCCAGTTCCGAAAGAACGCCTCGCCATAGCCCTGTTCGGCGATCCGGCGCTTTTGCGCCGCCAAACGCGCTGCCCACATCCGGCAGGTTCGGGCGTAATCCTGGCCGAAGGCAAAGCTGTCCTGCACCTCCAGACCGGCTCTGCGTGCTTCATCGGCGATCATCTGATCCGACAACAACATGCCGCCCGGAAAGACATACTGGCGGATATAATCCGACGAAGTTCGGTAGGTGTCGAAAAAGCTGTTCTTGACGGTGATCGCCTGCAACAGAATGCGACCGCCCTCGGCCAGATGCCGCTTCAGCGCCGCGAAATACACCGGCCAATAGCGCAGGCCAACGGCCTCGACCATTTCAATCGAAACGATGTTGTCGTACCGCCCATCGATGTCGCGGTAATCACGCAGCTGAATATCGGCGCGCCCGTCAAGGCGACACTCGGCATAGCTGTGCTGATTTCGCGATATGGTAACGCCATTCACCCGGCGCCCTTCCTGAACCGCCTGTTCGGCGAAACTGCCCCAGCCGCAGCCGATTTCAAGCACTTGCTCGCCCTTGCTCAACCGCGACAGGACGCGGGCGTTCTTGCGGGTCTGGGCAAGTGTCAAATCGTCATTGTCATGTTCGAAAATCCCCGAGGAATAAGTCATGCCCTCGTCCAGCCAAAGCTGATAGAATTCATTTCCGACATCGTAGTGCGACCGGATGTTTTTCTGCGATCCCCGGCGCGAATTGGCGCGCAGGATACTGTCAACCAGGCGGAACTTTGCGCGGTTGAACGGGTTGGCCTGATCATACGCGCCTAGGTGATCCCGGTTCCGCATAGCCAGCGCGACAAGCCCTTCGACCGAAGGCGTATCCCACATACCCTGAACATAGGCTTCGCCGAGACCGACCTGCCCGTGGGCCGCCAGCGCCGACACGGCAGCCCAGTCCCGGATCACCATTTCGGCCTCCGGGCCCGATGAGCCAAAGTCGTAGCGCTCGCCTTCGGGCGTTCTGAGCGTCAGTTGCCCTTCACGCAGGCGCGCGC
>JABDJO010000030.1 GCA_013002465.1 Silicimonas sp. | reverse complement strand
ATTTGGTGGCGGGTCAGGCCGGGGTCGTCTCGGTCAGCGCCGATGTGATCGTCGGGGTAAATGCAATACACGAAAGCATTACGCTGGCGACGCTCCCCGACATGATGCGTGTCGACGAAGGTCAACTGGTGGCGACGATCAAGATCATTCCCTACGGTGTCGATGGTGCCTGTCTGAAGGCGGTTCTCGATCTTCTGGATGAATCCCCGATCCGATTGCATCCATTTAAAACCATGCGCGTGCAGCTTGTCTTGACGCATACACCTGGCTTCAAGGACTCACTTCTTACTAAAGGATCGGACGTGGTCAGCACGCGTATCGAAGCACTTGGCGCCTCTCTTCAAACAACCTCCACAGTGCTACATAACAAGGACGACATTTCCGCAGCACTGGATCCGGCGATGGACCTGATCCTGATCCTTGGCGCGTCGGCGACTTCGGATCGCAGCGACGTCATTCCTGCGGCGATTGTCGAAGCGGGCGGGCGGATCGACAGGTTCGGCATGCCGGTTGATCCAGGCAACCTTCTTGTTCTGGGCGATCTTGGCGGCACGCCGGTTGTGGGGTTGCCGGGCTGCGCGCGCTCGCCTGCGATGAATGGTGTTGACTGGGTGCTTGAGCGGATCGCCGCGGGGCTACCGATTGATGGCAATGCCATTGCGCAGATGGGTGTCGGAGGGCTTTTGAAGGAAATGCCGGGCAGGCCACAACCAAGAGAGCCCTGAACGCATTGAACCTGCCTGCACGGTTTTCTCTTGGCGCTGGCCGGGGTATGGAAGCCAAAACACGAGGTAAAGCAGACCATGGACACCCCGAAACCCGTCGTGCTGTGCATCATGGATGGCTGGGGTCTGCGCGACGACCCGTCGAACAACGCACCCGCCATGGCGGCGACGCCGACATATGATCGTATCATCGACACCTGTCCGCACGCGCGGCTGACGACGCATGGGCCGGATGTTGGCCTGCCAAGCGGGCAGATGGGAAATTCCGAAGTGGGTCATACGAATATCGGCGCCGGTCGGGTGGTCGCGATGGACCTGGGGCAGATTGATTTGGCGATCGAAGACGGATCGTTTTTTGAAAAGGACGCCATTTCCCAGTTTGCCAAGGGTCTGAGGGCATCAGGTGGTCGGGCTCACCTGGCAGGGCTTGCGTCGCCCGGCGGGGTGCATTCGCATCAGTCACATATCGTGGCGGCAGCCCAGGCGCTTACCGCGCGCGGGGTGCCTGTCGTCGTTCATGCAATCACCGACGGACGCGACGTCGCGCCCAGATCCGCGGCCGAGCAGATCCGGTCGCTGCTGGGCGCGCTGCCTGATGGTGTGGACATCGTCACGGTGACCGGGCGCTATTACGCGATGGATCGTGACAACCGGTGGGAAAGGGTCGAAAAGGCCTACCGCGCTATTGTGCAAGGCGTTGGCGAGCATCACGCTGGCCGGGGTGCGTCGGAGGTGATCGAAGATTATTATGGCAGTGATCTGACTGATGAGTTCCTGCCCGCAACCACCATCGAAAATTACGGAGGGATGAGAGACGGCGATGGGCTGTTTTTCGTGAATTTCCGCGCCGACCGGGCGCGCGAGATTCTTGCCGCCATCGGCGATCCTGATTTCGATGCATTCGATCGCGGCACACGCCCGAAACTGGCCGCAATGCTGGGGATGGTGAACTACTCCGCCAACCACGAGGCCTACATGACAACGGTTTTTCCCAAGCAAGACATCGAAAACACGCTTGGATCTTGGGTGGCGCAGCAGGGCTTGCGGCAATTCCGGTTGGCCGAGACCGAAAAGTACCCCCACGTAACCTTTTTCTTGAACGGCGGTAGGGAAGATCCCGAAGACGGCGAAGACCGGTACATGGCACCCTCGCCGAAGGTCGCCACCTATGACCTGCAGCCGGAAATGTCGGCCGCCGAAGTGACCGAGAATTTCGTGGCCGCCATCATGGACCAATACGACCTGATCGTTGTGAACTATGCCAATCCCGATATGGTCGGTCACACGGGCGATTTGGCCGCGGCGATCAAGGCTTGCGAGGCAGTAGACCAGGGATTGGCGCAGGTGGTCGATGCCCTGGATGTCGTCGGAGGTGCCATGGTTCTGACCGCAGACCACGGAAATTGCGAAACCATGGTCGATCCAAACACTGGCGGGCCACACACTTCGCACACGACCAACCTTGTCCCCGTCGCCCTTTACGGCGCACCCGAGGGCGGAACTCTGGTTGATGGACGTTTGTCTGATTTGGCTCCGACCTTGTTGGAACTCATGGGGTTGAAGCAACCGCCCGAAATGACGGGTCAGAGCCTGATCCGCCGATGACGCGGTTTCTTTTCATTCTGGCGTGTCTTGCAGGGCTTTCGGGTGCTTTAATGGCCGAGGACGCCGGTGATACGGCTCGGAAGGCATCGGCCGATCTTTCGCGCGCGGCAGAACTTCTGATGTCGGCAGAAAGTTCGTCTGACAGGATAGCCGCCTTGACCACGACAGTGCGGGCATACGAGGACGGTCTGGCCGCCATGCGAGAAGGTCTGCGCAAGGCCGCCCTGCGTGAACGTGATATTAGGAACCGGTTGTCCGACGAGGATGCCGAATTGGCCTCGGTCCTGACGCTGTTGCAGACAGCGTCACACCAAACCCAGGACAAGGCCGTGATCCATCCCGGCGGCGCGCTTGATACCATCCGGGCCGGTACTTTGGCGGCCGCGCTCGTTCCGACATTGCAGGCCCGTGCCAAGGCGCTGGACGATGACCTGAACGAGCTTGATGCCTTGATGACCTTGCAAACTGCCGGAATGGAGACGCTGGAAGCTGGTGTGGCAGGGGTGCGTGATGCGCGCCTCGCGCTGTCGGACGCGATTGCGAACCGTACCAATCTCCCCGAGCGCCTATCGACAGACGATGCAGCGCTTCAAGCGCTTGTGAACAGCGCCGAAACACTTTCAGGCTTTGCCGATAGTCTGTTGCCGACCGAAAACGGCATTGCTCAATTGCCACCTCGGCCCTGGCCACGTCCGGTCAATGGCGATATATTGCGGGGGTTTAATGAAGCAGATGCCGCCGGCGTGCGTCGGCCCGGCCTTGTTTTTGCAACCGAGGCTAAGGCCCTCGTGACCGCGTCGGCCCCCGCCACGGTCAGGTTTGCTGGCGAACTTCCCGGCCAGGGTATTGTCGCGATTCTGGAACCTGCCGCAGGGTCACTTGTGATTCTGGCTGGGATGGGCCTAAGTTTTGTGCAAAGAGGTCAGATTGTTTCCAGGAACGACCCAATAGGCCTGATGGGCGGACGTCAGCTCGGACCACAAGAGAATTTGATCGAAACTGCGCGAGAGAGTGGTCTTTTTGGCGGAGAAACGCTTTATATGGAAGTGAGACAGGGGCGATTGCCGGTTGATCCGGCTGCCATCTTGAGGCTGGGCCAAGATTAAGGACAAGAAAGCATGAGAAAGTTTTTTCTGGCATCTATCACCGGGGTCATGTTCGGCGCGGTCGTGACGACCCAGGTCGCCGGTCCGTTGATCGCACAGGAAGCCGCGCGCAAAGCCTCGGTTTACGAGCAACTTGACCTGTTCGGCGATATTTTCGAACGCATCAGGTCGCAATATGTCGAAGACGTTGACGAGGGCGAACTGATCGAAGCTGCCATCAACGGCATGTTGACCTCGCTCGATCCGCACTCGTCGTATCTTTCGCCCGATGACGCCCAAGCCATGCGGGTCCAGACAAGGGGTGAATTCGGCGGGCTTGGTATCGAAGTTACGCAGGAAGAAGGGTTCGTGAAAGTTGTCTCTCCGATCGACGGGACACCGGCAGACGATGCAGGCGTGCAGGCTGGCGATTTTATCACCCATGTAGACGGCGAAAGCGTGTTGGGTCTGACGCTGGATGAGGCCGTTGAAATGATGCGTGGCCCAGTCGGCAGCGAGATCATCATCACCGTTGTGCGCGACGGCGAATCTGAACCCTTCGATGTGTCGATCATCCGCGATACGATCAAATTGACCGCCGTCCGTTCCCGCATCGAAGGCGACACGGTGGTTTTGCGGCTGACCACGTTCAGCGATCAGACGTTCCCCTCGATGCGTGACCAGTTGGCCGAGAGGGTCGAAGAACTGGGCGGCATGGACAGTGTGAACGGCTTTGTTCTTGACCTGAGAAACAACCCAGGCGGCCTGCTTACTCAGGCGGTCCGGGTGTCGGATGCCTTTCTCGAAGCAGGTGAAATCGTGTCGACCCGGGGCCGCGAACCTCAGGACGGCGACCGGTTCAATGCCGAAGCCGGGGACCTGGCCAAAGGAAAGCCACTTGTCGTTCTGATCAATGGCGGTTCTGCATCAGCCTCGGAAATTGTTGCGGGCGCATTGCAGGATCATCGGCGCGCAATCGTTGTAGGGACAAAATCCTTCGGCAAGGGGTCCGTGCAGACCGTGATGCCACTGCGCGGCGACGGCGCCATGCGCCTGACAACAGCGCGTTACTACACACCGTCTGGCCGGTCGATCCAGGCTTTGGGAGTGTCGCCCGATATCATCGTTGAACAGCCTCGCCGCCGCGAAGCAGAAGAAGAAGATGAGCCTCAGCGGAACTCCCGGACCGAGGCAGACCTGCGCGGCAGCCTTTCAAACGACAGCCTGAGTGAAGACGAACGTCGGCAGATCGAAGAGGACAGGGCCCGGGCCGAAAAGGCGGCGAAACTTCGCGAAGACGATTATCAGCTTGCCTATGCGATCGACATTCTGAAGGGCCTGTCGGCGCTTGGACCTGAATTTGTCAAGGCGATTGCCGACGCAGGGAACTGATCCAAGGATTTGCGCCGCGCCTTTGGCGCGTCGCCTCGCCGGGGGGCTCCGCCCCCCGGATTCCTCGAAGTCTTTGACATGCATTGGTGCTGCGGGCGCTCCTTGTGAGCACTGCGGTCACGGTCTATAGCCTGCCCATGTCGAAACCACCCGCAAAATCCCACGGTCGCCTCAGCATCGGGGCCAGCTCCGCGCCGCGTGATCTGATGACCGACCGACCGCATTTGGAAGGTGCCTGGGTCGCTAAAGTCATTACTTTGTTCCCCGAAGTGTTTCCGGGTGTTCTTGGCGCGTCGTTGACGGGGAAGGCCCTGGCCGAAGGCCTGTGGCGACTGCAGACGATCGACCTGCGCCAGTTTGGCGAAGGCAAGCATCGTCAGGTGGATGATACGCCTGCAGGTGGCGGGGCCGGAATGGTGCTGCGTGCGGATGTCATGGGCAAGGCCATCGAGTTTGCCAAAAAGGACGGTGATCTGCCTCTGGTGTACCTCAGCCCGCGCGGGAAGCCCTTTGACCAAGCCCTGGCGCGGCGGTTTGCCAATGGTCTGGGGTTGGTGCTTGTCTGCGGCCGTTTCGAAGGCATGGACGAACGGGTGATCGAGCATTTCGGGATCGAAGAGGTCAGCCTGGGTGATTTTGTCATGACCGGCGGCGAGATCGCGGCCGAGGCAGTTGTTGATGCGACTGTCCGCTTGCTGCCGGGGGTGCTGGGCAACGCGGCCTCTACCGAAGAAGAGAGCTTTTCTGCAGGTTTGCTGGAACATCCCCAATACACGCGACCTGCAACCTGGGAAGGGCGCGAAATACCCGATGTACTAACTTCTGGGGATCATGGTGCAGTCGACCGGTGGCGGCACGCAGAATCCGAGCGGATCACACGCGAACGACGTCCGGATCTTTGGAAAAGCTATTCTTCGACAGAGGAGTGAAACTCTGAAATGTGCCGACTTCTTGTACCAATCCTCCAAAAAGTATTTGGTTCAGAAAGACAAATGCGAACAGAATGCCCATTTTTGCGTGGCGATTTCCAAGGGAAGCGGTCTCCCCGTTGTCCACTTTTTTCTTGATAGACGTGGCTCCTCTCCCTATACCGCGCAGGTTCGCGGGTGAATCACGCGTGGACGACAAGCAAAGACGACCTGAACTCTCTGGCGGTGGCCATGCCCCACCTTGCGACAAACCAGAGCTCTGAGGCGCAAACATCTCTTGGGACAAACCCAAGGCAGCATAGGAGTGCGTCAGATGGATCTGATCGCGGAACTGGAAGCCGAGCAGGTCGCCTCGCTTGGCAAGGAACTTCCGGACTTCAAGGCGGGTGACACCATCCGTGTTGGATACAAGGTGACCGAGGGCACGCGGACCCGTGTCCAGAACTATGAGGGCGTCTGTATCGCTCGCAAGAACGGCGACGGCATTGCCGGATCGTTCACGGTTCGCAAAATTTCATTCGGTGAGGGTGTGGAACGTGTGTTCCCGCTGCATTCGACCAATATCGACCACATCACCGTTGTGCGCCGGGGCCGTGTGCGCCGCGCCAAACTGTATTATCTGCGCGCGCGTCGCGGCAAGTCGGCACGGATTGCAGAAGACACCCACTACAAGCCCAAGGCTTCGGTCTAAAGGAGCGATGTCATGAAAAAAGATACTCATCCCGAATACCACGTCATCGACGTCAAGATGACCAACGGTGACGTCGTTCAGATGCGTTCGACCTGGGGCGCCGAGGGCGACCAGTTGTCGCTGGACGTTGACCCCAGCGTGCATCCGGCATGGACGGGTGGCGGCACCCGACTGATGGATACCGGCGGACGCGTATCCAAGTTCAAGAAAAAGTACGAAGGTCTGGGCTTCTAGGGCCGAACGACTTTCACGAAAATCGCAACGCCGTCCCGATCCCGGGACGGCGTTGTCAATTGTACTGCGGACTTCGATTGCGGCATTCCGTCTCACGCCGCTGATCAATCCCCAGACACCCGCCCTTTGTCTGCGCCAGTTACACGCCGCAAAAGAAAACCGATCATTTCCTCGATCTTGGCCTCAGGCACGCCTGATATGCGGCGCTCCAGCCCCAACAGTATTATTCCGTGGACCGAAGAAAACAGAGTGCGCGTCATAAGGTCGATCTCGTCAGGTGGCGCGTCTGGATGCAATTTGGTCAAGGGCGCGGCGATCATTGCAAACAACCGCTGCAGTTCTTGCAGATACCAGGCAGGGACCGCGCTGTCGGTCGACATGTCAGCCACGAAGAGCGCACGCCAGAGGTTCGGATCCGTGCTGGCGAACGCGAGGTAGGATCGTGCGATGGTTATCAGTTGCTCGGTCGGATCGGGGCCGGCCTTGGCAACGGCATTCGTCACCGTTTCACCCAGGCGTCCAAAGGTCCGTCCGTTCACCGCCAGCACAAGGCCCGTCATATCGTCGAACACGTTGTAAATCGCACCAACTGCGCAGCCGGCCTCGCTTGCCAATGCGCGGGCGCGCAAGGAAGCCGCCCCATTGTTGCGCACCTCGCGTTCGGCGATGTCCAGCAGTCTGTCGCGCAACTCGGCGCGGCGCTTTTCGGTATCGCGTGCCATAATGTCCCCTTGAACAGCGTTCAACGCATATCCTGCGTGAACCATCTTGCCAAGCACGGATCAGAGCGACAATAACGTGGCCAGCGGTCCCGTAGCTCAACTGGATAGAGCAGCTGACTTCTAATCAGCAGGCTGAGGGTTCGAGTCCTTCCGGGATCGCCATTAATATAAATAAAAACAGTATATTACAAGAATAGCACTTTATTAAGTTACACTCAGATGGCGTGTGGCTTTCACATGGCTTTCACCATGCGCAGGCTCGAATTGATCGGGCAATCACGTGCAGGGGCCCCAATGGGGTGCCGCCGGGGGTGGGGCCCAAGTTGTAATCAGTAGTCGCGATGGGACCCTGAACCTGTCTTACAATCAAAGGCTCATCTGGAGCTTGGATCGTGATGCATGTTCCACAGTTGCAGGGGATGACACATGGAGGCGGAAACCGGACTTTCGCCGCAGTATTCGCATGCGGATAGTCGCTCGAGTCACGCAACAGCCGAATGCGAAAGCGTTCAAGTCAAGTGTTCCGATCACGCCAAAGGGTGCCAAATCAATCGGCGCCTTGGTCAGACCGTTTGCCATTATGGCTATTACCATCAAATTATGATCAGGTCCGAAGTGGTTGAAACTCGCGGATTCGACTATGGTACAAATTCGCAATTTCTGGCGAAATCATATGGCAGAAGAGTTCAGATCTATGACCATGGTCAAAGCCAGTACTTTCATTGCACGGCCAGCTGCAGTGGCACCACTTAAAATTGTTCGCGATCCAATTCGAACAGGTTTAGAGAGCACTATGCTTGCCGTGTGCAAGAAAGAATAGCCTTTGAACCCTGTATTTGAACATGATGACCTGAAGAAGTCTGGCCGGGCAGTAATTATCCTGAGCATTATGCTCATGCTAGTCGGCTCTTGCACCGAGAATTTTACGCAGTTTGCGGTTCTTGATGTTGAGGTCCAGTTTGGCCAGGCTGACCTCAAGCGTTTGCTGAGCCTTCTTTTGGCGTTCTATTCTCTCATATTTGCTGTGAGGGTATTTCAGGCTGACCCCGTTCAAACTTATCGCGTAATGCAAAAAAAGCTAAGCGATGAACTCAATCAGCGGCATTCATTCAATAGCGATTGGCAAGGAGCGCAAATCAGTCGACTGAACACCACAAAGCAGGAGCAAGAACGAAACGTTAGCGACCGAGATCTTCGCGCAAAGATTGCCCAAGAACACAACGATAAAGTGAATGTGGTGCGCGCCAAAGCCAGCAAGATGGATGCACGAACCCAAAGACTAATTCGGATTAGGCGGCAGCTTGATTTTGGGGCAACGATTACCCTGCACTATGCTCTTCCTTGCATTTTCATAGGGTTGGCATTGCTCGTTGATGTGCAACCAGTCGTTTGCCCAGAGCCCAGCGAGATACGGAAAGCTGCCTAGTTTACAACTGACGGACCCATTGCGCCCGCCGGTTGGCGCCGCTCCGCAAGGAGCCTTACGGGCCGCGCCATGTCTGGGTTCTAACGTGACTTGCCACTTAGTACCGAAGTGCCTCGCGTATAGGCAATCAGCGACAAGGATAGTTTTCTAAGGTGCTGGGGGGGACCTCTTCTTCAAATGTGACTTGCCAGTTTCCCTTGCCATGCGGATCCATAGCAACAAATGTCTGCCAGCCAGTGAAGCCGCCCATCCTGTTCTTTGAATTTATCTCGCCGCAAAAAAACCGCGGAGGATCAAATCCAAAGCCACTGTCTTCTCTGACATTCCTCATGCGATAGTCCGGATCAACTAGTTTGTCTTGCAGCGCTGATTCAAAGGGAAGCTCTTCGGGTCCGGTTTCGAATGCACCGTTCGAATAGAGAATTGCGCCCGTAACTGTGGCACCGACGAGAATTATAGCCAACGTGATTTGGTTCACTTTGCTTTTCCATGGCTGCAGAGATCAGACTTATCTATCTGGATTTTATACGGTTTCGAGCCCTGGTCATATGCTTTTTTTTCGACTTCGTTGAACTTCGTTCCCCATTCCGGCAAAAGGCCCGGGCAGTATCAGCTCTGATACGACGAGTTGCGCCCGGACGGGATTTCCTCTCTGCGCAAGCTATAGCTGCGAATGCACCAGTCAGCTAAGTCCCGCACACTACCAGTTCGCCGTCGGCTCAATTTTGCACCTGCAGCGAAAGTACGATCTGTCAGTTTGCACCACAGCGGAAGAGGCAAAAGGTCACTAGCCGGATTGGGCGGTTCATGAAGGGCAAGCGCTGGCCAAACCAGAATCGGCGGTTTGCTTTTGCGTCAGTTCTTAAACCAATGGGGTTCGGCATTGCCGCCACAGACAAGGACAGCAATGCGTTCATCCTTGCCTGGCCTGTAGCCCGGAAACTGCACCATTTGAATGACAGCTTCTATCGACACTGTCTTGCTGGCTCGCGGTCGCAGAGAATGAGGGTTCGAGTCCTTCCGGGATCGCCAATTAAATCTTCTAAAAACAATATGATATTTGCAGCGTGACCAAGCAGTATCTCGGCAAGTATGCCGTTGGCTTTCACGGCGAGTATTCCCAGTTTGAGCGGGCAGCATTGCAGAGGGGCTGCAACGAACTGTGCTTTCCATTGTGGTGTGCCCAAGAAGAAGTTGAACCGCTCGCAGGTTGCCAGTCTTGCGATTGATGCGGGCGTCTTTGGTGCGTTTCATCGAATGCCTGCCAAACGAAATCGGATTGAGACCGATGGCTTGTACCTATTCGCGATCTGGCCGTGCATACTGCCAAGTCGGAATGTGCAGCCGCCCATGAAAGTGACCTGGCCGGAAAAGTTTCGAGCCGATTTTGAGCGGTTCGCCTTTCCAGAACTGGAAACATTCGGAATCACCGTCAAGGACGGCCTTGAGCCCAGAATGGG
>JABDJO010000016.1 GCA_013002465.1 Silicimonas sp. | reverse complement strand
GTCCAAATGCTGATGTCTGTCTTTCCCGACCAATTTTGAATCGCGACTTCATCGGGGAAAACCGGACCTGGGTGCTGGAAGGCAGTTGGCAATCTGAGATGCAATTGCACCGCGATGAACACATGCGATAGGCGGGTTCATAAGAGCCCGATAAATCAAGCAAAAGCAGCACAGATCGCGCAGCAAAAAATCGCCGGCAAAGTCCACTACCGTATGAGTTCGCCCAACCTTTGATCTTGCTCTCGCAGCCAACGGCCGGATTGACGGGCCACGCCCCCGCGACGGTCGTGCGGGGGAAAGGCAGGAAAGGGCCCTCCCTGCTCTCGCTCTGATGCGGTTTCGGGGGGGGCGATGCGATGTCCCCCAAGGTCGGGCGAGAGCCCGAAGCGACCGCTAACCAGTAGGCACACTAAGTGCATCTTCCGCGCTATTCCATTCTGGAAAGACCTCGGTTCCGAGCTGTATTTTTAGGTCAGTCAGCATTCCAAGAAAGCGTTGTGAGGCTAAGTCTCCGACATTTTGGCCGCCGAAGAGCTGGATGTTTAGCATTGTGACGCCACCTTCGCTCGCCATATTCAAGAAGAACTCACTATTTGCTTTCAAGTCTTCCAAGACGCTTTCAGCAAATCGGAAAAAGAACCTGTCCCCAGCATGTTGCCAACCGTGCGACCAAGAAGTCTGATCATAATTTCCTTCAAGTTTCTCGCCTGAAGGCGTCGATCTCCGATCACCGACCATCCAAGACCGCGACGGTTCTAGGCCTAGAATTTGCGTGATATCATCTGGGTCAATTTTCGGATGCCGGATCAAAAGTTGAACTTCGAAGTATGAAATATCAGAATTCAAAATCTGCCCTCCTCAAACTCTTGGGCTCAAATATCTGAAAATTTGCGAAATGTTCAACGTCGGCAACGTCCCACCTACCCGACCTTCGCATCCAAAGCGGTGAAAGCCTGCTCCGGTTCAATACGAACCGCAACTTCGGCCTACTGCCTTCATCCAAGAAATTGGCTTCCGCCAGCATCAGCTAGGGAAATGAAGCTTTGCCACCGGAAGACATGTCAGGATGGGGGATGTTTATTGCAGAACCGATCGAAGATAAAATCATAAAATCGTTTGAAATCAAGTAATTGAATCATGAAAATGGCGCGCTGGGAAGGATTCGAACCCTCGACCCCCTGATTCGTAGTCAGGTACTCTATCCAACTGAGCTACCAGCGCCTGAGGTGGGCAGGATGTAACGAGACATCTCGGCCATTGCAAGGCCGTAGTTGCGGGAAGCGCATCCATCGACCTGAAAATGCATCGGGCGAATTGGCAAAGGTCCAAGGGGCAAAGCCCCCGTACAATCTATCGCAGAAAAATTGCCCGCCGACACGACAATGGCCAGCGCAATTCTGGTCTATTCTGCGGCTTGTTCGTTGTCGATCACTGCCTTGGGCAAGGTTATGACGAATGTCGTGCCTTCGGGGCCGGTTTCACCCAAAGACAAGCTGCCGCCATGCCCCCGGATCAACTCGGCGGCGATGGCCAGGCCCAAACCGGCCCCTCCCTTGCTGACACCTCCTTGAAAGGGTGTGAACAGATGCTGCTGAGCGCGGGCCGGCAGTCCGGGGCCCGTGTCAGAAACCCGTATCCACCAGGACGCATCGTCTTCACCGGCCGAAATCCGGATTTCGCCAACTCCGTTCGTGGCCACCAGGGCCTGGCGCGCATTTCGGGCCAGGTTCGACAGCACACGGTACAATTGCTCGCTGTCGGCGCGCACCATCAGACCTACGGGGACATCGGCGCTGAACGAAAGATCGCTGCCTTCCACCGCCAGGCTCTCGGCTTCAATCACATCCTGAACAACCGACGACAGCGCGACAAGCGTCAGCGCCGGCGGCGGTTCCTCGGCTTTCCCGAAGGCCAGGGTGCGTTCGCACAGGTTAACCGCCCGGCTGATCGAGTTCATCAGCTTTGGCGCCATCCGCGCCACCACGGGGTCTTCAGATGCCTCGATCCGATCGGCAAACAGTTGCGTCGTCGTCAGGATGTTTCTCAGATCATGGCTGACCTTGGCAACCGCGCTGCCCAGGGACGCCAGTCGTTCACGTTGTCGCAGCATGGATGTCAATTCGGTCTGCATGGACTTCAGGGCAGACTCCGCTTCGCCCAACTCGCGGACCGAGGCCGATGGCTCGATGATGCGCCGGGTGTCCTCGGGGGCCGCCGCATAGGATTTCATCGCCGAAACCACGCCCTTGATCGGTTTCACCATCAACTGGCGCACGGAAAAGAACAACAACGTCGCCGTCACTGCCGAAATCAAAGCCGAAAGCGCCAGAATGCGTATCCCGTAATCCAGCATCGCCTCTCTCAAGGGTGCAGTCGGCATGGTCACTTCGATCAGCAGGCCCGCATCCTGCACGGGGTGCCCGATCACGCGAATGACCTCGTCTTCCCCGTTCAAAAGCCGCGCCAGGGCGTCCATGATCAACGTCCCGGCCGGCGGATCGCGCAAATCGAATGTGTCGGACACCGGCGCCGGCATTTCCGACGAAAGTGCCAGTTGCCGTATTTCGTCACGCCTGAGGACCACGTTGAACACCCCGGCGTTCTTTAAAAGCTCGTACTCCAGGTCAGGCTCGATAACGTCGTCCGCCAAAAGCGCCAGCGACGCGATCTGTGCCCGTTCCAGGTGGTTCGCCATGTAATCCTGCCGGAACCGCGCAATCGACGGCACGAAGATAAAGACCTCGGCCAGCATCACGAAAAGGATCGTAAGCACCAGGAATCTTCCGGACAGGGTGTTCAAAAACATTCTGTTATTCGGGCCTTATGGCAAATAGCGCTGCACGAAACCGACAACGCGTTTGACGGTAGGGTTATCAAAAAGCTTGGGCGAGAAATAGGCCCCCGCGGCGCGCTTGTTAAGTTCCCCCAGTGTCGGATAGGGGGCGACCATGGCAGCAACCGCGCTCATTTTCAGGCCGTTGGCAATGGCAAGCGCCCAGGTGCCGATCAACTCGCCCGCCGCTTCGCCGACGATCGTGGCTCCAATGGGCTTGCCCCGGACGACCATCACCTTGATGAAGCCGGTGGTCTTGCCGACGGCAATGGCGCGGTCGTTCTCGTGATAATCGAACCGGGCAACGGTCAGGGCATCACCATGCGCCGCGCGTGCTTCGTCCTCGGTCGGGCCGATCTGGGCCAGTTCGGGGTCCGTATAGGTGACCCAGGGGATATGGTCGGTCTTCGCCTTCGACGGCAGCCCGAACAGCATCGAGCGGATGATCACACCGGCATGATACCCCGCGACATGGGTGAATTGCAGGCCGCCTGCCGCATCGCCGATGGCATAGACCTTGCGATTTGAAACTGACCGCAGCCCTCTATCCACCTTGACGGCGCGGTCGTGATCGACGTTGGCCTTGTCCAGATCCAACTTGTCGATATTCACTTTGCGCCCCACGGCCATCAACAGATGCGACCCCGTAAACGACCCCTGCGAGGTTTTCACGGTGATCTGCCCATCGTCACTGGTGATCTCTTCGGCCATGGCGTCTTCGACAATTTCGATACCCTCGGCACGCATCTTTTCCAAAACGATGGCGGCAGCCTCCGGATCGTCACGTCCCATGGCTTTCAGGCCTTCGATCACGGTCACCTTCGAGCCAAGCCGGACATGCGCCTGCGCCATCTCGATCCCGATTGGCCCACCACCGATGACCAGCAGATGATCGGGCCGCTCGCGCAGATCGAAGATGGTTTCATTGGTGTAAAAGGTCACCTCGTCCACACCGGGAATCGGCGGCACGAACGGCGAAGACCCCGTGGCGATCACGATCCGGCGCGCTTCGATCACCCTTTCGCCCGCCTGAACCTCGGTCGGCGAAATGAACCGCCCGTATTCGCGGATCACGTGAACGCCAAAACCCTCGAACCGTTCCTCGCTGTCATTCGGTTCAATGGTGGCGATGACGTTTTTCACATGATCCTTGGTCGCTGCGAAATTGACGTCCGGTTTGACAGGCGCCACGCCGAAGGGTTCTCCCGTTTGCATGACGTGGGCCTGTTTGCCGGCGGCAAGAAGTGCCTTCGAAGGGACACAACCGAAGTTCAGGCAATCGCCGCCCATCTTGTGGCCTTCCAGCATGACGACCTTGGCGCCCATCTGGCTGGCCCCTGCCGCAACCGAAAGCCCACCGGACCCGGCGCCGATGACCAGAACATCCGTCTTGATCCGCTCCATCTCAGACTTCCTTTCCGCGCACGGCCTTGATCGCGATCGGCAAGGCCGCCAGGGCGCAAAGCCCGAGGATCGGCAAAAGAATGTGCGGTTCGAAGATGATCCCCAGGTTCGGGGTCTCGCCGCGCGCAAAGACCTCGCCCAGACCGGCCCCGACCGAGGTATAGACGACCGATCCCGGAATGATCCCGAAGAATGTCGAGATCACGAACCGGCGAAGCGGCACCTCAAGGAAGCTCGGCAAAAGATTGGCGACAAAGAAGGGCACCGCGGGCACCAGACGGATCAGAAACAGCATCGACCACTGGTTTTCGTCGATCCCGTCCTTGATCTTCTTGATCGCCCCGTCCGACGCCTCCAGCTTGCGCCCAAGGCGTTCACCGAACCCCATGCGGGCGGCAAGGAAGATCGCCGTGGCGCCGATGGTCGCGGCGGTGATATTGAACAGGGCCCCGGGGAAAGTCGCGAACAGAAAACCGCCCGTCAACGTCGCAATCGCAGCACCGGGCAGCGAAAACGCCACGATCACCACATAGGCGGCGATGAACGACAGAACGGTCAACAGATAATTCGCATCACGAAACGCAATCAGCATCTCGCGGTTGTCGGCCAGTGCCTGAAAACTGAGATAATCCCTCAGCGTAAAGGCCCCAACGGCCGCCACCGTCAGGATGACGATCAGCGGCAGGCGCTTGGCCAGACCATTGGGCATGGGGGTCGGTTCGGTCATATCAGTCATTTCAATCACTTTCCGGGAACTCGGTCCATCTTGTTGCAGCTAAGATGGCGTGACTGTGTAGTCATTGTGAGGGAAATCACGCGCGAGTGAAGCGGGGTGATCGTCGCGGCCCGGATATGACGGGTTCTGAAACATTCCGACGCACCGCTATGGGTTCGCGGGTGGAATTGTTTCAGAGATCGGGGCCGACTGGCGGTATTCCGATGTGCCTGACGCGCACGACCGCTTGGCAGGACGATGCCGACATTTCCTTCCCGCTGCTATAGCAATGCCTTTAGCAACCCGCCAAGTTGTTCCCGTTGCGAATCCGTAAGCGGCGCAGTGAGTTCATTGTTCACATCATTGACGATTTCGAAAAGTGCCAAGCCAAGCGTACGACCGTCTTCTGTCGCATGAATGGTCAATGCTCGTCGGGATGTTGGGTGTTGGCGGCGCTTCAGCAAGTTGGCCTGTTCAAGGTGATCTATCGCGCGGCTGATTGCATAGGGCGGCATTGAGAACCGTTCGCCAATTTCCGTCTGCGTCAGGCCGTCAAATTCATGGACGGTCATCATCACTGCAAATTGCTGAAGGTTCAGTCCATGCGGTGATAGCTTTTCTTCCATCGATCGGTTTAGGCGTCGCGCGATCTGCTGGACCATCCAGCCCAGGCTGTTTGTTCTAGTACGGTGAGTGTCTTCATTTATCGACATAAGGTGTCATAGCTGGACAACGTATCATTTGCAACTGTCGCAAGCTGCGACTATTGCAGATGCAAATGATTGTGATAGAATGCCCCAAACTGCGGAATGGAGAGCTCAATGCGCCGTTATCACCCCTTTCTTGTCACCCTGCACTGGTTGCTTGCGCTCATGGTCATCGGCGGCCTGATCATGGGAACATTTGTTCTCGCCGCGACGCCAAACGACGATCCCTTCAAGATCACGTCGTTGACCATGCACATGAGCATGGGGGTTCTGATCCTCGTACTCATGGTTTTGCGCCTGATCGTGCGTATGGCCACATCAAAGCCGCCGCATGCCGATATCGGGAACCCACTGTTGAACAAGGGCGCAATCGCCGCCCATTGGGCGTTTTACCTCCTGGTCTTCGCGATGTGCCTGTCTGGTTTGGCCACCGCCAACGTGGCTGGCCTTCCCGCTATCATCTTCGGCGGCTCGGGCGAGCCTCTTCCAGCAAACTTCGACGACATCGCGCCCAGGGCCGCGCACGGCGTCATTGCGACACTTCTTACCTTGCTGATCGTCGCACATGTCGCGGCAGGGCTGTACCACCAATATGTTCGCAAGGACGGGCTACTCGGTCGTATGTGGTTCGGTGACCGCGATGCGTAGCCTTGTCGAGTTCGTCAACGAACTCGCGGGCATTCTCTATGTCGGGGGCATCGCCTCGCATATCGTCATCGGGGCGACTGTCGGGACACCTGATGCAGAAACCGCCCATACAGTCTATACCTACAAGGAACTCAGCGCCTACATCCTCATCCTTCCCGGCCTGGCGCTTAAGATCGTTTGCGATCTGATCCTCTATTTCCATTTTGATGAGCGTGCGAACTGGATGAAGGCGAAGGCTGTCATGATGGCCTTCCTGACGGTCAACGCCTTTGTATTCCTTGTTCCCATGATGCCAGAATTGCGTGCTCTGGCAGAGGCCGCCATTCCGACCGGCGATCTGACGGCGTTCCACGCCCTTGAAAGCCGAGAGGCATTGGTTGGCATGTCAAACGCAATACCCTTGGTGCTTGAACTAATTCTTGGCCACTTCAAGCCAAGATTGTTCGCAGAACGGAGGTCAGTCTAGAGCTCTTCGCAAACATCCCCCCCTGCAAACTCAAACACCAGGTCCGAATTGCACAGGCTGCACACACCCTCCCCAAGGTCTCGCCTGCCCCACCACATGCAGTGAAAAACACTTCCTTAACCACAGCGCCCCAAAAGTACGTACAAAAGTGGAAAACCGGGTCCAAAAATCTGTACAAATGTACACAAAAGGTCCGAACGGTGGTTACCAGCATCTTAATGGCCAAAGCCGTTGACTTGGCTGCCCGATCCGCTTAGAGACCGGGCTTCGATAATGATTTGGCGCACGAATCTTGTGTGCCGCACAGGAGAACCGCGATGTCAAAGCGCACATTTCAGCCCTCGAACCTGGTTCGCAAGCGGCGCCATGGCTTCCGCGCGCGCATGGCCACCAAAGCAGGTCGCAAGATCCTGAATGCCCGCCGTCTGCGTGGCCGGAAAAGCCTGAGCGCGTAAAAAGCGTTTGTTTCCATCAGGATGGGACCGCCGCGGGCAACCGTCGGCGGTTTTGTCGTTTCTCGGGGCAAAGCCAGATGTCGATCAGCATTCTGAAAAAGCGCACCGATTTCCTGAAAGCCGCGCGGGCCAAACGCCTGTCGACGCCGGCGTTCACGCTGCAATGGCGCGAACGCGAGGCAGGCGAGGCGGAAGGCATCCGCGTCGGTTTCACCTGTTCCAAGAAGGTCGGTAACGCGGTCGCCCGCAACCGTGCCAAGCGGCGCCTGCGTGAAATCGCCCGAAAAACCCTTCCAAATCAAGGGCAAGACGGGTTTGACTATGTGCTCATCGGGCGCCGGGACACCACCGCGACCCGGGACTTTTCCCAGATGTTGGCCGATCTCGAATCCGCCCTTGCAAAGGCCCACTCATGAGCCCCCTTGCCCGCCTCCTCGCCCTGCCCGTCCGAGGCTATCGCCTGGTGTTCAGTCCCTGGGTCGGCATGAACTGCCGCTATGACCCCACATGCTCCGCCTATGCGCTGGAGGCCCTGGAAAAGCACGGTGGCCTCAAGGGAAGCTGGCTTGCCGCACGCCGCATCGCGCGCTGCCATCCCTGGGGTGGTTCAGGCGTCGATGACGTGCCCGACTAGGATCACGAACAATCCCAGCTATAGATCGAATTTTCGAACCTACGCTCCGCCAAATCACCTTCAGACAACAAAAACGTCGCCTCGCCCGCGTCACCCCAACAGATCTCCCACTTGCGATCCTTCTCATAGTGGTGGCCCTGCTGCAGTAGAACCTCGGTCTCCGGCGCCCCTTCCTCGCGAATGTCATACTGAATGAAATCCGGATAACCGCCGTAGTAAATCGTGCCGGGGCGTTGATCGAGCAGCCAGTCGCAAACCTCATCGGCATCTGAATCGGACAACTCGCCGATGATCGCTTCGGCCATCGGCAACACACTCGTCGGCAATCCATCGACAGCCTTGCCGTAAAGTGGTGCTCCCAGGCGGCGCAACTCTTTGCCATAGTTGTCGTTCCGTGGGTCGGGAACCTCAGACGCCCGCACCATGTTTTCAGGATGTGGATGAAACCGGGTCAAAAACCCTGATTGGTTGCGAGACGGAAATTCGCAGCCGCTTTGCCCGTCGTCGGCAACGAACACCGACAAAAGCCCTTCGTTTGGATATTCAGGAATAGACGGCATGTCCGCATAGTTGATCTGCGCCAGAAACAGCATCGGGCGCCCCTCGCCGTCGACGGGCCAATCTTCGCCCGGTACCAGACTGGGGCGCCCGCCAATACTGGAATGAGGATCGTCACGCACTGCTTCGCCTTGATTGAAGGTCAACCCCACGGCCGGGCGAACCATCGCCCGGAACCTGGCCTTGATGACTTCGACGCTTTCGCCGTCCCCATCCTCAATGTGTGCTCGTCCGTCCAGAATGCGCCGCAATAGATCAGAAATCATTCGTTGCCTCTCAGACTTGCTCGACGCCATAGAACCCACTATCCCCAGCCCATGCTGGACAACGCCGACGATATTCACCCTCTGTTCCACAAAGCTCCGCAAACGACCGAGTTCAAGAAGCTCCGCAAGCGGATCATAAGGAACACCCGCGAGGCGGTCGAGCAATACGGCATGGTCGAACGCGATGCGAAATGGCTGGTCTGCCTGTCGGGCGGCAAGGACAGCTATACTCTCTTGGCCGCATTGCACGAGTTGAAATGGCGCGGGCTTCTGCCGGTCGAGATCCTCGCCTGCAACCTTGATCAGGGCCAACCGGGATTTCCAGCGACCGTTCTGCCCGAATTCCTTGAAAAGATGCAAATCCCGCACCGCATTGAATATCAGGACACCTATTCCATCGTCGTCGACAAGGTGCCCGAGGGCCGGACATTCTGCGCCCTATGTTCACGCCTGCGACGCGGCAATCTTTATCGGATCGCGCGCGAAGAAGGGTGTACGGCAATTGTCCTTGGCCACCATCGAGACGACATCCTTGAAACGTTCTTCATGAACCTTTTCCACGGCGGCCGCCTGGCCACCATGCCGCCCAAACTGGTGAACGAGGAAGGCGATCTGTTCGTTTATCGCCCGCTCGCTCACGTGGCAGAAAAGGACTGCGAACGTTTTGCGGCCGCGATGAACTATCCGATCATTCCCTGCGATCTCTGCGGCAGCCAGGACGGTTTGCAGCGCCAGCAGGTGAAGGCCATTCTGGATGGATGGGAACAGAACAACCCGGGGCGACGCCAGGTCATGTTCCGGGCACTGATGAATACCCGCCCCTCGCACCTTCTGGACCCCGAATTGTTCGATTTTCAGGGCCTCAGTCGAAAATCTGAAGGAAGTTAACCGCCTGTAGAGCATGCTTGCCTATTCGATAGGGCATATCGCGTGACTAAAGGAACGGTTGCCAAATGCCATTTCTGAAATTGCCGACCCTCAAGATTGCGCTCCGGCGCGCTCTTGGTGGGCCGCACATGCTGGGATATGTCCCTGTTCTGACGCTTTTTTCATACTGGGCTGCAGGAGAGTTCGCGCTTTATATGATGGCGATCGGGCTGCCTATCCTGCTCGCATTGACGGGTCAAATCCCGTCGGACAAGCCGATATTCCACTCGGAATCAGACGGGCTGACCGGTTTGCCGATGCGCGACGGCCTGATCTCCTGGGCCGATGCCACCTTGCCGCGGGCCAGCAAATCCAATCGCGAAGTGGCTGTGATCGCCCTGGTTGTCGATGATATGGACGATTTGGAAGAACGCTTTGGGCGCAACATGCGCGACAAGGTCACACTGGAAACCGCCGATCGCATCAAGAACCTGTTGCGGGACGAAGATGTCATGGCCCGCCTTGGTCCTGGCCTGGCCATCGGAGTGTCCAATGTGCGGCCCCCGGAAACGGAAAACCTGCTGCAGCTGTCGCGGCGGATACAATCGGTCTTTGACGCCCCGTTTTCGGATGAGTCGACGCGGATTTATTGTTCGATGTCTCTGGGCATCGCATCCGAATGTCACGTCAAACATGCAGAAGGCACCGACCTGGTCGTTGGTGCGCAACGCGCCTGCGAACTGGCTGCAATGTCTGGCCCCGGTTCCGTGCGGGTTTTTACCGAGGGGCTTTCAAGCCGCAAACCGGGCGAACGAGACCGCGCCCGGGAATTGTCCAACGCTTTGGAATCCGGCGAGATTTTTGCCTGGTTTCAACCCCAGGTCAAATCCCTCACGGGCGCGGTTTCCGGGTTTGAGGCCCTTGCAAGGTGGGATCACCCCGATCGCGGGCTATTGGCCCCGAACAGTTTCCTGTCTGATATCGACAAGGCCGGATTATCTCAGCGCCTTGCCGAAGTCATCCTGAAACAGGCGCTGACGGCCTTGAACGCCTGGGATGCCGCCGGGTTCTCGGTGCCCACAATCTCGGTCAACTTCTCCAGCGAAGAACTTCGCAATCCCCGTTTGCCCGACTATGTCCGTTGGGAACTTGACCGGCACAACATATCTCCTGACCGCCTTGTGGTCGAAGTGCTTGAAAGCGTTGTGGCGGAATCCAGCGAGGATGTGATCTCGCGCACGCTGAATTCGCTTTCGCGGATCGGGTGCCGCATTGATCTGGACGATTTCGGTACCGGATTCACCAGCTTTATCAATATCCGGCGGTTCAGCGTCGGGCGCATCAAGATAGATCGCAGCCTGGTGAATCACGTCGATCGCGACGAAGACCAGCTGAAAATGATCTCGGCACTTCTGGCGTTCAGCGAACGGTTGGGCATTAACGCCCTCGCAGAAGGGGTCGAAACCGAAGGCGAAGTCGCCACGCTTAGGGACCTGGGTTGTGAAGAGATCCAGGGTTACGTAACCGCACGCCCCATGTCACTTGGCGAGACACTGCTGTGGTTGGAAGAAAATGCGCCCCCCAACCCCAAGGCCATCAAGCTCCGGCGGGTCAAGTAACGTCCCGTTCCAACGGGGTGGCTGGCCGAAAAGCGGGAAAACGCCTTGACCTTTTGGCCGTTGGAGGTTTGAACGTCGGACGCATCCGACGAAATCCTGGTGGCGGCAGATGGACGATCAGAACAAGAACCTAATCCTTGCGATGGTGTTAAGCTCGCTTGTGCTTGTCGTCTGGATGATACTTTTTGCACCGGAACCGCCAGACCCCAGCCAGACCGCACCGGAAGCGACGGCAACAAGTCCGGGCGACGCTCCAACCGTCACCACCGCCGAAACCGGCACCGAAGCGGCAGCCGCCCCAACCGAAACGGCCGAGGCCGCGCCAGAAGCCGCCCGCGTGCCTATTGCAACACCCAGCCTCACCGGTTCGATTTCACTGGCAGGCGGTCGGATCGACGAATTGTCGCTCACGCAATACAACGTTGCGCAAAAGGCCGGATCCGAAAAGGTCACGCTTTTGTCGCCCGCTGGCAGCGAAGACCCATATTACGCCCTGTTCGGCTGGCTGCCCGGCGGCACCCTTGAACAGACCGACGTACCTTCGCCCGAAACAATCTGGACGTTGGAAAGCGGGTCGGAATTGGCGGTCGATACACCCATCACGCTTCGTTGGGACAGCCCCGCCGGCCTGATCTTCCGCCGCGAGATGAGCGTCGACGACCGTTTCATGTTCACCGTCACGCAAACCGTCGAAAACCCGACGGGCGAGGCGATCCGGCTTGCCCCGTACGGTGTCGTGGCCCGGCAGGGTGAACCGAAGGACCTCTCCGGCTTTTTCATCATCCACGAAGGCGCGATCGGTCGTCACGACGGGCAGCTCTACGACACGGATTATGCCGATATCCCTGATCTTGCTCGGAACGAAGAATGGGGCAACGGACGCGCCGAAGTGACCAAGGTTGAATCCAGCGGCTGGATCGGTTTCACCGATCATTACTGGATGACGACCCTGATCCCCGAACAAAACAAGCCCTTCACCTCGGTCGTAGAGTATGTCCCCGCATCCGACGTCTATCGCACGTTTGCGCGCATGCCGACCGTCGACGTGGCCGCTGGTGCAACCTCGGCGACAACAACCCAGCTATTCGCCGGGGCCAAGGAATGGGAAACCATCCGGGATTACGAGGCCGGACGCCGGATCGAAGGCTTCGGCCCTTCGGTATCTTATTTCATGGGCTTCGCCGGCGACGCCAAGATCGAAGGCTTCATCAACGCGATTGACTGGGGCTGGTTCTATTACCTGACAAAGCCGATCTTCTTCGCGCTGCATGAATTGAACCTTCTGATCGGCAACACCGGCTGGGCGATCATCGCGCTGACGCTTCTGATCAAGGCCCTTTTGTTCCCCCTGGCGCGCAAATCCTATGTCTCGATGGCGCGGATGAAAGAACTTCAGCCCGAGATGGAAAAACTGAAGGAACGCGCTGGCGACGACCGCCAGAAGATGCAGCAGGAAATGATGGCGCTCTACAAGAAGGAAAAGGTCAATCCAGCCGCCGGTTGCTTGCCGATCCTTCTGCAGATCCCGATCTTTTTCTCGCTCTACAAGGTGATTTTCGTCACGATCGAACTGCGCCACGCGCCCTTCTTTGGCCCGTTCCAGGACCTTTCGGCGCCCGACCCGACGTCGATCATGAATCTCTTCGGGCTCTTGCCGTTTAACGCGCCCGACCCAGGCAACATCCTTGCGCTGATCTTCATTGGCATCCTGCCGATCCTTCTGGGCATTTCGATGTGGCTGCAGCAAAAACTGAACCCGGCCCCAACCGATCCCACACAGCAGATGATCTTTGCCTGGATGCCCTGGGTCTTCATGTTCAT
Source organism: Silicimonas sp. (assembly GCA_013002465.1). Lineage (GTDB taxonomy): Bacteria > Pseudomonadota > Alphaproteobacteria > Rhodobacterales > Rhodobacteraceae > JABDJO01. Next base: position 4,548 of record JABDJO010000016.1, on the reverse strand, counting down.
GTTGGGCGGATTCGCCAGTGGCCTGGTGATCTACTGGATCGCCAACAACGTGATCACGTTCTCACAGCAATACATCATCATGCGGAACCACGGCTATAAGCCCGACATCTGGGGCAACATCCGTGGCAAGAACAAACAGCCCGAACCGGTATCGGCCAACAAGGACAAGAAGCCGGACGACAAGAAATGACCGCGGACGTCGTCCAAATCTGGAGACATCCGATCAAATCCCACGGGCACGAAGCCCTGGAGCAGGTCGAGGTCACCAAGGGCCAGACACTTCCCTGGGATCGGACATGGGCAGTGGCGCACGAGGCCGCCAAGGCCGATGGCACGGCCTGGGCCCCATGTACGAATTTCTCGCGCGGGTCGAAAGCACCCGGCTTGATGGCAATCACGGCCAAGCTGGATGAGGCGGCCGGTCAGATCACGCTCAGCCATCCAGACCAGGGCACACTGACGTTTAATCCTGACGATCCCGCGGCACTTCAGGGATTTCTGGATTGGACCCGCCCGCTTGTGCCTGACGACCGTGCGCAGTCGGCCCGGATACTGCGGGTTCCGAACCGGGGCATGACGGATACGGATTTCCCCTCTGTATCGCTTGGCAACCTTGCAACTCTTCGCGCCCTGTCCGACCGCATGGATCGGGACCTGGACCCAAGGCGGTTTCGCATCAACATCTGGATCGAGGGGCCCGAACCCTGGGAAGAATTCACCTGGGTCGGCCAGACGATCCATGTCGGCGACGTGCCGTTTCACGTCGACTCTCCGATCACCCGATGCCTGGCCACCGCCGCAAACCCCGACACCGGGCAGCGCGATGCCGACACACTGGGCGCACTTAGTTCCGGATGGGGCCACAACGACCTTGGGGTCTATCTGGACGCTGTTGGTTCGGGCAGGCTTGCCCTGGGCGACAGGGTCCGGACGTGACACTACCCTTCCCATTGGCCACGCCCGAGCCGTCCGAGATCGAAACCGGGCGCAAGTTGTTCGCCCAAGACACCGACTTTCTGAAAGGTGTTGTCGCCATGGACGGTCTGCCGCCAGCGGACCGAATCGAGGTTTGCTTTGCCGGGCGCTCGAACGTCGGAAAATCAACGCTTATCAACGCAGTAACGGGGCGCAAATCGCTCGCGCGCACGTCGAACACCCCCGGTCGCACGCAGGAAATCAACTTTTTCACGCTAAGCGACAGCCACTACCTGGTCGATCTGCCGGGTTATGGATTTGCCAAGGCGCCCCTGGCTCAGGTCGGCAAGTGGCAAAGACTTCTGAAATCATACCTTGCTGGCCGCGCCACCCTGCGCCGGGCCTTCGTCCTGATAGACGCCCGCCATGGCATCAAAGCCGTCGACGCTGAAATCCTGGCCCTCCTCGACAACTCCGCAGTCACCTTCCAGGTCGTTCTGACCAAGGCCGACAAGGTGAAGGCCAGGGATCGCGACGCGGTGCTGACGCAGGTCCGCGCAACCTTGCAGAAACACGCCGCCGCCTTCCCCGAGATCGTTCTGACATCTTCCGAGACCGGCGACGGGATCGACACGCTTCGCGCCATTATTGCCACGCTGGCTTGAGCCGGGACCAACAAGCGACTAGTCAGACCCTTGAACGAGGGACATCCAGTGAGACCAAGACAAATGAACCGCGATTGGATCGCCGCTGCACGCACGCTAAGCGAGGCGCTGCCCTATCTGCAACGCTATGACGGTGCCACCGTCGTCATCAAATTCGGTGGCAACGCCATGGGCGACGACGCGGCGATGGCGGGCTTTGCCCGCGACATCGTTCTGATGCGTCAGGTCGGCGTCAACCCGGTCGTCGTTCATGGGGGCGGCCCGATGATCAATGACATGCTGGGCAAGCTTGGCATCAAGTCGGATTTCGTCCGCGGCAAACGCGTGACCGATCAGCCCACCGTCGAAGTGGTGGAAATGGTGCTTTCGGGCCTGGTGAACAAACGTATCGTCCAGGCGATCAACGCGGCTGGTGGGCGGGCCGCAGGACTGTCGGGCAAGGACGCCAACCTGATGATCTGCGATCAGGACGACCCGGAACTCGGTTTCGTCGGACAACCCTCCAAGATGAACCCGGCGATCCTGACAACCTTGATGGAATCCGAAGTGATTCCCGTCATCGCACCTCTGGGCGTCAGCCACGATGGCCAGACACTGAACGTCAACGGCGACACGGTTGCCGGCGCCATTGCCGCCAGCCTCGGCGCGGACCGCTTGCTGCTTCTGACCGATGTTCCGGGGCTGAAAAACGCCGAGGGTGAGGTTGTGACCGAGCTTACCCCCGACCAGATCCGCGACATGACGGACACCGGCGTGATTGCGGGCGGCATGATCCCCAAATCCGAAACCGCCCTGGCCGCGATCGAAGGCGGTGTCCGTGCGGTTGTCATCCTGGACGGACGCGCGCCCAATGCCTGTCTGCTTGAATTGTTTACCGATCACGGCGCGGGCAGCCTGATCCGCCCTGCGAAGTGACAAAGGGCGTGGCCGACACGCGTTTTCCGATACAGGTTCACTGACCTTTGCATTAGGCTTTGCTCATGGAACACGAAGCCGCCATCCGTTTCGGAGCCTTCGCAAGCCTGTTCGCGGTTTTCGCATTGATCGAGGCCTACGCGCCCCGGCGTGACCGCGTTCAGACCCGCAAGGTTCGCTGGATCACCAACTTCGGCCTGGTGCTCATTGACGCCGTGGCACTGCGACTTCTGGCCATTGCCTTGCCGTTTCTGGCCATCGGCGCGGCCCTCGACGCCAATGCCAACAATTGGGGGGTCTTGAACCAGATCGACGCCCCGCTCTGGCTGACCGTGCCTTTGACCATCCTGGTCTTTGACTTCGCGATCTGGCTCCAACACCTCGTCACGCACAAAGTCCCTCTTCTGTGGCGATTGCACCGGGTTCATCACGCCGACCGGGATATCGACGTCACGACCGCCGTGCGCTTTCATCCGGTTGAGATCGCCCTGTCCATGCTCTTGAAGATCGGGCTGGTCTACCTCATCGGCCCACCCGCCCTTGGAATCCTTCTGTTCGAAGTTATCCTGAACGGAACTGCCATGTTCAACCACGCCAACATGCGGCTGCCAAAGCGGCTGGATACCATCCTGCGCCAGGTCCTTGTTACGCCTGACATGCACCGGGTCCATCACTCGGATCAACGCCATGAACACGACAGCAATTATGGATTTGCGCTTTCGACCTGGGACCGGATGTTCGGTACCTATATTCCCCAACCCGAAAAGGGGCACGAAGACATGACAATCGGGCTGGCCTGGCAGGATGACCGCCCCGCGCGCCTTGGTTGGTCCCTTCTGTTGCCCTTTCGCAACCCATGACGTTGGATCGAATTGAATGCCTGGCCGATGCAGAACAACTCGCCGTGCTCGGCCAGTTGCACACAAAACCGGAAGACGGACTGGGCCAAGGTACGATCGTTCTGCTTGGCCCCGGCGAACCTGGGTTCTGGGCCCATGTCACCGCCAGCCCTGAATTCACCGATGGCACACCTGATCCTCTGGACCGCTGGTCGGAACGTGTGATCGGCCAAATATGCGATGATGTCGGCGGTCAGGCGGTCTTTCCGTTCGGATCGCCCCCCCGCCCATTCATCGGCTGGGCCTTGCGAAGTGGCGCCTGTTTTGTGTCGCCAGCCTCGCTTTTGGTCCATGCAACCGTTGGGTTGTTCGTGTCGTTTCGTGGCGCCGTGGTCTTGCCGCGCCTCCTCGACCTGCCGTCACCCTCCGCGAACCCTTGCGACAACTGCACCGACAAGCCCTGCCTGTCCGCCTGCCCACCGAAGGCCCTGACGGCCCAAGGGTACGATCTACCGGCCTGTCACGCATACCTCGACAGCGAACCGGGGCAGGCGTGCATGACCCGCGGCTGCAGGGTGCGTCGCGCTTGCCCTTTGGCCTCGACCTATCCCAGACTGGAAGCGCAATCCGCATACCATATGACAGAGTTCCACAAGTGACCCTAAAACTTATCCTGATGCGCCACGCAAAATCCGCCTGGGACAATCCCATGTCCGACGATTTTGACCGAACACTGAACGAACGTGGCCGCCGTTCGGCGCCCTTGATCGCCAGTTGGCTGGTCGAAAAGGGGCATCTGCCCCAATCCGTCGTTGTTTCAAGCGCGCGGCGCACCCTGGAAACCTGGGATCGCATGGCCTCCCAACTGGGCAAGGACACCACCGTCGAAGCCACCCGGGCACTCTATCTTGCCAGCCCGGACATGATCTTGCGTGTCATACAGGGCCAAAGTACCGCGACGGTCATGGTGATCTGCCACAACCCCGGCATCGCGGAATGCGCGGCCCGCCTCTTGGGCGACAGACCGGATCATCCAAAGTTCGGCCAGTATCCGACCGCGGCGACCAGCGTGATCGCTTTCAAGGCCGACACCTGGGCAGACGTGACCTGGTGCAGCGGTACGCTCGTGGATTTCGCTGTCCCGAGAGACCTCGAAACCTGATCTTCTTCTTGGTGCAAATATCCTGGGGAGGTCTGGAGGGGTAAACCCCTCC
>JABDJO010000007.1 GCA_013002465.1 Silicimonas sp. | reverse complement strand
AGCTGATGCCGCGCGTGGTCGATGTTTTGAACACCTACCTGCAGTCGCTCAGCATTGCAGAGGTCGAAGATCCCTCGGCGCTTCTGACTTTGCGGTCGCAGATGCGCAGGCGCGTTGATCTCGTCGTGGGTGGCGACCGGGTGCATGATCTGCTCGTTATGGAATTTGTTGTAAACTGAGGGTGTCGATGGACTTGATTGCAGATATCTTGCTGATTGCCGGTGCTTTGGGGGCCGGATTGTATTGTGTCGTTCTATCCCGGCGCCTCAATCGTTTCACCAACCTTGAAAAGGGTGTGGGGGGCGCGATTGCCGTTTTGTCTTCGCAAGTGGACGATATGACAAAGGCACTGGAAGAAGCGCGCACGGCGACTACTTCGTCGGCGCAATCCTTGAACGCGCTGACCGGCCGGGCGGAGGGCGTGGCGCAACGGCTGGAACTTTTGGTGGCGTCGATGCACGATCTGCCGGTTGATAGTCAGAAACCCTCGATGTCGTCGGAAGAGCAGGGAGATTTGATCGCCCTGGACAAGACGGTGTTCCAATCCCGCCGGAGTGTTGTTCAAGAGGCCGCGGAATGAAGCGGAAGATGCCAAAAAGATCATGGGCCTCTGGCCGCGGCGCCCTGGCCGTGATTGCTTTGTTTCTGCTTGGGTCGGCGTTCGTTCGGCTGGCTGGCCCCGGCGCTGCGATCGCGCTTGAACTGAAGGATCAACTTCAAACCACATCACCAGAGGTCGACAGCGAGCCCAATGTGGCGAATATTGCGCCCGATTTGGTCAAGCTACTGGAAGAAACCCGCCTTCGCGAAGAAAAAGTCACCAAGCGTGAAGAAGAACTGCAGGCCCGTCTGCAGGCGCTTTCTCTGATCGAAACGGCGGTGGCCGAGGATTTGACGCGCCTGGAGCAGGCCGAGGAAACCTTGCGCTCGACGATGGCCCAGGCGGACAAGGCGGCCGAAACGGATATTGATCAGCTAACTTCGGTTTACGAAAACATGAAACCAGGCCAGGCCGCTGCCCTGTTTCAGCAGATGGAACCAAGTTTCGCCGCCGGATTTCTCGGGCGCATGCGGTCCGATGCGGCCGCTGCCATTCTTTCAGGGCTAGAGCCGGAGCTTGCATATTCCATCTCGGTCGTCCTTGCCGGACGCAATGCGGACGTGCCACGCGAGCCGGTGCCTGAACCGATGTCAGCGGATGATGATGAGTGACGGGATGTTAACGCAGACCTGCGAAGAACACCCAGAGGTTTAAATCAAAGGGGCGCTCCGGCTGTGATCGGTATTGTCGGAATTATCGTTGTTTTCGTCATGGTGTTCGGCGGTTATCTCGCCGCTGGCGGCAAGATGACGATCATAATGAAATCGCTTCCGTTCGAACTGACGATGATCGGCGGGGCGGCGGTTGGCGCATTCCTGATTGCCAATAGCGCACCCGCGGCCAAGCATACGGTCAAGGACATTGGAAAAGTCTTCAAAGGCGCCAAATGGAAAGCCGAGGATTATCGCGACCTTCTGGTGCTGTTGTTCGAATTGATCCGGCTGGCGCGCCAAAATCCGGTCGCCCTGGAGGAACATATCGAAGATCCCCATAACTCGTCGATATTCAGTTCCTATCCGAAAATCCTTGCTGACCACGAAGCAGTCGAAATCACATGTGATACGCTTCGGTCGGCCTCGATGAACTACAACGACCCGCATCAGGTTGAAGAGGTTTTGGGCAAACGGCTTGAAGCGAACCTGCATCACGATCAGCATTCAAGTCACGCGATGCAAACGATCGCCGACGGTCTTCCTGCGCTTGGGATCGTTGCCGCGGTTCTAGGTGTCATCAAGACGATGAGTTCCATCGATCAGCCGCCAGAGATTCTGGGGAAACTGATTGGCGGCGCTTTGGTCGGGACTTTCCTTGGGGTTTTTCTTGCTTATGGATTTGCCGGCCCGTTTGCCTCTCGCCTCGGTGCCATAGCCGAGGAAGATCACCATTTCTATCAGTTGATTCGCGAAGTTCTGGTCGCCAACCTGTACAACCATGCCACGGCCATTTGTATCGAAGTTGGTCGACAGAACGCGCCGCACAATGTCCGCCCCAGTTTTGCCGAATTGGAAGAGGCCATGAAAAACACCAAGCAGGACGCGGCATGAAGGGCCGGGCATTGATAATTCTGCTGTGTGCATGGGCCGGGTGGGCGCGGGCGGAACCCGTAATGGTAAGCATCAGCGACAGCGCCGAAGCAAGCCGACTGGTGTTAACATTTGCCAATCGTCCGGGCTGGTCTGCTGTGGAAAGCGACGCCGGTTTCACTGTGTCGCTCGGTGCACCCGGATACGAGATCGACCTTTCGGGGATCGAACAGGGCAGCCAAAACACCCGTATACAAACCATCGCGCACACGGAAGACGGCATTCTGGTTGCGATGGCCTGCGATTGCGATGCTACCGCCTATGAGTTCGGGGCAGGTAGTTTGATTGTTGAGGTTCGGGAGCGCGCGCCTTCGGTGTCAGTGGGCGAAGCACCCAACCGTCCGCCGCTGCTGGCGACCGACGCGCCCACCTGGACAGCACCGGCATTAAACGACGTCGTGATTGACCGCGCGCCACCGGATCCGCCGCCTGGCCCCGACAGAAAAGTGGCGCGCGAAGGAACACGTGAAAGATTGCCCTGGCTGACCGATACCCCGACCAATGCGCTGATCGAAGAGCTTGGGTTTGTCGATTTGGGCGCCACCTCTGACCATTCGGTCGACTTTATTGGGCGAGAGTTTTCCAGGGCTGCGTCGCAGGGCATGGTCGATGCCGATCCGATGTCGCGTCGCAGTCCACATTCGTCCGGGGCGGTCGACACGGCCGATTTGGAAGGGCGGACCAATCTTTCGATTATCACCGCCTTTGATCGTGGTTTCGTCGTTCCAAGGGACGAAGTTTCGGCGACTCATGAGGGATCGGTATGTTTTTCAAACAGCGACGTCGATCTTTTGTCCTGGGGTGACACCACGGACATGCGATATCTGGGCAAGCTGCGCGGTGCCGCCGTGGCGGAAGACGGCGGGATCAGTCCCGACGGCGCGCGCGCGTTGGCACGGTATTATATCGCCCTTGGGTTCGGGTCCGAAGCTGAAATCGCCGCTGGCGCAATGGATGATGAACGCTCTGGCGCGCTTCTTTTGGCGATGGCGCAAATCATGGATCATGGCTTTAGTCAGTCTTCGATTCTGCAGGGTCAGATCCTTTGTGATGGAAAAGTCGCGCTTTGGGCGGCCTTGGCTGGCCCGATCGACCCAAGCTACATCCCAACTTCTACAGAAGAAATCCTGTCGACATTCTCTGCCTTGCCACCACATCTGCGCGCGCATCTTGGACCCCTGCTTGCCGAACGCCTGCGTGCGGTGGGACTTGAAGACGACGCGCGCCGGGCTGTGAATGCCGTGGCGCGCGGCGGTCTTCAGTCGAACGAAAGCGAACTTGTCGCGGCCCGGTTGCGACTTGCGGGAACGCGGCACAACGAGGCGCGTGATGTTCTGTCGGACCTGTCGAACGGAACTGATGTGACCGCGGCCGAAGCCTTGCTTGAATTATTGGAAGACGCAGAGCGTCGCGGAATGGCGCCCAACCCCGCCTGGGTCGAAGACGCGCCTTCCCTGACGCGGGCGACCGAAGGTACGGATGTGGCGGTCGAACTGAACCTCGCTGGACTACGCGGCCGCATCGTACTTGGCCAATTCGACGAACTGCGAAACGCGCTTTCGCTCTCGTCCCCCGGTCTGAATGACCAAACACGCGGCGCACTTTCTGCTTCGGCACTCATAGCTGCTGCCGAAGTTGCAGAGGATGTGGCGTTCATCAAATCCGAAATCGGATTCTCCAAGCTTGTTGATGTTCAATCCATGACCCGCGATGGACGTTATGCGGTCGCCTTGCGATTGCTGAGCCTGGGATTGGCGGAGCGCGCGAAGGCCTATCTTCCCGATGTGCCAGCCTCGCCAATTGAACGCACGGCCACGGCAGAGGTGCTTTTTGCAACCGGCAGAACCGGCGAGGCGATAACTCTGTTGGCGGGCAGGCTTGAACCGGAAGCTGCGGAAAAACTCGGCATGATCTATGCTCGGGACGGGCAGGATGGGTTGGCGGTGAATGCCTTCGAAGGTGGCGGTCATCTGGACCAGGCCGCGAAGGCCGCCATTCGCGCCGGGGAGTGGAATTGGATAGCCGCGCGCGAACTCGAAGGCGCTTCGGGGCAATTGTCAGAAGCCATGCGTGGCTTGCTTGCAGAACAAGATGATCAGAACGCATCGAATGGCCCGGAAAACGGCGCACTTGTCCGTGCCTCGCAAGTCCGCCGGTCGCAGATCAGGGCCTTGTTGGCTGAAACAGAACTGACTGATGTTCCGGTTCCGTTCACGAATTGAAAGGATCTGATCAATAATATCGCGGTGACCGTCAGAAGGGCGGAACCATCAGGCAGAACGTCGTCGTGACATACAAATCCCAACCCATTCCTGGCTTGATTGTGTTTTCAGCCATTTGCTGGCTGTTCGCGGCCACGGCCTTGCCAGCGTCGACCGATCAACCGGCCATTGCCGCCATCTGTGAAAAGGCAGCCCTGGCAGCGTCACGGGAATCCGGCGTTCCGCTTGACGTGCTGCGCGCGATTTCGCTGACCGAAACCGGACGTAAGGGCAAAAACGGGTTCTTGCCCTGGCCCTGGACCGTCAACATGGAAGGGGCTGGGAAATGGTTCGACGATCTGGAAAGCGCGCGCCGTTATGTCGATCGGCACTTCAATCGCGGTGCCCGCAGCTTTGACGTCGGTTGCTTCCAGATCAATTACAAGTGGCACGGGGATGCCTTTGCATCAATCGACGAAATGTTCGAACCCCTGGCCAACGCCAGGTACGCCGCAAAATTCCTGACCGAGCTGTACGAGGAATTCGGCGATTGGTCCAAGGCCGCCGGGGCATTCCATTCGCGCACGCCGAAATACGCCAAAAAATACACCGCACGGTTTGACCGCATCAGGAATCGACTTGAACCATGGAACCCGGTCAGACTGGTCGCTGACGAACCACTCGCACCTGCCGAGATTCCCGCGCTTGCCCAGGTTGCGGTGCGAGAGAACCGCTATCCGCTTTTGCAGGCCGGGCCGGCGGGGTCGGTCGGTTCGCTTGTTCCATTGTCGCAAAACCGGCGATCACTGATCGACATATCAAGGGCGGTTGCCTTGAAAGGCCTCGGCGGATGAAGAACCTTTTCAACCCGACCGTGCTTTTGACGATGGCGCTGATGGCGATCATCGTGATGATGATCTTGCCAATGCCTGCCTGGGTCCTGGACATCGGATTGGCGGCATCTTTTTCGTTCGCGATTCTGATCTTTACGGTCACGATATTTATCGAGCGACCGTTGGATTTTTCGTCGTTCCCGACTGTTTTACTGGCGTCCCTGATGCTGCGGCTGTCGCTGAACGTTTCATCGACCAAGCTGATCATTGGCCAGGGTCACACAGGTACCGATGCCGCTGGCGAAGTGATCCAGGGCTTTGCCAGCTTTATCATGGGCGGAAGCCTTTTTCTGGGGCTTGTGGTTTTTGGCGTTCTTTTGATCGTCAATTTCATCGTCATCACAAAGGGTGCTGCACGGATGGCCGAAGTCGGCGCGCGGTTTGCCCTGGACGGGATGCCGGGCAAACAGCTGGCGATCGACAGCGACATGTCGGCCGGTGCCATCGACCATGAGGAAGCCAAACGCCGCCGCGAGATCGAGCAAGCCGAAACCACCTTTCTGGGGTCGCTCGATGGCGCATCGAAGTTCGTGAAGGGTGATGCCATTGCCGGTCTTCTGATCACGATATTGAACCTTGTGATGGGTCTGATCATCGGGATTGCCGTACATGACATGGAGTTTCTGCGCGCGCTGGAAACCTATGCGATCCTGACCGTCGGCGATGGCCTGGTCAGCCAGATACCGGCGGTCATCATTTCCATTGCCACGGCGCTTTTGCTGTCGCGTGGCGGTGCGCGCGGGTCAGCCGATCTGGCGGTGCTGGCACAACTTGGAAAGTACCCGCAAGCCGTCGCCACGGTTGCGGTTCTGATGGGGTTGTTCGCATTGTTCCCCGGATTGCCGTTTGGACCCTTTGTGATCGGGTCGGCGGTGCTTGGTTTTGCGGCGTGGCGCATGTCGGTCAGGCCCAAGGAGCCCCTGGATCTGATTGATGCTGAACCCGAGGTCGGACCCGTTGAAAAGACCATGGGCGACGTCCTTGATCTTGATGAGATCCATGTCGAATTCTCGCAAGAGTTGGTGCCGATGATCCTGGACCCGGCGACGGGTCTGGATGCGCGCATCACCAACATGCGGCAGCACGTTGCAACCACGTTTGGCATGATCTTGCCGGATATTCGCCTGACCGACGACGCTGGTCTGGCCACGGGCGAATATGTCATTCGCGTTCAGGGTGTTGAGCAGGCTCGGGATAACCTGGATCCGTCGCGGGTTCTGGCCTTATTGCCACCGGAGAACGAAAGGATTCCGGCCGGCCGAGACGTAAAAGAGCCGGTCTATGGGGCGCCCGCACGGTGGCTGGCGCGGGCCGACGCGGACGATGCCGCACTTGCAGGCGCCACGGTTGTCAATCCGGCCGAGGTTCTGGCCACACATCTGCTTGAGGTTATAAAGACTAACCTTCCGCGCATTCTTAGCCTCAAGGCGCTTCGGCGATTGCTTGATGAACTCTGCAGCCTCAGCGACGACGCCCGCCGCGACGCCAATCGTCGGCTGTTTGACGAACTTATTCCCGACAAAGTGCCCACCGATCTTCTGCTGTCGGTTCTGCGTCTGTTGTTGGAAGAGCGGGTCTCAATCCGCAATCTGCCAATGATCGTCGAAGCCATTGCCGAGTGGCGCAGCGCAGGAACGACGCCCGAGGATATCTGCGAACACGTTCGCCAGCGGCTGGCGTTTCAAATTCTTGCCGACCTGCGTGATCGAGACGGAACAATTCCACTGATCCAGCTTTCACCGGAATGGGAATCCGCATTCGCGACGCATCAACTTGGCGATGCTGCCGGGGCGGACGTGGCCCTGCCGCCGGACCTGTTTCAGAAACTGACATCCGGCGTGGCGGACAAGTTGAACAAGGCGGGCGACGCTGGCCACTTTCCGGCGCTCATTACTTCGGTCAGGCGGCGGCGATTCCTGCGAACGCTGCTGGCAGCCAAGGGGATCACCAACCCAGTGCTGTCGTTTGAAGAGCTGGGCACCGAAAGCCGACCGTCACTGGTTGGGCTGGTCGCGGCGTGACGCCGGCTTTGTTGGAAATCGCAAATCAGGTCGCGCTTTATGGGGCGCCGACATTTCTGATTTTTCTTCGCATTGGCGCAGTGATCTTCGTCTTGCCGGTGTTCGGTGAAATGCTTTTGCCGGTGCGCATAAAGCTGGCAGGAGCACTTGCTTTTACGATGGTGGTTGCACCGGTCATGCTGCCGGATCTTTTGAACGACCCCGCATTCGATCGGCCCTATATCCTGCTTGGACTTGCCGAGGTGTTGACAGGGCTTGCCTTGGGTCTTGCCTTGCGGTTCTTTTTGATGGCCTTGCAGATTGCGGCAACGATTTCCGCGCAATCCACCTCACTGTCGCAGCTTCTTGGCGGATCGTCGGTGGACCCTCAGCCAGCCATAGGTTTTGTTCTTCTGCTGGCAGCGCTCGCGTTGGCGGCGGAATTGGGCCTGCATGTTCAGATCACTTCAATGTTCATCCGATCCTATTCGCTGATCGGCGTCGGCGTCCCGATCGGTGGCGAAAACCTGGCTGGATGGGCCGTGAAGGCCGTGGCCGGGACATTCTCGTTTGCGTTCACGCTTGCTGCGCCGTTCGTTCTTGTCTCGTTGTTGTACAATCTGGCTCTGGGTGTGATTAACCGAGCGATGCCGCAACTTATGGTGGCTTTTGTCGGCGCGCCGGCGATTACGCTTGGTGCGCTTGTACTTCTTGCCCTCACCGCGCCCTTGATCCTGACGGTCTGGGCCGATTTGTTTCAGGACCGTATTCGGTCGCCGTTCTCGGTTCGCTGATGTCCGGTGAAGAGGAAAATGACGAAAAGCCATTCGAGGCGACGCCGCGAAAACTGGAAGAAGCGCGCAAGCGTGGCGAAGTTCCAATTTCCCAAGACCTGATTACCTTCGGGGTCTATGTCGGAGTTCTTCTTGCAGCATCCATGATTGGCGTTTGGTCTGTGGAGCGTGCTGGCTCGGCGCTTGTGCCCTTCCTGGACACCCCCGAAAAGCTGGCGGAAAGCGTGTTTGGACTGGGCGGGCGCCACAGTTATGGATCTTTGATTGCCGCATTTGCTGTGACCGCTGCGGTGTGGCTTGCATTTCCATTCTTCTTTGCCTTGGCAACCGCAGGGTTGCAGGGCGCCCTGGTTTTTGCACCGACAAAGCTCCAGCCCAAGCTCAGCCGGATTTCGGTGATCAGCAATGCCAAGCAAAAATACGGCCCCGAGGGGCTTTTCAATTTCGTGAAAAGCTTTTCCAAGCTTGTGGTTTATAGCCTGGTTCTGGGCCTGGTGTTCAAGGCGCGGCTGAACGACATCCTCAGCCTGCCAGCCCTGTCTGTTCCCGCCGCCCTGTCGTTGAGTGCTGAACTGTGCTTTCGATTCCTGGTCTCTGCGGCTGCCGCAATTTTCGTCTTTGCCATGGCGGATTTGTTGTGGCAGCGGGCCCGGTTCATGCGGCGGCAGCGCATGTCGCTGAAAGAGTTGAAGGACGAATCAAAGGAAACCGAGGGTGATCCGCATACAAAACAGGCGCGTCGGCAACGGGGGTACGATATTGCGACAAACCAGATGTTGTCCGATGTGGCCGAAGCTGACGTCGTGGTGGTAAACCCCGAACACTATGCAGTGGCTTTGACATGGGACAGAACCCCTGGATCGGCGCCGGTTTGTGTGGCCAAGGGGGTGGATGAGATTGCGGCAAGGATCCGAGAAACTGCGATCGAACATGCCGTTCCGATTTATCGCGATCCTCCGACGGCACGCGCACTGCACGCGGTTGTTGATCTTGGCGACCAGATTCCAGCCGATCAATACCGCGCGGTCGCGGCGGCCGTAAGGTTTGCCGATACGATACGTGAAAAAGCAAGACGAGGTATCTGATCGTGCGGCGCCCAACCAAATCTTCCTTGGAAAAGCTGGCTCTGTTGACGCGCGCACGCGAACTTGCGGCCAGATCGGATTTGGCAAGGATTACCGCCAAGCGTCGGCAGCTTGAACAGAGGATTTACGATCTGTCCGTTCCACCGTCGTCGGCCGGGTCATTAGAAGACGCCATTTTTCTTGAGCGCTGGCAGAGCTGGCGCAAGCAGGAAACGCAACGCAGTTTCGTGGAGTTGGCAGCACTTATGGCTGATCATGCCTTGGCGCAGCGCGCCTTTGGTACTGCCATGGCAAAGAATGAAATCGTCGGAACACTTCACCGTCGGGTTACGAAGGGCGAACTTCAAACCCGCGAGCGCCGCCAGTTGGAGAGTTCACATCTCTTGACGAACAATGTCGGTTATGAGGATGTCTGAAACGCTTGATCCGACGACATTGGTTGCCGCCTCCAGAAGCGCGACTCGCAGAACCGAAAGCCGGCCACTTTCGGTGAATGCACCGTTAAATCCGCCCATGTGCGCGTGGTCGAACAGGACACGCAAAAAAACGTCCCTCAGTTTGGGCTCTTTGCTGAAAACCAGCTCGGCATTGTCAGGCAATGTTTCAAGCGAAAGCGAAAGCACGACCAGGGATTGAACCAGCTCGTCCCGGATGACCGGTACGACAAACTGGTTCTTCATCGCGACATAACTTGGATCGTCGTTCACTTCCGTTTCTTCGGTGTGTTCAACTTGATCCTCTTTATCGCACGGCTCTTCGTTGCAGGCCTCAGATTCTGGTTTCAGCATGATGCCAGCACCGCCGCCAAGGCCGGTGCCAATGATCAGAAGGATGATGGGAAGCAGTTTTGCCATGGCATGATCTCAGAAAGGAAGAACGATGTCCGCGATCTGCTGCCCATAGCGCGGCTGCTGAACGTCGGTGATTTGGCCGCGACCCCCATAAGAAATGCGTGCGGCGGCGATCTTGTCATAGGTAATTTCGTTGCGCCGCGAGACGTCTTCGGGGCGGACATATCCGGTCACCAGCAACTCGCGAATCTCGAAGTTGACGCGCACTTCCTGGCTTCCTTGGATCCTTAGAACGCCGTTGTTCAAGACGCCCGTCACCGTTGCGGCAACCTTTAGTTCAAGCGACTCGTTTCGACGCACGGTTCCTTGGCCGTCACTGGATGACGAGGATTGAAACTGGCCGGCATTTGCAAGAGACGCGTCGCCGGGAAGCACACGGTCGACAAGTTGCGGAACCCCCAAAAGTTCGGTCACGCCAGAGTCTTCAGACCCATTTCTGGATCTGGATGAGGCGTTCGAGATTTCGGCCCGTTCGTCAATCTTGATGACCACAGTCAGAATGTCGCCCGTTTGACCCGCCCGCCTGTCGCCCAGCAATGATCCTCTGCCCCCGCTCCAAAGCGAGGCTTGAACAACTTCGGCTTCAGACATGTTGTTGATCGCAGATGGAATGCCCATGGCGACAACTTCACTGGACCGGTCGGACGGAGTGAATTGCGGCGCACGACCGACATCTTCCAGGCGGCTGCAGCCACCAAGGATTGTGGTCGCTGCGGCAAGAACCAATGTGTGTTTCATCTATGTGCTCCCCTCGAAACGATGACGCTGCCATCGCTTTGCACCTGGCCGCTGATGGTTGTTCGGCTTGCCAGATTCATGACGCGGACTGTGTCTCCGACAGCACCGCGTGACAGGGCCCGTGCGTCGGCCAGGATCGTCAATGCACCGGTCTGAAAGACGATCAGGACGGATTGGTTTCTTTCCACCAAAGCCGGTGGCCCGACATGGCCGGGCAAGATCGGGCGTCCAGGATAGAGCGTGACTTTGGCCTCAAGTCCGACGATGTCGGCCGCGGGTCCAAGGGCGCCGGGGATGGAAGCCGCGGTCACACTGATATCCTCGGGGGCGATCAGTGCCTGCGGGCGTATGACCCTGGCAACGGTCAGCATTTCGGCGCCTGCGGACGACGCAGCAACCGCGGCTATAAGTATTGTCAGAATACCGCGGATCATCTGATCTGTACCGTGGCGCCAAGAATCTGATCGGCGGCGGAGATCACCTTGGCATTCAATTCGTACCCGCGCTGCGCTTCGATCAATTCCGTAATCTCGCGCACCGGATCGACCGAGCTTTCCTCAAGATAGCCCTGGCGCAGGGTGCCCAGGCCATCGGCGCCTGGCGTGGCAGTGAAGGGCGATCCGGATGCGGGGCTTTCAAGGAACAGGTTCGATCCGATGGCTTCCAGCCCCTTGGTATTGGCAAAGCCGGTCAAGGTGATCTGACCCAATTCTTCGGGTTCGGTTCTGTCAGTGAAGTAGGCAAAAACCTGACCCTCGGCGTTGATCGAAATGCTGCGCGCGTCTTCGGGAATGGTGATGTTGGGTACAATGGCATGGCCGTCCGACGTCACGATCAATCCATCCGCAGAACGTTTCAGGCCCCCGTCGCGCGTATAGGCCGAGATGCCCGACGGAAGTGTTGCTTCAATGAACCCACTGCCTTCAATGGCAAGGTCCAACTCGCCGCCGGTCGACACGCTGGAGCCTTGCATGACCGACATGGAAACCGCGGTCGGCCGAACGCCCAGCCCAAGCTGCACGCCGGTGGGAAGAACGGTTCCATCCGTGGCATTGATCGTCCCTGGTCGCGCCGCCTGCTGATAGTGCAGGTCGGCAAATTCGGCCCGGCGGGCGTTGTATCCTGTGGTGCTCATGTTGGCGAGGTTGTTGGATATAACCTCGACCCGGGTTTGCTGAGCGCTCATCCCGGTGGCGGCGATCGTTAGTGCGCGCATGTCTGCTCCTTGGTGTTACTGCCCGATGGTTTTTATGGCTGAGCGCACACGCTCGTCTTCGCGATCCAGAAATGTGCGTCCCAGTTCGTAAGCTCGTTGAATTTCGATCATGCGGCTGATTTCGCTGACCGGATCGACGTTGGATTGTTCGACAAAGCCCTGAAGAATGCGCGGGTTTTCGACCGGGACAGGCAAGTCGCCGGGGTCAAACCGCACGCCTTCCGCGCGCGTCATGGACAACGGATCTGCAGGTTCCCACAATCCGATCTGGGCCAGAGGGGCACCGTCAGCGGACAGGGTGCCGTCGGCGCCAACTGATATGCGCGAGGCATCCAGTGGTACGAAAACCGGCGCGCCGCCCGCATCCAGAAGGGTGGCGCCATCGGGGGCGACAAGTGTTCCTTCGGCTGAGGGCGTGAACGCGCCAGCGCGGGTCAGGCGATCGCCTTCAGGAGTGGCCACCAGAAAGAATCCCGGGCCCTCGATGGCGAAATCGAACGTTCCATTCGTCTGAGCAAGGGCTCCCTGGGCCAGGTCCGATATGCGTGCGTTGGCATGAGCCATGGACAACGAGGGCCCGTTCCGGCCTGTATCCACAACGAACTCAGAGAACACGACGCCTTCGCGGCGATACCCGTTGGTTGCCAGATTCGCGACGTTGTTGGCGACGGTCTCAAACTCTTTCAACAGGCCAGACTGGCGGTTGAGTGTAACGAATGCGGCACTGTCCATGTTAACTTCCTGCAATCAACGGAATGATGGTGCTGCGGAAAAATTCTGTCAGCGTTTGCGTCATGAACCCCATGGACGCCCAAAAGACGACCAGCATCGCACCAAGTTTGGGAACAAAGGTCAGCGTCATTTCCTGAACGCTGGTCAATGCCTGGAACAGACCGACCGCGACACCGGCGATCAATGCAGTCACAAGGATCGGGGTGGCAATCAGAACGCCAGCCCAAAGCCCCTGACGAAGGGTATCAAACAGGATGGCGTCGCCCATCAGACAGGCATCCTCAGGATCTCCTGGTAAGCCTCAACCACCCGATCGCGCACAGTGACTGCGGTTTCGACCGCAAGCTGAGTGTTTGCCAGGGCTTCGACCAAGGCATGGGGGTCGGCGCTTCCGGTCATTGCCTGGGTTGCGACGGCCTCGGATTTTGCAAGCGTCTGGGTGAAGTCCCGCGCCGCCTGACCCAGGGCGTTTCCACCGCTGTCATCCGATGTCAGTTCCACCGATTTCGTTGCGCCGTATCCTTTGAGCGCCTGAACTAATTTTACGTCCATCTTTTCTTCCTTTATCGCCGCAGTAGTTCGAGCAGGCTTGACCGCATTCTACGGGCCTGATCGAATACTCTGAGGTTCGCTTCGTAGCTTCGCTGCGCTTCGCGCGCGTCCGCTATTTCGACCACCAGAGAGACATTCGATCCCTCGTGATAGCCGTTCTCATCGGACAGCGGATGGGACGGGTCGAAAACCTGCTCCAACACGCTGCGATCCAGTTCAACCGGACCAGTTTTGATCCGACCGGTTTCGCGGCCGGATTCGACGACCATTTCAAAAGTCGTCAGTTTCCGCCGGTATCCCGGCGTGTCTGCATTTGCGATATTCTCGGACACATGGCGCAAGCGGTTTGCCTGTGCCCGCATCCCAGAGGCAGAAATGCCAGTGCTATTTTGAAGACCATCCATGGC
>JABDJO010000123.1 GCA_013002465.1 Silicimonas sp. | reverse complement strand
CTGCCATCGATCCCATATCTCGGCGCGCTGAGCGGCTGAATAATAAATACGGCGGCGGTACTTCATGGTGAACACTCCATCTTTGCTCAAAGAGTAAAGTGTTGCGTCCACCTGTTGAGGGCACCGCTCTTTGCCGACATCCGACCCTTTCGGTCAGGCAAAATTGGCAACGGGATCCAGGATCGGCCGAGAGGTGTCAGCCAAGCCACGACAGCGACTGCCCCGTCCTGCAAATCCAAGGTGACCCGACAAACACCTACGTCCCCCGGCCGATTGCCGCTTGCCCGGGTCCGCCGATTGCGCAATCCTTCCCCCATGCGAACCCTCATCCATGCGCTTGTCGCTCTCATCATCCCGACCGCCACGCTCGCCGGGGCCTGTGGCCCGGATCAGGACGCCGATATCGGGCTGATCGAAGATGCCAAGGCGGCCTTTCTGGATGCCGACTATCGCAAGTTCGTGACCATCGCAGGGCCTTACTTTCCCGATCTTGAACAGAACTTCGATGACTATTTCGGCCAGATCCAGGTGGTCTTTCCGAACGGGTTTGATCGCTGCGCAACGATCCTGCAGCGCCGCGAGTCGCCTGGGTTTCACCAGGATCTGGTCTTCTACTTCCCCGCCGGATCCCCGGCCCCCATGGCGCTTCTTCTGATCGCCGCCAAGGTCGATGGCGAAATGCAGTTGGTCGAATTTACCTACAACACCTCGATATCCGACGTCCTCGACGATCTGAAATAGCGCCTGTTGCCCGCCGCGTTTTCCCGCCCGGCCCATTAACCTGTCTCCAATCCATGCGTACGCAACGACGTACAAAAGCGGAATTCCGGGCTTTGGGACCTGTACAATTCGAAAGCACGTTGCGTGTTCGATGTACGTTCGCCCAAGTGAACAAAACCTTGCTTCTCAGCCCCGAATTCCGAAACTTGTGATCACTGGTCGTTTGCATGTGATCACGATTAACGCGATATTAAGGTTGGGAGCGCTAAAGCCTGCGTTTCTGCGTCGCAGAGGCGTGACAACGCGGCGGGGTTTGTTATGAGAATGCAACGCCTTTCAGCAAGGAGCCTCCGATGGCTGATGTGAACCGGGGCAACCGGCCGTTATCACCGCATCTTACGGTGTATCGCCCGCAGTTGACGTCCATGACTTCGATTTTCACGCGGATCACCGGGGTGGCGATGTTGCTGGCCGGGTTGCTGATCGTCTGGTGGTTTCTCGCGGCGGCCACCTCTCCTGAATACTTCGCCACGGTGGACGGTTTGATCACGTCGGTCCTTGGCGATCTGATCATGACGCTTTCGGTTCTGGCGCTCTGGTATCACGCCCTTGCCGGTCTCAGGCACCTGATCTGGGATAGCGGACGCGCGCTTGACGTCGAAACCTCTGAAAAACTCGGCGTCGCGATGATGATCCTCTCGGTCGTTCTGACCATCCTGACCGTGCTGATCGTCTGAGGAGCCCGCGAAATGTCCTATCTGACTGATTTAAAACGCGCTGTTGGCCACGGATCGGCCCGCGAAGGGACCCGCCGCCACTGGGCCATGACAAAATCCAGCGTGGCGCTTCTGATCCTCTTGCCGTTCTTCGTCTTCACGTTCGGTCCCATGCTGGGTCAGCCCCACGCCGAAGTTGTCGCCTATTTCGCGCGACCCTTCCCGGCGATCGTGGCGGGCCTGTTTATTGTCGTCGGCTTCATGCACTTCAAGACCGGCATCCAGATGGTGATCGAAGATTACGTGCACGGAACGATGCGCGAATACGTCGTCATTCTGACCACCTGCCTGTCCTACGGCGCTGCCGCCGTCGGATTGTTCGCCCTCGCCAAGATCGCGCTTTAAGGAAGACCCATGGCCGCTTACGACTATGAAACACACGAGTATGACTGCATCGTCATCGGTGCCGGAGGCTCGGGCCTGCGGGCGACCCTCGGCATGGCCGAACAGGGGTTGCGCACCGCCTGTATCACCAAGGTCTTTCCGACCCGGTCACACACCGTGGCCGCCCAGGGCGGCATCGCCGCTTCTCTTGGCAACATGGGTCCCGACCACTGGCAATGGCACATGTACGACACCGTGAAAGGTTCCGACTGGCTTGGCGACACCGACGCGATGGAATACCTCGCCCGCGAAGCCCCGAAGGCGGTTTACGAGCTTGAGCATTACGGCGTCCCCTTCTCGCGCACCGAAGAGGGCGAGATTTATCAACGCCCTTTCGGTGGTCACACGACCGAGTTCGGCGAAGGCCCCCCAGTACAGCGCACCTGTGCCGCCGCCGACCGGACCGGACATGCGATCTTGCACACGCTTTATGGTCAAAGTCTTAAGAACAATGCGGAATTCTATATCGAGTATTTCGCGACCGACCTCATCATGGCCGAGGATGGCACCTGTCAGGGCGTCGTCGCCTGGAACCTGGAAGACGGGACGATCCACGTCTTCAACGCCAAGATGACCGTGCTGGCGACCGGCGGATATGGCCGCGCTTATTTCAGCGCCACTTCGGCCCACACCTGCACCGGCGACGGCGGCGGCATGGTGGCGCGCGCCGGACTTCCCTTGCAGGACATGGAATTCGTGCAGTTTCACCCAACCGGCATCTACGGCTCGGGTTGCCTGATCACCGAAGGCGCGCGTGGCGAAGGTGGATATCTGACGAACTCCGAGGGCGAGCGGTTCATGGAGCGTTATGCGCCCACCTACAAAGACCTTGCCAGCCGCGATGTGGTATCGCGCTGCATGACGATGGAAATCCGCGACGGACGCGGCGTCGGCACAGAAGGTGATCACATTCACCTGCACCTGAACCACCTGCCGCCGGAAACGCTTGCCGAACGTTTGCCCGGCATCTCGGAAAGCGCCCGCATCTTTGCCGGGGTCGATCTGACCCGCGAACCGATCCCCGTCATTCCCACTGTGCATTACAACATGGGCGGCGTTCCGACGAACTATTGGGGCGAAGCGCTGAACCCGACCGAGGATGAACCCGACCGTGTCACCCCAGGTTTGATGGCTGTTGGCGAGGCAGGGTGCGCCAGTGTTCACGGGGCCAACCGGCTGGGGTCCAACTCGTTGATCGACCTCGTGGTCTTTGGCCGCGCCGCCGCGATCCGGGCGGCCGAGGTCGTGGACCCGAAGACCAGCAATCCTCCGCTCAACCAGGCTTCGGTTGACGCTGCACTCGACCGGTTCGATCGGTTCCGCCATGCTGACGGCGCGGTGCCAACCGCGGACCTCAGGCTTGAGATGCAGAAGACCATGCAAGACGACGCGGCCGTATTCCGGACCGACAAGACCCTTGGCGAAGGTGTCAAGAAAATGGAGGCGGTTGCCGCCAAGATGGCCGATATCAAGGTCACCGACCGCTCTTTGGTCTGGAATTCGGACCTGATGGAGACATTGGAGTTGGACAACCTGATGCCCAATGCACTTGCCACAATCGTTGCAGCCGAGGCCCGGAAAGAAAGCCGCGGCGCCCATGCCCACGAGGATTACCCCGACCGCGACGACGACAATTGGCGCAAGCACACATTGGCGTCCGTCGAGGATACCGAGGTAACCCTGTCCTACCGCCCGGTGCATCTGGAGCCATTGACCGATGAAAGCGAAGGCGGAATCGAAATGAAGAAAATCGCTCCGAAGGCGCGGGTGTATTGATGACACGCCTTCTGATCGCTCTCTGTTGCCTGTCGCTTGTCGGATGTGGCAGCGACATCGCCACGTCGAACACGGCAGCGGCGTCACGGGCCAATGCCGAAGCCCGGGCCAGTGCCCAGGGGCCTTATGTGCCGAACCCGGGTGTGATGATGTGCGTCAGGCAAACCGCAACGGAGGAAGAACGCGCAACGCTTGAAGCCGGTGGTGCGGCGGCGGAATCCACCCTTGCGGCAATCCTCAACCGCGACGACACCCGCCAGTGCATGCGCGACAACAACGTGGTGATCTACCTGTGAAACCTGTCGTGATCCTCATGGCCGCTGCGCTTGGACTTGCTGCCTGTGGCCCCATGTCGCCCGAGCGGGCCGCCGATATGTGCGAAGACCGTGCCCGCGCCGCGACCGGACCGACAGGCATGGTTGCTGTCGGGGTCAACAGCGAAGGCAAGGCGAAATCAAAGGTCGAACTTGGGATCACAACTGATTATCTGGCTGGCCGCGACCCCTATCAGGTTTATGACCGCTGCGTTCGTGAAAAAACCGGGCAGGGGCCAATCCGGCCGCTGATCCTTTAGACCATGACCGGAGCATGACGATGAACCGCCGTATCCTCCTGGCTGTCCCGCTGTTGATCCTGGCCGCCTGCACGCCCGCCATGCAGGACGATCTGGCGAGGGATGCCGCCAAAACCGCCGTGCGCCCGGTGCTGGAAGACCGTTTTCCCGGCGTGCCTTTGGAACCCGCCACCGATTGCGTGATCGAGAATGCAACTGCCAATGAAATCCTGTCGCTGGCCGCCGATGCGGTGACCGGCCCCACGGCCAATACGGTCGAAATCGTCTCTGATATCCTGTCTCGCCCGGCAACGCTTACCTGCCTTGCCACGGAAGGGCTGCCCGTCCTGATCGACAGGCTTTAAGAAAGGTTCGTCCCATGGTTCAACTGACCCTCCCGAAGAACTCGACCATCCGCGTTGGCAAGACATGGCCCAAGCCCGAAGGCGCCACGAACACGCGCAAGGTGCAGATTTACCGTTGGAACCCGGACGATGGCGAAAACCCCAGCGTCGATACCTATTTTGTCGACATGGACTCTTGCGGGCCGATGGTTCTGGACGTGCTGATCAAGATCAAGAACGAAATCGACCCGACGCTGACCTTCCGCCGGTCCTGCCGCGAGGGGATTTGCGGCTCTTGCGCCATGAACATCGACGGGATCAACACACTGGCCTGCATCTATGGCACCGACGAGATCAAGGGCGACATCAAGATCTATCCCCTAACGCATATGCCGGTGGTGAAAGACCTGATCCCGGACCTGACGCATTTCTACGCCCAGCACGCCAGCATCATGCCCTGGCTTGAGACCAAGACAAACCGGCCTCAGCGCGAGTGGAAGCAGTCGATCGAAGACCGCAGGAAGCTGGACGGGCTGTACGAATGCGTCATGTGCGCGTCCTGTTCGACCGCCTGCCCGTCGTACTGGTGGAACGGCGACCGCTATCTTGGACCGGCGGCTCTCTTGCACGCCTACCGCTGGATCATCGATTCGCGGGACGAGGCCACGGGCGAGCGGCTGGACGATCTGGAAGATCCGTTCAAGCTCTATCGCTGCCATACCATCATGAATTGCGCCAAGACCTGCCCCAAGGGGCTGAACCCCGCCAAGGCGATTGCCGAGATCAAGAAGATGATGGTCGAGCGGGTGGTTTGACGGTCGTGGCCAAACTGCCATCGCTGCCCGAGAACGCCCATATCGCTGATCTTTTCGCGGCCTTTCCGCAATCGCGCGATGCCATGATGGCCTTTACCGATGTGGTGATGCGGCACGAAGGCGCGCTGGACATTGCCACGCGCGAACTGATCGCGGCCTACGTCTCGGGCCTGAACCGCTGCACGTTTTGCTATGGGTCTCACGCGATTTATGCCGAAGCTTTCGGGATAGAGGCCGGTCTGTTGCAGGCCCTGCTCGGCGATCTTTCCACCGCTCCGGTGGCCCAGGATTTGCGCGTGCTTCTCGGGTATCTGGGCAAGTTGAACGCACTGCCGCCGCGGATCGTTCAGGCGGACATCGACGCCGTTCTTGCCGCGGGATGGTCAGAGCAGGCGCTGTTCGACGCGGTCCAGATCGCCGGCCTTTTCAACATGATGAACCGGATCATCGAGGGCACGGGCGTCAGTTACGAATATCACGCAGGCGACGAGGTTCACCCGGCGGTGCGTTTGGGCAAGGATGTCACCACGCATTCCTATTCCGGCGTGCCAATGGGGCGCGGAGCGGCGAAATAACCGTTCGCACCTAGGCGGGCTGCTTTTGGCCGCCAAACTGCAGCACCGCCTGCATCATCAGCGCCCCCGCCCACATGGCCGCGACCGCGACCCAGGCTGTAAGCGACAGGACCGCACCGCCTGAAACACCGGCCCCCACGGCACAGCCACCCGCCAGCATAGCACCGAATCCCATAAGCACCGCGCCGATTAGATAGCGCTCCATCGGGGTTTCCGCACCGAAGCGTTCGATCTTGATTTCCCCGCTGAAAAGGGCGGCCACGGCTGACCCCAGGAATACCCCCGGCACCAGTCCGATGCCGAAGGACAAGGGAACCGAAGGTGCGGCCACCAGCGCCATCAGGGTGTCGGTCGAGGGACCAGTGAAGGTCACCGACGAGATTGGCACAACTTCGAACGAGGCCACAGCCACGGCGTGGGTCGCAATCCAGCCCAAGGCAACCGCCAAACCCACCGAAAAAGCCGCCACGCCGCGGCTGAGCGGCACCGAGGTTCGCATGGCCAGCACGACCGAAGCGGTAAGCCCGAGACCGGCGGCCAAAAGGACATTTGTCGGACCAAGGCCAAGCAGAACAGCAAGGTTGCGCGCATCGCCACCTTCGACGGTCCAGAGCGCGCCTATGCTTTCACGAAGCGGGGCCAAAACACCTCGGTAAGACGCTTGCGCAACAAGTGTGACCACAAGCCCGGCCACCAAGGCCCTCATGTTCCCCGTACCCGAAAGAACCAGCAGACGGCTGGCGCAGCCCCGGGCCAGGATCATGCCCGCGCCGAACAAGGCCCCGCCAATGATGGCGCCCGAGAGACTGCCGCGGGATGCGATCTGGCGCGCTTCCGAGATGTCCAGGATACCCATCATCCGTGCCGCCTGGGTCACGGCAAGGGCGGCAAAGAACACCAAAAGCCACACCGCCATTCGCGCACCGAGGTGCCGCTCAAAGACCTCAATCGTTGCGGCGCGCAGGCAAAACCGCGAGTGCTGCGCGGCGGCGCCGAACAACAGCCCGACCAGGGCGCCGATGGCTGCAAGGACCGTGCCCTCGCCGTATGTGTCCAAGAGAGTCTCGATCATGGGGTTATCTTTCGAAGGTCTTCTAACCGATCTCGGCGGCAATCTGGATGATCTGGATCAAGCCTGAGGACTGCGCGAAATCCGTGGTAAAGTGGTTGGATCAAAGGGAGGTGACCATGGTCAGAACACTGCTTGTCGGAACCACCAAAGGGGCGTTTCTGGTATCGTCCGAAGACCGGACCTCGTGGACAGTGGACGGGCCTCACTGTGATCTTTGGCCGATCAACCACGCTATCGGAGACCCTGCGACAGGCATGATCTGGGCCGCTGGTGGCGGAGATTGGCAGGGCGCGGGCGTTTGGCGATCTGAAGATATGGGCGCGACCTGGACCCTTGCACAACTGGCGCATGGGCAAAGCGAGGAGTTTTTTGCCTCGGATCCTGATACGGCAGAGATGTTTGGCTGGAAGCCTTCTGAACCTGCGCCATTCACCGGTGAGATTTCGGCACTTTGGTCGCTTGGGCAGGCAAATGGAAAGCTTTACGCGGGCGCGAAACCGGCGACCCTGTTTGCCAGCGATGACAGGGGCGAGACCTGGGAAAACATCGACTCACTGGCCGATCATCCCTCGTCGAAAGACTGGCAGCCCGGGGCAGCTGGATTGGTTTTGCATACGATTGTGGCTGATCCGGCGGACCCGGCAAAAATCTGGCTGGCGATCTCGGCGGCGGGTGTGTTTGCCACGGAAGACGGGGGAGCAACCTGGGAGCGGCGCAATCGCCTGTCGAACGCCGAGGCCTGCGGGCATCACCCTCACCCTGCCGCACCCCGGGATGGAAACACCGGATTCTGTGTCCACAACATGATGCGGGCCGCAGGCAACAGTGATCTCCTTTATCAGCAGAACCACCACGGTGTCTGGAAAAGCACTGACGGCGGACGCAGTTGGGATGACATCACCAAAGGGCTGCCTTCGACCTTCGGGTTCCCGATCCGGGTACATCCGCGCGATCCAGAAACCATCTGGACGTTACCCTTGAATGGTGATGGTGACGGGCGATACCCGCCGGATGCGGCGGCAGCGGTCTGGAAATCATGCGACGGCGGCAACAGTTGGCAAGCCAAGCGTGCAGGGCTTCCGCAGGAGTCGTGCTTCTTCACGGTGTTGCGACAGGCCATGGCAGGCGACACGGGCGATCCGGCGGGCGTCTATTTCGGAACGAACACGGGGTCGGTTTTTGCCAGTATCGACGAAGGCGAAAGCTGGTCAGAGATCGCCCGGCATCTTCCGACCGTTCTTTGTGTCGAAATGCTGGAAACCTGAGCCCCCCGCGCCTTAGAAAGCAGCATGGTTCCTCTTCTGATCCTTCTTGCGCTTGGTGTCTTCGGCTATCTCTTTTGGAAGCACCGTTTTACGACCCTGACCCCCATGTGTCGCTGGCGCGAAGACCGGGCGGCGGGTGATTGGCACTGCGCGGCTTGTGGCGCGCGCATGGTGCCGAAAGACGGCAAGGCCCCGCGCCATTGTCTGCGCAAACCCTGATCACGCATGCACAATTTCTGACCACACCTTTCACGGCTGACCCACGTCGACTGCCGATACATCAGCGATTGAGGGCACAACAACCAAGTTGAAAGGACAGTGTCATGACCCGATCCGCCGGCCTGAGGTTCATTATCGTTGGCGTGCTTGCCTTCCTGATGTACATCCCCCTCGGTCTTGTCAGCGAAGTCGTGCGCGAGCGCGCCAACTATAGTGAACAGACGATTTCCAGCCTTAGCCGCGAATGGGGCGGGGCGCATTTATTCTCGGGCCCCTTGCTGGAAATCCCGGTGACCGAAGAGGTGACCTATGATCGCCGCCGCGAAGCGGTTGACGCGGTGACCGGGCTGACGTTGCGCGATGAAAAGGGCAACGCGATCTTCGAACACTACGAAGAAACGGTGACCGAAACACGCGCGCCGGTTTATCTTTATCCCGTCGGACTGGACATCGAGGTTGCCAGCGAAAGCACAACCCGCAGCCGGGGGATCTTTGTCGTGCCGGTTTATACCGCCGACGTCGGGCTGGACTTCGATTTCGATCCGGGTGCCGCCGATTTGGCGGTGAGCGGTGAAGAAGTGCTTCACTGGGACGAGGCGCGGCTTTCCGTATTTCTGTCCTCGAACCGGGGTCTGAGGGGCGAAGCACGCTTGTTGGCCGACGGCGCCGAGGTGTTGCTGGAACCCGTGTCACAGGGCCAGAACAAGCAAACGGGAATCACCGCCCTGATCGGCGATCCGCGTGATATCACGTCTTATGCGCTTGATCTGGGGATCAACGGTGCCGAAACATTTGCTGTCGCCGCCACGGGGCGCACCACGCGGTTTGCCCTGACCAGCGATTGGCCCGATCCCAGTTTCTTCGGTGACTTTCTGCCCGACGAACGCGAAGTGTCGGCTGAGGGGTTTTCGGCAAGTTGGACTGTTCCGCATCTGGCGCGATCCTTGCCGCAGGTTGGGCGTTCGTACCCGGATGTCACCGCACGGAACCATGCCACCATGGGGGCAAAGTTCATCACGCCGAACGACTTTTACCAAAAAGCCTGGCGCGCATCTCGATACGGTATCCTGTTCATTTCGCTGACCTTTTTGACCATCCTTCTTCTGGATCGGACCAGCAAGCGCCCGGCCCACCCGGTGCAATACCTCATGGTCGGTCTGGCGCAGTCGGTCTTTATCCTTTTGATGGTCTCTTACGCCGAACAGATCGGATTTGCGGCGGCCTATTTCGTGGCCGCCGGCGCGACAATCGGGTTGCTGGTGCTGTTCGGGGCCACGGCCCTGAAGCTTGGCAAACGCACCGGGCTGTTGGGGGCGATGCTGGTCACCGTCTATGGCGTTCTCTACCTGACATTGCGCAGCGCCGATCACGCCTTGCTGGCCGGGTCGACGCTTGCCTTCGTGGCGCTGGCGCTGACCATGTGGCTGACGCGAAACGAAACCTGGCACGGTCCGGAACGCCCCAGGGGCTGGCCTTTCAAACGGTCGGCTCCGCCCGAGGCAGAGGCAAATGCCGTACCCGCAGAGTAAACCGTCAACGCCCGGGCTTCGGCCCGGGCGATGGCCTTTGACAATGGGCGGGTTGGGCGATCTTCTGGGACGACAGGTAACGGAGACACCTCATGACCCAACCCCCTGATGCAGATGAGCGCCGCGCGGTGGCCCCGGTGGTTTGCTATCCGCCCGAGACGCTGGATCCACCCGATCTGGAGGGGTATCTGAAAGCACTTTCGGGTTACGAGAAAACCGGAGAGGTAATCGCCCAGCCAAGGGATGCCGCAAGTTTCAAGGTGCCTGCAGGCGGTGTCTTTCGGATTTCGTCAATCGAAGGACCACAGGTCGGCGACCTGAACCTTTGGTATGCGGGCGACCTGAACGAACGGTTCTTTTCGGGGAAAACGCGGGCGCTGCACGGGACCCATATGAACCTTGGTGACCGATTGTGGTCGACCTTGCCGTATCTAAGAACCATGGCGACTGTTATCGAGGATACCCTCGGCTGGTATGGGTTCGACGCGTTTGGCGGCGGGGTTCACGATGTGATCGGAACGCGCTGTGATCCTTATACCGGGCGGCTGCTGAGCGGTGGGGATTACCACTATTGTTGCCATTCGAACCTGACACGGGCCCTTGCCGATGCGCGCGGCCTGTCATTGGCCGAAGCCGAAGTCTATGTGCACGACGTTCTGAACGTCTTTATGTGTACCGGGTTCACCCGCGACACCGGCCAGTATTTCATGAAAGCATCGCCCGTGCGGCCCGGGGACCACATCACGTTCTTTGCCGAGATCGACCTTTTGGGGGCCTTGTCGGCCTGTCCCGGAGGCGATTGCAGCACGTCACATTCCTCGGACGAGGCTGCCTGTTATCCGCTGCTTGTCGAGGTTTTCGAAGGAGACGTGCCGCCGGGCTGGAAACCCTCGAAGCTGAACGCCTATGACCGCAGCCACGGGCGTTAGGAAAAAGCGTCTGTGATACCGCCCTTGGCGAGCGGCTTCACCTTGCGCGGTGCGCGAGATTTTGGACCAGCGAAGATGAGGCGACGCAACAAGGCCCCCGATGCCCTTCGGGGCGCCGGACTGGTTTGGGATCGGGTCTTTGCCAGTAATCCGAATGCGGCGGCCGCCACGGGCGCGCTCCGATTGGACCTGATCCCACCTCTCGGCGGGAACTTTCGAAAACGGAAGACCTCTGCACCTTGGTAAGAGGTGGTCTTAGAGGCCGGAGTGCTTTCGGCAGGTTCGGGCGCAACCCCGAACAGGGAACGTTCAGGGAGATCTATGCCAAAGACAGGTTAACGACACTTGAGGGCAGCGTTCGGTGTCAGGAATTGAAGGCGGCTTCCAATGCGATTTCCACCATGTCGCCAAAGCTTTTTTCACGCTGATCCGAGGGCAGGGCTTCGCCGGTCAAAAGATGGTCCGAAACCGTCAGAACAGCCAGGGCACGGGCCTTGTGACGGGCGGCAAGCGTGTAAAGCTCGGCGGCCTCCATTTCCACACCAAGGATGCCGTGGCGGGTCATTTGTTCATTTAGATCAGGACGTTCGTCATAAAAGACATCTGAGGAATAGATACCGCCCACGTGGGTCGGGGTGCCTTTTGCCGCTGCGGCAGAGACGGCGGCGTTCAACAGGCTCCAGTCCGCGCAGGGGGCGAAGTTCACCTCTTTGAATATCCCCCGGGACGGTGTGGAAAGCGAGGTTGCTGTCATGGCGATGATGACGTCGCGGACCGCGACACTATCTTGCATGCCGCCGCAAGAGCCGATGCGAATCAAGGTCTTGGCGCCGTAATCACGGATCAGTTCGTTCACATAGATCGAAAGCGAAGGCATGCCCATGCCAGTGCCGTGGATCGTCACGGGATTGCCCTTCCAGGTCCCGGTGAAACCAAGCATGCCCCTGACTTCGTTGACCAATGCGGGTTCGTCCAGAAACGTCTCGGCGGCCCATCTTGCGCGGTAGGGATCACCGGGCAAAAGGACAGTTTCAGCAATCTGGCCGGGCTTTGCGCCGATGTGGACGGTCATATTCAAGGTCTCCGATTTCGCGATTCCGCAAGCCTAACGTGGTTCTCTATGTGGCGAAACCGCCTGTCTGCCAGGCGCCGGCGATGCGTCGGTATTGGCGCAGACCGAACAGGGTTGATGCAGGGGCCAATCACCTATGGGTGATCGTGCTGACATGGGGTTCTACGGTGCCTTGGGTTGACTTATCAGTGGGACACGAAGGTGACCGTTGCGGCGCCGTTTCGTGAATTGAAGGGGTGCCTGCTGCCATGATCGACTCAGTCCTCTTGCCCTGGGCGGGGCGGGCGCTTGGCCCGCTGGCCCGGTTCGTGGCAGCGCGGGGGATAGAGGCGGATCATATTACCATCGCCGGGTTCATCGTCGGCGTGCTGGCCCTGCCCGCCCTTGCTTTTGGGTTCTGGGGCACAGCACTGGTGCTGATCCTGGTGAACCGGTTGGCCGACGGATTGGACGGAGCGGTGGCCCGGTTGGGTCAGCCAACAGATCGCGGGGCGTTCCTGGATATCGCGCTGGATTTCGTGTTCTACGCGTTGGTGCCCTTGGGCTTTGCGCTGCACGATCCCGCCGCCAATGCCCTTCCGGCTGCGGTTCTGATCGCCTCGTTCGCCGGGACCGGATCGTCGTTTCTGGCTTTCGCGACCATCGCGGGAAAGGCGGGGATCACGACACCGAAGTATCCGACCAAGGGGATTTATTACCTTGGCGGGTTGACCGAAGGGTTCGAGACCATCGCGATTTTTGTCCTGATGTGCCTTTTCCCCGGGGCGTTTCCCGTGCTGGCCTATGTCTTTGCGGCAGCCTGTGCGGTGACGACGGTATTGCGGTGGCGTCAGGGCTGGATCGCCTTTGGGGATGGGCGCTGGCCTTCGGTCGATGAACGCCCGGATCACGAATAGGCACTGAATGGTGAAACATCGTTTGCGCCAAGTGCGTTGAACGAATGCAGGGCAGTCGTAGGTCTGATGCACGGCCTGAATGCAGGGGAAGCCCGGTTCAGGCGCTCATCAACGGAAGGACCGAGACAATGCGAATACTCATCATACCAGCGCTGATTGCGATGACCGGCTGTGCGGCGGTCGGCAGCGGGGGAAGCTCAAACCTCAGCCACCTGGACGACAACCGGCGAAATTGCGAAGCGTGCGACCGCAACTGAGTTCGCGTCCTATTCTGCCGCCACCGCCTCTGGGTCAGCAAGTGCGACGATATCGAACATGATGCGATTAAGTTCGAAGTCCTTCGGCGTATAGACCCGGGCGACTCCTAGCGCGCGCAAGCGGTCGGCGTCGTCTTCGGGGATGATGCCGCCAACGACGAGGGGAATGTCGCCAAGGCCCGCCTCGTGCATTTCGGCAAGGGTTTCCTCGATCAGCGGCAGATGGCTTCCCGACAGGATTGAAAGGCCGATCACATGGGCGTTGCGGTCTTGCGCCG
Organism: Silicimonas sp.; assembly: GCA_013002465.1. GTDB lineage: Bacteria > Pseudomonadota > Alphaproteobacteria > Rhodobacterales > Rhodobacteraceae > JABDJO01. The sequence goes on along the minus strand of JABDJO010000123.1, from coordinate 14,551 downwards.
CCGCGACGATTTCCGACGGCGTCAGGCGGATGCCTTCATAGGTGATGTCCATACCGGCGTCGCGGGCACGGGCGGCGATCTGTTCGGCGCCATTCGAATGCCCGTCCAACCCGGGTTTCCCGACAAGGAATTTCAGCCGTTCACCCAGCTTTGCCGACACCGCATCCACGGCGGCGCGAATGTCGCCCAATCCTTCGGTGCGGTTCGACGGGTTTGCCGAAACGCCCGTCGGGGCGCGGTACTGGCCGAACGCGGTGCGCACCACGTCGCCCCATTCGCCGGTTGTCGCCCCGGCTTTCGCGGCCTTGACCGAGGCGGGCATCACGTTTGTGCCATCCTTACAAGCGGTACGAAGATCGTCGAGTGCAGCGCTTACAGCATCAGCGTCGCGCGTCGCGCGCCAGTTCGAAAGCCGCTCGATCTGGTCGGCTTCCGCCTTGGGATCGGCGACCATGATGGCCTCGGGACCAGATGTCAGGGGCGAGGGTTCGCCCGCTTCGTATCTGTTGACACCGACAACCGTGGTTTCGCCACCTTCGATGCGGGCAATCCGATCCGAGTTGGCTTCGACCAACCGCCCCTTCATGTATTCGATGGCCTCGACCGCACCACCCATGGCGTCGATATGGGCCAGTTCGGCGCGGGCGCCGTCCTTCAAGTCCTCGACCTTTGCGGAAACGGTCGGGTTGCCGTCGAAAAGATCGCCGTATTCCAGAAGATCGGTTTCAAAGGCCAGGATCTGTTGCATCCGCAAGGACCATTGCTGGTCCCAGGGGCGGGGCAGGCCAAGCGCCTCGTTCCAGGCGGGCAGTTGTACCGCGCGGGCACGCGCGTTTTTCGAAAGCGTCACGGCCAGCATTTCCAACAGGATGCGATAGACGTTGTTTTCCGGCTGCTGTTCCGTCAGGCCGAGCGAGTTGACCTGCACACCATAGCGGAAGCGGCGAAATTTCTCGTCTTCGACGCCGTAGCGTTCGCGGCAGATCTCGTCCCAAAGTTCCGTGAAGGCGCGCATCTTGCACATCTCGGTCACAAAACGGATCCCGGCATTCACAAAGAAGCTGATGCGCCCGACCATGGCCGGAAAGTGCTCGGGCGGCACCTTGCCTTTCAGATCGTCCAGCACGGCCTGCGCGGTGGCCAGCGCATAAGCCAGTTCCTGCTCCGGTGTCGCACCCGCCTCTTGCAAGTGGTAAGAACAGACGTTCATCGGGTTCCACCTGGGAAGATAAGCACGCGTGTAAGCGGCAACGTCGGTGATCATGCGCAAGGATGGACGAGGCGGGCAGACGTAGGTGCCGCGCGACAGGTATTCCTTGATGATGTCGTTCTGCACCGTGCCTTGCAGTTTCGAGATGTCCGCGCCCTGTTCCTCGGCCGCCGCGATGTAAAGCGCCAACAGCCAGGGGGCTGTGGCGTTGATCGTCATCGAGGTGTTCATCTGTTCCAGCGGGATCTGATCGAACAGCGCACGCATATCGCCCAGGTGATTGACAGGAACGCCGACCTTACCGACCTCGCCACGTGCCAGACGATGGTCGCTGTCATAGCCGGTTTGGGTCGGCAGATCGAATGCCACGGAAAGCCCGGTTTGCCCCTTGGCAAGGTTGCCGCGGTAAAGCTGGTTCGACGCTGTCGCGGTGGAATGCCCGGCGTAGGTGCGGAACAGCCAGGGGCGATCTTTCTGCGATTGCGACATGTCGGGTATGCCCCCTTGGTCGAGAAACAAAATTTCACTGCAAGACAGTTATGCGAAATGAAATGGCGCTGTCAATTCGCTGCATCGCGGCAATGTCTGGAAAAAAAGCCGGGACTGCTGCACATGCAACAGCCCCGGCCCTGTGGGGGAACTGGTTACTACGGACAACCGGTTTGGCAGCTTGGGCGGATCAAACATCCGTCCAGCCGAATTTCGTTCTGATCAATGCCATACCGATACAGATCGGCAATCGGCGATCACCGATAGCGAGTTGCCTGCAGTGCGCCACGACCGCCACGCCGCTAATGACGTGTAGTGATCGCGTTCAGATGCTGGATGCCCCGCCAATTGGCATTTTACAACTTCCCCCATAGTTGCATGTCAGAATCATAGACTAGGAATTTCAGGGGCTTGAGTCACGGCTGTCGACTCCGATAAGCGGAAACTTGCAGATTCTTGCTCATCGTGACCTGGGCAAAGATGCTGCGCGCGCATATTGGCCGATTGATCGCTGAGACATATAATTACAAAAAACTGCAAAAAATCGTTGCAAAGTTGCGTGACAGATTTTACGAGCAAAATCGACCATTGCGATTCTGCGATGCAGCGTAGAAAAAGGGGGAGTCCATGGCGTTGGACAAGTTGAGCACTGAGAGTGGGGCGCAGACGATGAAAGACCTTTATGACGTGGGTGAGATTCCGCCTTTGGGCCATCTGCCCGAAAACATGCATGCCTGGGCCATCCGGCGGGACCGTCACGGCGAGCCTGACCAGTCGTTCCAGCTTGAGGTCGTTCCGGTAAAAAAGCCCGACAGCCACGAAGTCGTTGTGCTCGTGATGGCGGCGGGTGTGAATTACAACGGCGTCTGGGCCGGGCTTGGCATTCCGATCAGCCCCTTTGACGTCCATGGCGCCGATTACCATATCGCCGGATCGGATGCCTCGGGCATCGTCTGGGCCGTGGGCGAAAAGGTGAAGGCCTGGAAAGTCGGCGACGAGGTTGTCATCCATTGTAACCAGGACGACGGCGACGACGAGGAATGCAACGGGGGCGACCCAATGCTGTCTCCGTCGCAGCGGATCTGGGGGTACGAGACTCCGGATGGGTCGTTTGCGCAGTTCACGACAGTGCAGGCCCAACAGATCATGCCTCGTCCCAAGCACCTGACCTGGGAAGAAAGCGCGTGTTATACACTGACGCTGGCCACCGCCTATCGTATGCTGTTCGGCCACCACCCCCACGAATTGAAGCCCGGCCAGAACGTGCTGGTCTGGGGTGCCAGCGGGGGCCTTGGGTCTTATGCCATCCAGTTGATCAACACGGCGGGCGCCAATGCGATTGGCGTGATTTCCGAAGAGGACAAGCGCGAATTTGTCATGGAATTGGGCGCCAAGGGCGTCATCAACCGGAAGGACTTCAACTGCTGGGGGCAACTGCCCGAGGTCAACACACCGGAATACAAGGATTGGTTCGGTGAAGTTCGCAAGTTCGGCAAGGCGATCTGGGATATCACCGGCAAGGGCAACAATGTCGATCTGGTCTTTGAACATCCAGGCGAGGCAACCTTTCCTGTGTCGACCTTTGTCGTGAAGAAGGGTGGCATGGTCGTGATCTGCGCCGGGACCACGGGGTACAATCTGACCATGGATGCCCGTTACATCTGGATGCACCAGAAACGCATCCAGGGGAGCCATTTTGCGCACCTGAAACAGGCCGCCGCGGCGAACCAGTTGATGGTCGAACGTCGGCTGGACCCTTGCATGTCCGAGGTTTTTCCCTGGGCTGACATTCCTGCGGCTCATGTTAAGATGCGCAAGAACGAACACAAACCGGGCAACATGGCGGTTCTGGTTCAGGCGCCCCAGACTGGGCTTCGGACCTTGGAAGACACGTTAGAGGCGAGTGTTTCTAAATAGGAAACGGTTTGTTTCGATTCGGGAAACAGTAGAACTTTAATGGGTGGCGAATGCGTCTGATCAGATGCTTTGCCACCCCATATCTTTTAATCTCAATATCTTAAAAATCCCTTCTTCCCCTAAAATGGGGAAGTGATTTTGGTGAATATACTAAAAGAATGAATACATGCTATGGTTGTATTAAGACTTCACTACCCTTTCGGGACGAAACAAATATGGCAGATGATTGGATCCTCGATGTCCTTGCAGATCTCAGGACGTTCGCAGAACGGAACGGCCTGGGGGCAACCGAACGGCACCTTGACCAGGTAATGATCACAGTGTCCGGCGAACTGGCTTCGATGCGGGGAATAGCGCAAGGGACGGCGCAGGGCATTGGCCATGTTGGAGAGCTTCATAGACAAGCTGCAGAGAGTAGAAACTCTTGAAGAGCTGAATGACGTCGTCGTTTCCCTCAGGGATCCTCTCGATGTCGAGCACGTGGTCTATCACTCGGTCAATTCCACAGGCGAACAATACGCGGCACTGACCTATACTCAGGAGTGGGTGCATCGGTATCTGGAACAGGACTATGCAAGAATTGACCCGGTGGTGCAGGCCTGTGTGCGCCGATTCCACCCCGTGGACTGGAAGCGTCTGGACTGGTCAGGCAAGGCAGTTCGCAATTTCATGACCGAGGCCATCGACAGCGGCGTCGGGCATCAGGGATTTTCGGTTCCGATCCGCGGACCATCGGGGCAATTCGCGCTGTTCACCGTATCAAGCGCTGACAAGGACGAACAATGGGCGACCTATACAACCGAGCGGTCGCGCGAACTGATCCTTGCCTCGCACTATATCAACCAGAAGGCGCTAGAGATCGAACGCGGATCGGATCAGATGGAAATCGTCAGTCTCAGTCCGCGAGAAACCGATGCGCTGACCATGTTGGCGCTTGGATACAGCCGGGCGCAGGCGGCGGACGGTCTGTCGATTTCCGAACATACGCTTCGGGTTTATATCGAAAGCGCGCGTTTCAAACTGGCGGCGATGAATACCACTCACGCCGTGGCCCGCGCCATGAACCAGGGTTTGTTAATCCTTTGACAACCTGAGCGTGCGCGTCGTCAATATCCTGAAAATCGCTCCGCTCGGAACAATAACCTTCTGATCATTGCGTCGAATGGACAGATCGTCGCTCCTTAAGGGTCGCACCTTAGCACCCCCTCCATCCACCAATCAGGAGGGGCTTTCATGCTTCGCTATCTTTACGCCGACGATCTTCCCCGTTTTCCGCGTCTTGCCAAAACCATGTTCCGCGACCGCGCCAGCCAGTTTCACGGTCGCTTGAAATGGGAAGTTACGGTCGACGAGGATGGTTATGAACGCGATGAATACGACGCGCTTAATCCGATGTATGTCATATGGGAACGTCCCGACGGCACCCATGGCGGGTCACTGAGGTTTCTGCCGACAGTTGGGCAGACCATGGTCAACGATCATTTCCTTGAACTGACGGACGGGGTGCGGATCCAAAGCCCGTTGATCTGGGAGTGCACGAGGTTCTGCCTGGCCCCCGGAGCAGATGCGCGGGTGTCCGCGGCGCTGATGCTGGGCGGATACGAGGCGGGGACCGGCGCATTTTTGTCCCATGCCGTGGGTGTCTTCGATGCGCGGATGGTGCGGATTTACCGCCGTCTTGGCTGGGGCCCGATCGTTCTGGGCACGACAGGGGGTGGCCGCGATGCGATCAGCGTCGGGCTTTGGGCGTTCGAGGACAACATCCGTCCGCGACTTTTGTCGAAGGCTGGCGTGTCATCCGAGGTATCCAGGCATTGGTACGACCGGTCTTTCGGCGCTGTACGGGATGTGACGGCGGCGGTTGCCTGATCGCGTGCGACCACTGGCGGGAGGCGGGCCAAAGGTCTAGGGTCCGCCCAGAATGTCACTTCCCGTCACCACCTTTTCCGAAGATCAGGCCGACGCCTTTGACCGCATCGCCGAGGTGTTGCGGTCAGCCGGTGTCGACATCGAGGAGAGCATGACCACGCCAAGGACCGAGGACGGGCCCGGCGTTGTTGCGGTGATCGGAAAGGCGGGGTCGGGCAAAACGATGCTTTTGGCCCGTCTGGCCGAGGCCCTGAGCGAGGCGGGCGTCGACACGATCAGCGGAGACTACGAAGGACGGCGGCGCAAGGACAAGCGGACGCTTGCGATCCTGGCGCCGACGAACAAGGCGGCCAGCGTCTTGCGCACCCATGGTGTGCCAGCGACGACGATCCATCGGATCCTTTATACGCCGCTTTACGATCCCGAGTACGAAAAGATCGCCGAATGGCTGATGGGCAGTGGCGAACGACCCGATGTCGAGGGTTTGACCGATGCCGCTTTGGATCGGGCCGAAAATTTCTTCAAGGTAAACCGCTCGATCCCCGGGGCCTTGGCGGCGGCTGGGTTGAAGGGGTCGGATTTCATCCTGGGCTGGAAGCGGCGCGAAGACCCGTTGGACATCGGCTTCGTCGATGAAAGCTCGATGCTGGATGCGCGCCAATTCGATGATCTGAAAGAGATTTTTCCATCCCTTGTGCTGTTTGGCGATCCCGCACAATTGGCGCCTGTCAACCAGTCGGGCGAGATGGTGTTCGACGGTTTGCCCGAACCGCGCAAGATGACCCTCAGCCGGGTTCATCGCCAGGACCTGGATAATCCGATCCTGGATCTGGCCCATGCCCTTGGCCAGGACGATCTGACATTCGAGGCATTCGAGCGTCTGATCGAAGAAGCCGCCGCATCGGACGACAGGGTGCAGCTGGCACCCAGGGTCGAGGCCGGGATGATGGCGCGTTCGCCCGTGCTGGTCTGGCGGAACGCAACGCGTATCCGGCTGATCCACGCCTTTCGCGCCGCCTTCGGCGCGCCAGCGGACGCGCTTTTGCCAGGCGAGCCGCTGATTTGCGATGGTATCGAACTGCCGCTGAAACACCGCAAGAAACGGCTGGACCTTGAAGCGCGGGGGCTGATCAAGGGCGCGCAGGTGATTTACCTTGGCCCCGGTCGGCGTGCCGGATTTTCGCGGCTACATGTGATCGGTGCGCCCGAACCTCAGGTGTCGGCCGCCTCGATCGTGAAGATCGAAATGCCGGATGAAGACGAACCTTTCATCCCCTTCGCCGCCAACATGGGGGCCGCGTTTCTGCACGGCGCGGCGGTGACCATCCACAAGGCGCAGGGGTCGCAATGGGGCGAGGTTCAGGTCTTTGCCCCGGATCTTTATGCTGCGGCCCGCGCCGGTCGGATCGAAGCGGGTATTCCCTTGTGGAAACGGCTGGCCTATGTGGCGATCACCCGGGCCGAGGAACGATTGTACTGGGTGACGCGGTATCGGTTGGGCAAGCCCGAAGAACCGCTTACCACCCGTGATCTTGAGCGCCCCGCGGCGCCGTTTGAATTGACGTCCGAGGAGGAGACATGACGAAGACCATTATCATCACCGGGGCCAGCCAGGGCATCGGGCAAACCACGGCCGAGGCGTTTCTTGATGCGGGCTGGATCGTTGGCTGTCTCGCGCGGAATGCCGACAAGCTTGCCGCGTTCTGTGACATCCACGACGGCGCTGTGCCTTTGGCGGCCGATGTGTCCGATAGTGCAGCGGTGGATGCCGCTTTTTCCGGTTTCATCGACAAGACCGGTCGGCTGGATGCGCTTTTCAACAACGCCGGTCGCGGAAGCGCTGCACTGCCGATTGACGAAATCGACGACGAAACCTGGAACAGCGTCGTGGGCGTGAACCTTACGGGTATGTTCAACTGCGCCCGGGCCGCGTTTCGACAGATGCGTGCCCAGGACCCGCAAGGTGGGCGGATCGTGAACAACGGGTCGGTCTCGGCCTATGTGCCGCGGTGGCGGTCGTTGCCCTATACGGCGACCAAACACGCGGTGACGGGAATGACAAAAAGCCTTTCGCTGGACGGACGTGCCTTTGACATTGCCTGCGGGCAGATCGACATCGGCAACGCCCTGACCGACATGACCGAGGACATGGCGACCGGCAAACCCCAGGCTGACGGCACGCTTAGCCCCGAGCCGACGATGGACGCCGCCCACGTTGCCAATACCGTTCTGAACATGTGCGATTTGCCCCTGGATGCGAATATCCAGTTTGTCACCGTCATGGCGACCAAGATGCCATATATCGGGCGGGGCTGATCCTTTCGTGAATCACACCTCCGCAGCCGACCGCCCGGTGCTTGGTATCCTGCTGATGCTGGGGTTCTGCGTCATGGCGCCCTTGGGGGATGCCACGGCCAAGTTGTTGGGCGGGCAGATCGACGTGGCGGAACTGGTGGCGATTCGCATGGGCGTTCAGGTTATCGTGCTTTTGCCGGTGGTCTGGTTCCTGTCGATTTCGATTCAGCTGGACGCGCGCAAGTTCCGCCTGGTCGCTATTCGCTCGGTCTTGCACATGGTCGGTATTGGGATGATGTTCCTGTCCCTGCGGTATCTGCCCCTTGCCGATGCGGTGGCGATCGCCTTTGTGATGCCGTTTATCATGCTTTTGCTGGGACATTTCGTCCTCCAGGAAGAGGTCGGTCACCGCCGTTTGATCGCCTGTTCCGTGGGGTTCATCGGCACCTTGATGGTCATGCAGCCCAGCTTTGCCGAGGTCGGCTGGCCTGCCTTTCTGCCCCTGGGCGTTGCGCTCGATTTCGCGCTGTTCATGCTGGTCACGCGGCAGTTGGCCAAGGACATAGACGCGGTGTCGTTGCAACTGGTGTCGGGGGTGATCGCCTGCGTGTTGCTGCTGCCGTTTCTGGTGGTTCTCGGGCAATTCGATGTGCCGGGGTTTCGCCTTAGCATGCCCGATTCAGGCACCTGGTGGTTGGTTTTGACCATGGGGCTTTTGGGCACCTGCGCGCATCTTTTGATGACCTCTGCCCTGAAGTTCGCACCATCGGCCACTCTGGCGCCAATGCAGTACCTTGAGATTCCCGTTGCCGCCCTATTGGGCTGGTTGATCTTTCGCGATTTTCCCAACGGTCTGGCGCTTGCCGGTATCGGGGTCACGATTGCGGCAGGTTTGTATATAATCGCACGAGAACAGTCAGTTAGCCGGTCAGCGCGGAAATCGCCTCCGCCAGAAATGCCTTCGGTATAAGGACCAAGGCGCCGGGCGTCTTGAAGTCAAACGCAACAGGTCCCGTCGCGATATTCGACGTGCCGACACGCCCCATGGGATCAAGGGTCAGCCCGTCGATCGGCCAGCGCAACCCGCTCGACCGGCCGGTCACCGACGCCATCGGAAAGACCGAAACGCGCGTGCCTTCGGGAAGCTTCAGGGACAGGCTGGCGGGCGCAGCGAAAATGACCTCTTCCTTGCCGATGACAATTGTGGGCGGCCCAATCCTGCGCGCCAGAACCGACAACGCCGCCAGGGTGTGATCAAGCCGCCCGTCTGTGAACCCTGTGGCCAGCACAAATGGGGCCTCGATCGCCGAAAGGCATTTTTCGAAATCCGTGGTGTCCTGCTCGGGGATCTGGAGAAATCGCACAGACGGAAGGGCCGCGCGCGCGGTGTCACTGACCGAATCCAGATCGCCTATGACCACGGCGGGGTCGATATCGGCCTCACGGCAGAAATCCGCCCCACCGTCGGCTGCAACCACAAATGGGGCAAATGACACAGCTTCGACAATATCTGACGGGTCCGGATCCCCCCCTCCGACCAGCGTTATCCCGCTTTTGGAGTGAACATTGCTTTGATTCATGGGCCAATGTCCCTAATCTGCATGTGCTGCGCCTTAATTCTGACCAGAAAAATTCTTGTGAATTCCCTAGGTCTGTTCCTATTTTCGACTGCCCCAGTGGTAAACACATTGTTGCTGAATGGGGGAGAAAGCGATCGACGATGGATGGTTCGAGTAAAATTCTGACGGTGTCCTACGGCACGTTCAGCTGTACGCTGGAAGGGTTCGATGACCCGTTGGACGCCATGCGCGATATTGCGGAGTATTTTCGCGATCTTGCTTCGGATGATCGTTACTTCGGGGCCGAGCCACCTACGCCCGATCCCGAAATGCTGCAGACCATTGCCGAACGCGAGGTCAATCGCCGCGTCGAAGCCAAGGTGAGCGAGACCGGCGTTGCCTTGCGTCAGATCGAAACCGAGGAACCCGACGCCGAGATCGCGGCCCGGGTGGTATCGGCTGCCGCAACGCCCGCCCCCGCCGAACAGCCGCGCCCGGAACCCGAGCCGGAAGCCGAACCGTCCGATACGGGGCCGCTGGCGTTTGACGACGAGTATCTTTTGTCAGACGAACCCGAAGATGTGCTGGCCGTCGATCCCGATGCCAAGCCGCCGTCGGATGCACCTGCCGAAAGCGTGGCCGAAAAGCTGCGCCGTATTCGGGCCGTCGTATCGCGCAATATCGAGCCGTCGGTCGACCCGTCGTCTTTTAGCGCAGCACAGGCCGCGGACGCCGGAGCCGACGAGGCAAAGCGCGACCGGGCCTTGACCGAAACCATCGAAGCAATCACCGCCGATCTGTCGGACGATGAAGAAGCTCCGTATCAGGGTGACGCCATCGAGGCTTCGGAGCCTGAGCCTGCGCCAGAGCCTGAGCCTACGCCAGAACCTGAGCCCGAGCCCGAGCAAAGTGAAGATCAGCAGTTCGAAGACGATCTGGCCGAGGCTGTGGAAGAAAGCCGCGTCGAACCACTCCAACTGAAGGACGAGGCGCCGTCGCAGGACGAAGCAGAAGCGGAACCCGAAGTTGAAGCCGCGTTCCAGGAACCCGAGGAAGATCTGGCCGCGGATTCGCTTGATGCCATGCCCGCCGAAGACGATCTGGCAGAACCCGCCGCCGCGATTGGTGATGACTGGGATTTCGACGATACCCCGGATGACGATATTGGCGGTCACGACGACGATGACGACGGGTTTGAAGAAGAATCCGAGGACGATCTGGGCTCTGATGAAAGCATTCAGCAGACGGTGTCTCAGATCATCGGCAAAGTGGCTGGCCGTGTCGATGCAAGCGACGATGACAATGAAGCGCCGGAAGACGATGCGGACGAAGACAAGGGTGCAGAAGCAACAGAAAAGGCCCGTGAGGCAACACGGCCCCTGTCGCCGGAACCCGAGGGTGATGTCGGGCGGTTGATGGCCGAGACCGACACCAAGCTGAACGATGACGATGTGGTGCGCCGCCGCCGGGTGATCAGCCAGATGCGGGCCGCCGTTGCCGCGACAAAGGCTGATCGGATGGTGTCTCGTCAGGTTTCGCGCGAGGTTGTCGAGGAAGAAGAGCAAAGCCAGTACCGCGAGGATCTGTCTGAAGCGGTCCGGGACACGCCTCCCTTGCCCAAGGAAGACGGTGAGCGCCCGAAATCGTCGGCTCCACCCTTGGTGCTGGTGTCGTCGCAGCGCGTGGATGTAGAGACGGTTGCGCCCGAGACAGAGGATTTTGCAGAGTTCGCCGAGTCTATGGGTGCCAGGGAACTGCCGGAACTGCTTGAGGCCGCCGCCGCCTATACGGTGTTTTCCGAAGGCCAGTCGTCGTTCACACGCCCCGAAATCATGAAACGCGTCGCACGGGTCGATCCCACCTTGCGGCTGTCGCGCGAAGAAAGCCTTAGATCGTTCGGTCGGCTTTTGCGCCAGGGCAAGTTCCGCAAGCTTGAACGGGGTCAGTTCACCATCGACAAGGACTCGCGGTTCAACCCGAAACACCGCATCGCCGGTGAGTGATCTTGAGTGATGAATCCCAGAAAAGGCCCCGAAGATCGGGGCCTTTTCCATTGACGAACAACCAACGGGCAGGGTGAGCCTGGACGGCGATCAGATGAAGCAAACGGAAAGGTCTCACGACCTGCTTGTCTTGGAAGACCGCCCCTGGCTGATCGGGGGTTTCATCTGGCTTATGTCAATTGCAGCGCTCTATGCGGTGCTGACCGGGGGAACCGACGGTCCTGCAGAAACCCTGTTGGTCGCTTTCCTGGGCCTGGGCGGCTCGGCGGTCGCCTGGTGGTACTTTCCTTTCCAGACGTTCGAGTTTCGCCGCACTGCCGGTCTGATGACACGTACCATTCGCCGACTTGGCAACACGCGGGTGGAAACCCTGGCCTTCAGCGATTTCAGCCGCGCGGCCAATCAGGGCCATTTTAGCGACTCGGGCACGCGCATGGATCGTGTGGTGCTTTTGACCGACAACGGCCCCTATCCCTTGGAGTTCGGTTTCGTTGGCGCGTCACGTGATCCACTGGTTGCATCAATCAACGCGTGGTTAGAAGCCTAGCTTTCGCCGGCAGCCGCGATCAATGCTGCGATGATGGCCTTGGCGCTGTCGCTGTTCCATTCGGCGTCGCCGCGCATCCGGGCAATTTCCTGACCTTCCGGGTCAAGGATCACGGTGATCGGCAGACCCAGAACGCCCATTTGGCGGGCCAGTTTCTGTTTCGGGTCAAGAAAAAGCGGCAGGTTGTCCACGCCGGTTTCGCTGAAAAACTTGCGGATACCGGGCAGGGCGTTGCGGCCCGTTGCGATGGTGACGACCTCGAAGTGATCGCCGCCGAACTCGGTCTGAAGTTCGGATAGCATGGGCATTTCCTTGCGGCAGGGCGCACACCAGGTCGCCCAAAAGTTCACCAACACGGTTTTGCCCTTGAAATCAGAGAGTTGAAATTCGCCGCCGTCGGGATCGGTGAAACTGATGTCGGAGACCGCGACAGGGTCCGAAAACGTCAACTTTTTCATTGTCCCTTCGCGCAGCGCCTCAATACCTGCGGTGTCGGCAAGGACCACATTTGCGCTAAGTGCGAGGCCCGTGTAGAGGACGGCGAGAAACCTAACCATGATACTCCCTTTCGGAGAGACAATGACCGACGACGCAAACAAGATGTGGGGCGGACGTTTTGCCGCCGGACCGGATGCCATCATGGAGGCGATCAACGCATCCATCGGCTTCGATCAGCGACTTGCCCGCCAGGACATCGAAGGCTCGCGTGCCCATGCCGCGATGTTGGCGACCAAGGGCATCATTACGGATAACGATGCCAGTGCCATTCGGGAAGGTCTGCTCACGGTCTTGTCAGAGATTGAAACGGGAACATTCCGTTTCCAGACCGCGCTGGAAGACATTCACATGAACGTCGAAGCGCGGCTGACCGAGTTGATCGGTGAACCCGCCGGGCGATTGCACACAGCGCGCAGCCGCAACGATCAGGTGGCGGTGGATTTCCGGCTTTGGGTGCGCGATCAGTGCGATGCGGCTCACGCGGCGATCGTGGCGTTGCAAAGGGCGTTGCTGGGCCAGGCCGAAACGGGTGCCGATTGGGTCATGCCCGGATTCACCCATCTGCAGACGGCGCAACCGGTGACCTGGGGTCATCACATGATGGCCTATGTGGAAATGCTGGGGCGCGATGCAGGCCGGTTTGCCGATGCGCGCGCCCGTATGAATGAATCTCCTTTGGGTGCGGCGGCGCTGGCGGGCACGTCCTTTCCAATAGATCGGGACGCAACGGCAAAAGCCCTGGGGTTCGACCGGCCGATGGCCAATTCGCTGGATGCCGTGGCTGATCGGGATTTCGCGCTGGAATTCCTGTCGGCGGCCTCGATCACCGCGATGCACCTTTCGCGGTTTGCCGAAGAACTGGTGATCTGGTCCTCGGCCCAGTTCCGTTTCGTCACCATGTCGGACCGGTTTTCGACCGGTTCGTCGATCATGCCGCAGAAGAAAAACCCCGATGCCGCCGAACTGGTGCGCGCCAAGATCGGGCGCATTCTTGGTGCCACAATGGGGCTGTTCACGGTCATGAAGGGGCTGCCGCTGACCTATTCAAAGGACATGCAGGAAGACAAGGAACAGGTCTTCGATGCTGCCGACAGCCTGATGCTGGCCCTTGCTGCCATGGAAGGGATGGTGCGCGACATGTCGGCCGACCCGGATGCCTTGCGCGCCGCCGCCGCGTCGGGTTTTTCCACCGCGACTGATCTGGCCGACTGGCTGGTCCGCGAGGCCGGGTTGCCATTCCGCGAGGCGCACCACGTCACCGGGCGCCTTGTCGCCATGGCCGAGGCCGAAGGCGTGGATCTGCCGGATCTCGGCCTTGATCAGATGAAAACCGCTCATCAGGCCATCACATCGGGTGTCTTTGACGTACTTGGCGTGGACAATTCGGTGCGTAGTCGCACATCCTATGGTGGCACATCGCCGGAACAGGTGCGGGTGCAGATCGCGCGCTGGAAGGAGCGTCTGGCATGAAACGGATGATGATCCTTGGATTTCTGGTGGTGGCGGGGTGCGAAAACCCGTCGCTTGGGATTGGTACGTCGATCAACAGCAGCGGCGTTAGCGTCTCGCCGGTCTTTTCGGGCAACGTCGGCGGTGTCGGTGTCGCGGTGGCGCCATGAGGATCGCGGCAATTCTGGCAGTGCTCGGCCTTGCGGCCTGCGGCGTTGACGGCCCGCCGGAACCCAAAACGGGTGGCATCAACGTCTCGGGCGAGGCCAGGATCGGGATCGTGGGATCACTCTGATGAGTGGTCTGAGGATGATCTATCTGGCCCTAGCCATCTGGGGCGCAGTTCATCCCATGTACTGGTTCATCACCTACATGCGCCAAACGGGTGAGGGCCTGATCGGCCTGAGCCAGGCCTGGTACGTCAACGCCTCGACCACGGGGTTGACCTGGGATCTGACGATTGCGGCCATCGCCCTGACAATCTGGGCGATTGCGGAAACCTGGGTCAGGAAAAACTGGTCGGCCCTTTGGGCGATCCCGGCAACCTGGTGCATCGGGGTCAGTTGCGGGTTGCCATTGTATTTGTTCTTGCGGACCCGGAATGTCGGTTGAGTGGACGAAGCCGCCTTTGCGATAACGCAGCTAGATGGCCGCTTTTGCGACAAAAGCATCTTTCAAGCCGCCTTCGAGCAACAAGAAGCCCGAGATTTCATAC
>JABDJO010000122.1 GCA_013002465.1 Silicimonas sp. | reverse complement strand
GTATGTGGCAGCAAGGGCAAGGATCACCGCAGCGCCCGGCAGAACGAACAACAGCCCGGCAACCAGACCGCCCCAAACACCGTTCAACCGCCAACCAACGTAGGTGGCCAGTTGCATCGCTTCGGGGCCCGGCAACAGCATGCAAAACGACAGAGCGTTCAGGTATTGTCTTTCATCCAGCCAACCCTTTTCGTCCACCACTATCCGGTGCATCAAGGCGATCTGCGCTGCTGGTCCGCCAAAAGAAAGAACCCCGATCTTCGCCCAGACCGGAAGGGCCTCGCGCAACGATGGTGCCGTCATGACCGAACCGACGACGCCGGCCAATCGTGGCCTTCGCCTTGCCCATCCCGCGCCCAGCGAAAAAGCGCATCATAAAGCGTCATTCCGGCGCGAAGTTGCTCCAAATCGTCACTAAACAAACGGGAAAGGCCTACAGATATCGCCAATAGCCCCGCCGCCTGCGGTGCCAGATCGTGCGAATTGGTGTCTGCGCCGCGCACCACTTGCGCGAGCGTATCCAGCGCTTCGGCTTGCAGGGAGAACTCCTCAAGAATGGTGTCAAACGTGCAATTCTGCCCCCGATGCGAAAACCGCACGCCTTCAATATCGAACGGGATAGCATCGAACCTGTCGGCCACGTCTTCCACATCGCCTGGGGGAACAAAAAGAAACTTGGCCCTTGGGTCAATGAACCTGCGGATCAACCAGGGGCAGGCGATCCGGTCGATCTTGGGTCGGTGTCGCGTCACCCAACGCGTCGCCCCTTCAGCATCGCGGGGCAAGTCATGCGGAAAGCGCACCGTCGTCATCCCTTGATCCGTCCAGGCAACCTGGCCGCCTTCAAGCGTCTCGACCGCGTGGCCCGCGTTGCGCAAAAGGGCTGCCGTACCCTGCGAAATCTTCCGACCTTTGTGACACAAGGCGACCACACGCGCCGAATCCGGCAAACGTGCAAGCAATCCGTCAATGTCTTTATGCGAGTGCCGGACTGCCCCCGGTATCATCCTAGGGTCGGCGTCAAAATCTTCATCAATGCGCAGTTCGACGATGATGGGCGCATCCGGCGTCCCGATCAGGCGGAAAAGTTGTTTTGGTGCTATTTCCTGGGGTCCAGGCATGTGGCTTCCTCCATAAACGACGCCAGCGGCGCCGTGGAACGAAGCGAACTTGGGCCTGAGCCTCACGGGGCGTTCGCAGTTTGGCCCCATGTTGAAACTGTTAACAACACATCAGCACCAATGTCAAAGAAGACGGCAGTCAGACTCGATCGCTTGACCCTATATGCGTCCGAAACAGTCTCTATTCCGCGGGAATTGCCTGATCTTGACCCGGTAACGGCACCTCCAACTTGTTCACCATTTCCTTCGGACAAATCTGCAGGAACTTCGATTTCTCTTCTTCCCAGTGCTGCAGAATTGCGGTCGCGCGATGGCTTCCGGTTTCTTCCAGATGCATTTCCAAGAGCTGCTCAAGTTCGGCCATGTAATGCCCTTCAGCCAAAGGAACGATCAGCAGCGTCTCCCGATTGATCAGGGTCTGGGCGGTGCCATCGCTGTCATAAAGATAAGCCATGCCACCTGTCATGCCGGCCCCAAAGTTCGCACCGATCCGGCCAAGAATGACGGCAACGCCACCGGTCATGTATTCGCACCCGTTCGAGCCACAGCCCTCGATCACCACTTTTGCGCCGGAGTTTCGCACCGCAAAACGCTCGCCCGCGCGACCTGCGGCGAAAAGATAGCCGTCAGTCGCCCCGTAAAGCACCGTATTGCCAATGATCACGTTGTTCGCAGCCACCAGAGGGGACGCCATCGGCGGGCGGACGACGATTGTCCCCCCCGAGAGGCCCTTGCCCACATAGTCATTGGCATCACCCGACACCTCAAGCCGCAGCCCGGGTGCCGCAAAGGCGCCAAGGGATTGCCCCGCAGACCCTTGCAATTTCACCATCAGGTGGTCCCGTTGCAGGCTGTTGCGCATTCCAAACCGCTGGACAATATGGCTGGACGTGCGGGCACCGATCGTCCGGTGCGTGTTTTGCACCGCATAGGAAAGCTGCATCTTCTCGCCTTCTTCCAGGAATCGCGCCGCATCCTTGACGATCTCGGCATCCAGCGTTTCGGACACAGCGTTCCTTGGCTTTTCACGATCATAGGTGATCTCGTGTGCGCCATCGACGGTGATCAACAAGGGATTGAGATCAAGGTCGTCCAGATGCGCCGACCCCCGACTGACTTGAGACAACAGATCCGCGCGCCCGATCACTTCGTCCAGCGACCGTGCCCCGATCCGCGCCAGGATCTCTCGCACTTCCTGGGCATAAAATGTGATCAGGTTGACAACCTTGTCGGCTGACCCGGTAAACTTTGCACGCAAGCGCTCGTCCTGGGTACAGACGCCGACGGGACAGGTGTTCGACTGGCACTGGCGCACCATGATGCACCCCATGGCAATCAGGGCGGCGGTGCCGATGCCGTATTCCTCGGCCCCCATCATTGCCGCCATGACGATGTCGCGCCCGGTGCGCAGGCCACCATCGGTTCGAAGCGTGATCCTTTCACGCAAGTTGTTCATGGCCAGAACCTGATGCGCCTCGGTCAAACCCATTTCCCAGGGCAGGCCCGCATATTTGATCGAGGTCGCAGGCGACGCCCCGGTGCCGCCGTTGTGGCCCGAAATCAGAATGACATCGGCCTTGGCTTTGGCGACCCCAGCGGCAATCGTGCCGACGCCACTGGCCGCGACCAGTTTGACCGTCACCTTGCAGCGCGGGTTGATCTGCTTCAGGTCATAAATCAGCTGCGCCAGGTCCTCGATCGAATAGATGTCGTGATGCGGCGGCGGCGAGATAAGCGTCACGCCCGGCGTCGAATGGCGCAGCCGCGCAATCAATTCCGTCACCTTCATACCTGGCAACTGACCGCCCTCGCCGGGCTTGGCGCCCTGGGCCACCTTGATCTCAAGTTCCTCGCATTGGTTCAGGTACTCTGCCGTCACGCCGAACCGGCCCGAGGCGACCTGCTTGATCTTGGCCGACGGGTTGTCCCCGTTCGGCTCGGGCACGAAGTGCGCCGGATCCTCGCCGCCTTCGCCAGAGTCGGACTTGGCGCCGATCCGGTTCATTGCCACATTCAGCGTCTTGTGCGCCTCGGGGCTCAGGGCCCCAAGCGACATTCCCGGCGTCACGAACCGCTTGCGGATCGAGGTGATGCTTTCCACTTCCTCGATCGGCACCGCTGGGCCAAGAGGCTTGATGTCCAGAAGATCGCGCAGATGGATCGGTGGCAAAGACTTCATCTTGGCTGAGTATTGTTGCCACATCGAATAGGACGCCCGCTGGCAGGCCGATTGCAGCATATGCATCGCGGTAGCTTCCCAGGCGTGGGTTTCACCACTGGTCCGAGCTTTGTAGAAACCACCAATCGGCAGCACTCCTTCGCCCTTGAATCCGCGTGCGTGAACCTCTTCCGCCTTGGTCTGAATGCCCGATACTCCAATGCCGCTGATGCGGCTGTGCATGCCGGGGAAATACTCGTTCACCATGGCCCGGCTCAGGCCCACGGCCTCGAAATTCAACCCGCCGCGATAGGACGAGATCACGCTGATCCCCATCTTCGACATGATCTTCAAAAGCCCGGCGTCGATGGCTGCACGATACCGTGCCATTGCCTCGGTCAGCGTGCCGTCGATCAGACCCCGGTCGATCCTGTCGGCAATGGAATCCTCGGCCAGATAGGCGTTGACGGTGGTCGCGCCGCAACCCACCAGCACGGCAAAGTAGTGCGGGTCGACGCATTCAGCGGATCGTACGTTCAGGCTGCAAAACGTCCTCAGGCCCTTTCTGGTCAGCCAGCCATGGACGGCACTGGTGGCAAGGATCATCGGCATCGCCACCTTGTCCTGACCCAGCTTGTGATCGGTCAGAACAATGTGGCCGGCGCCCGAGCGAACGGCATCTTCGGCTTCGGCCCGTACGCGCTGCAACGCCCGCGACAGGGCGCCGGATCCGTCCTTCGGTGAAAAGGTACAGTCGATCTCAACCATTTCGGATTCAAAGGCTTCGACCAGGCGGCCAAATTGCGCATTGCCCAAAAACGGGCTGTCCAGCACAAGAATCTCGGTCTGACTGCCATCCTGATCCAGCACGTTCTTCAGATTGCCGAACCGGGTCTTCAGGCTCATCACCCGGTATTCGCGCAACGAGTCAATCGGCGGGTTGGTGACCTGGCTGAAGTTCTGTCGGAAAAAATGGCTGAGCGGTCGATAGGTGGTCGATAATACCGCTGACGGCGTATCGTCGCCCATCGAAGCCAGGGCTTCCTTTCCGTCCTCAGCCATCGGGGCCAGTACATGCTCAAGCTCTTCAATGGTGAAACCGGCCGCAATCTGCCGTTGTTTCAGCGCGGTGCCGGTGAACACCGGTTCCTCGGTCAGGCCGGACAATTCGTCATCCAGTTCCACGATCTTGCCGACCCACTCCCCGAACGGCGCGGCGGCCGACAGTGTGTCCTTGATCTCGGTATCGCGGAACAGTTTGCCGTCCGCCATATCCACGGCGATCATTTGCCCCGGACCCAACGCGCCCTTTTCGACAACCGTCGCCTCGTCCACCGGCACCATGCCGGTTTCCGAACCCGCGATCAGCAAACCGTCGCCAGTCACCGTATACCGCATCGGGCGCAGCCCATTCCTGTCAAGCCCCGCACAAACCCACCGCCCATCGGTCATCGCCAAGGCTGCCGGGCCATCCCAGGGTTCCATCACCGCGTTGCAATAACTGTACATGTCGCGCCAGGCCTGCGGCAGTTCAACCGCCAATTGGGACCAGCTTTCCGGGATCAGCATCGTCTTGGCCATCGGCGCGTTCCGCCCGGCACGCACAAGAACCTCGAACACCGCATCCAGGGCAGACGAATCCGACGAACCGTTCGGAATGATCGGCTTGATGTCTTCCGCCGTGTCCCCGAACGTGCCCGACGCCATCCGGATCTCGTGGCTTTTCATCCAGTTGACGTTGCCCTTCAGCGTGTTGATCTCGCCGTTGTGCGCCAGCATGCGGAACGGCTGGGCCAGCCACCACTGCGGGAAAGTGTTGGTCGAATACCGCTGGTGATAGATCGCGAAGGCGCTCTCGAACCGCTCGTCCTTCAGGTCGGGATAAAACTCGGCCACCTGCTCGGCCAGCATCATGCCCTTGTAGATGATCGACCTGCAAGACAAACTCGCCAGATAAAGCTGAGGCACCTGCGCGGCCGCCGCGGCCTTCTCGATCCGGCGGCGGATGACGTAAAGCTCGCGCTCGAACGTATCTTCGTCCACACCTTTCGAATTTGAAATCAGGATCTGCTCGATCTCGGGCCGCGTCGCATTGGCCTTTTCACCCAGAACACTGACGTCGACCGGCACATGCCGCCAGCCATAGATGGCATACCCCATCCGCAAAACTTCGGTTTCCACGATGGTCCGGCACATTTCCTGGGCACCAAAGTCCGTGCGCGGCAAGAAAACCTGCCCCACGGCCAAAAGTTCATCCTTGTTCGGCCTGTGGCCGGTGCGTTCAACCTGATCATAAAAGAACGGCACGGGAATCTGCACGTGAATGCCGGCACCATCCCCCGTCATGCCATCCGCATCGACAGCGCCCCGGTGCCAGACGGCTTTCAAGGCATTAATGCCGTGCTCGACCACCTTGCGGCTTTTCGACCCGTCAATGGAAACGACCAGCCCGACACCACAGGACGCATGTTCTGTGTCCTCGGCATAAAGCGAATGCTCGGCCATCCAGGCCCGGCGCGCTTCCTCGGCGGTTGCCCAACCGGCATCATATTTGGTCATGGTCGTCTCCTGTCCCTCACGATGCGAAATGCGCAACGCATTCCGCTTCGGTCATGGTTTTCGTCTCGCGGTCCAGCCCAAGCCCGTCCGGTTTCTTGTCGAAAAAGAACTGGATGCGCGGCTCCATGCCGCTGGTGTCATCAAGGCTGCCAAAAGCAATGCTTGGGTGGTCCTGCGCGTCGGCATGGTAATAGATGTTCGATCCGCACTTGCTGCAGAACCCCCGGCTGGCCCAATCCGAAGTGCGGACACGGGTCAGCACGTCTTGGCCCTCGGTAATCCGCACGCCCTTGGTCGGTGCGCCCATGAAAACGCCCGACGACCAGCGTTGGCACATCTTGCAATAGCAGACACTGAACCGACCGTCGGTCTCGGCCTCATAGCGCACCGCGCCGCACATGCATCCGCCGGTTCTCATGGTTCGCCCCCGAACGTCGCCATGACTTCCGCTTCGGTCATACCTTTCAGATCACCAGCAAAGGCATATCCCGACGGGCGCTTGTCAGTGAACAACTCGCCGACCAATTTCGTGCCACCAGCGTTTGGGAAAAGCCCGGACGCCACATGGTAGTTGTCGTGGTACGGGCCTTCGGCGGTCACATGATAGTAAAGTGCCGAGCCGCAATCATCGCACCAGGCCCGTTCGGCCCACTCTGATGTGGTGCGTGTCTTGACCGGCCCCTCGACAGTGATGGAGTCGCCAGCGGCCTGGATCGCCATCATGCCAACGCCGGTCCAGGCCCGGCACATGTCGCAATAACAGATGTGCATTTCGTTGCTTGCAGGCGTCATAGTGATCTTGCAGGCCCCGCACAGGCATTGGCCGTTCAACTGGTTCATAGGGTGTCCTCCACGAAACGATTACTTGCTTGGTATTCGGCGCGTGTTACGCGGCGATGATCCCCAGAAAGCGCGGCGCAGGCGAAGGCTTGGTCAGCATAAACCTCGCGTACAAGGGGCATGTCGCGGGCACTGTCGAACAAGCCGGGGAGCAATTCGTAGGCCGCACCGCTGTCGCGCAACCAAAGATGCGTACCGCAGTCATTGCACCATGCCCGCTCTGCAAATTCCGACGACTGGTACAACTGCACGGGACCCGAAATCTCGACAGCATCGACCGGCGCTTCAAACCCCCACTGTGCTGCGCCACTCCACCGCCGACACATCGAACAATGACAGGCCGAAGTGCCATGCTCATGCGAACGGACGGTGATCTTAACCGCGCCGCAAAGACAATGTCCGTCCAGGGCCTCAGCCATTTTTCATCCTCTTTTACCCGAACGTGTCAGCGGCGCTGACCTGCCGGGATTAAATCGTCGTTAACCGCACCGGGCGCTAAACACGTACAAATGTGTAATTCCGCCCCCTTGAACATGTACAAATGTGCAAACGCCTGTCCGCTCGCCACAGTTAATCCTGTGTTACTCTGCCGCCATCGCTGCCGCCGAAAATCGCTCCAAGATCGCATCCGCCGCCTCGCGCCCGTCCCGGATGGCCCAGACCACCAGCGATGCACCACGGACGATATCGCCCACGGCATAGACACCCTCTAACGTGGTTTCATGGGTCTGAAAGCTTGCCTTGATCGTGCCCCAGCCCGTGACCTCCAGCCCATCGACGCCCCAGAGCTTTGGCAGGTCTTCCGGCTCGAACCCCAGCGCCTTGATCACAAGATCGGCGTCTTCCACATAGTCCGATCCCTCCACCAGTTCCGGCACTTGCCGCCCGGTTGCATCGGGCGCCCCCAGACGCATCTTCTGCGCCATCACACCGGTCACGGCATCGCCCGCGAACCCCTTTGGCGCAGTCAGCCAGACAAATTCAACACCTTCTTCCTCGGCGTTTGCCACTTCGCGCTGCGAACCCGGCATATTGACCCGGTCACGACGATAGAGACATTTCACACTGGTCGCGCCCTGGCGCACTGCCGTGCGCACACAATCCATCGCCGTGTCACCACCACCAATAACCACCACGCGCTTGTCGGTGGCATTCAATGCGCCCGTGTCGAATTCCGGCACCTCGTCGCCAAAGCTTTTCCGGTTCGAGGCCGTCAGGTAATCAATGGCCCGTACGATACCCGCCGCACCACTGCCAGGCCCTTTAAGTTCCCGACTTTTATAGACTCCTGTGGCGATCAGAACCGCATCGTGCTTGGCGCGAATGTCGTCAAATGAAATGTCCTCGCCCACATTGCAGTTCAGCACGAAGGTGACGCCGCCGTCCTCCAATTGCTGGTTGCGGCGCATCACGACGTCTTTCTCAAGCTTGAAGCCGGGGATGCCGTACGTCAGCAATCCACCAGCCCGATCATAGCGGTCGTAGATGGTCACTTGCACGCCCGCACGGCGCAACCTGTCCGCCGCAGCAAGCCCACCGGGGCCCGCGCCAATGATGCCCACGCTCTCGGGGCGCTCGGCTACAGGTGACAGGGGCTTGACCCAACCCTTTTCCCAGGCGGTGTCGGTGATGTATTTTTCAACCGATCCGATGGTGACAGTGCCGTGGCCCGATTGCTCGATAACGCAATTTCCCTCGCACAGACGGTCCTGGGGGCATATCCGGCCGCAAATCTCGGGAAACGTGTTGGTGGCCTGGCTGATCTCATAGGCCTCTTTCAAACGGCCTTCGGCGGTCAGTTTCAGCCAATCGGGAATATTGTTGTGCAACGGACAATGCGTCTGACAGTAGGGCACGCCGCACTGGCTGCACCGGCTGGCCTGTTCAGCGGCTTTGGCTTGGGCGTATTCGGCATAAATTTCGTGGAAATCCTCACGGCGCTGACCGGCATCGCGCTTTTTTGGCGTGTCGCGCTCTACCGTCACAAATTTCAGCATCGGATTATCCGCCATACAAACCTCCCAACCCAGACCGCCTCAATAAACAGTTTAGCACAGGAACGGAAGATTAAATGTCACTAATGCTGACCTTAAATTTTGACTAGGTGCGATTACGCCGATCCGCTTTGCTGAAATCGCTGAGATTTATGTCCGTATCGGACCTAATTAATCCCTTACCAAATAATCTCAGATGGTTAGATTGGCTGAAGCAGAGCAGAGAGACACAGACCGTGCCGATCCTTCATCTCATTCTTGTTGCGTTGGTGCAGGGCGTTACCGAGTTTTTGCCTGTTTCTTCTTCCGGTCACCTGATTCTTCTGCCGAATCTCACCGGCCTCGACGATCAGGGGCAGATCATTGATGTCGCCGTCCACGTCGGAACGCTTGGAGGAGTCGTCCTTTACTTCTGGCGCGATGTTAAGCGGGCGTTTCAGGGAATAGGGCCGATGTTGATGGGTCAATTCGACGATCCTGGTGCCCGGCTTGCAATGCTTCTGTGCATCGCAACGGTTCCGGTCATGGTTGTCGGGTTGATTTTCAAGCTCACCGGCACTGATGACGCATTGCGCTCGGTCACTGTCATTGCCTGGACCACGCTTCTGTTCGGCATCGTGCTTTGGTGGGCCGATCGCACCGGGCCAGTTGAAAAAAACTCGGACGACTGGTCGATCAGGGATGCTTTGATCATGGGGGCATGGCAGGTGCTGGCCCTGATCCCGGGAACGTCAAGGTCGGGCATCACAATCACCGGCGCGCGCCAGTTGGGATACATGCGCGAAGATGCAGCCCGGTTGGCAATGCTGATGTCGGTTCCGACCATCTTGGTTTCGGGCGCCTTGCTTGGGCTAGAGGTGGCCAGCACAATGGACACTACCGCAGCCCGAGACGGCGCAATTGCTGCCGTCTTTGCGTTTTTTGCCTCACTTGCAGCACTGCACTTCATGATGCGCCTGCTTCGGTCGGTCAGCTTTGCGCCATATGTGATTTATCGCATCTCCCTGGGCAGCGCGCTATTGGTCTATGCCTACGGTTAGAACCCAGCCCGCAACACCTAACCTCTAAGGTTGCGCGCGCTTTCTTTCACCGCCGCATACTGCCCCGAGGGCCTGTACTGCCACAGATAGGATGGCAGGACCGCCTCCATTGCCGTCGGCTGAATGCCCAAGTCCGCAAATCCACGCGCGTCTTTTGACACGACATTGTCGCGCGCCAGTTCCTTGGCTTGATCCAGCGTCAGAACGGGAGGCACAAGGCCAAGGGTTGCGGCGGATACAAAACCCGACACCCGCCCAATCGTCCTGCCAATCCAAAGCGGCAGGCCCAGAACAATACGACGACGCCGAATGATTGGCAGCATCATTTCCATGAGCGACCGGAAACTCTCGACATCCGGCCCGCCAAGTTCATAGATGCCGGGCGCAGTTTCTTCGGTCAGCGCACATTCAGCAGCCTTGGCCAAATCATCCACATAAACGGGCTGAAAATTCGTGTCGGCGCCCACGACCGGCAAGATCGGAGACATTCGGGCCATCTTGGCAAAGCGATTGAAGAACGCGTCTTCTGGCCCAAAAACCACCGAGGGGCGCAGGATAACTGCATTTGGGAACGCCTGAAGGACTGCAGATTCTCCCAACCCCTTGGAGCGTGAATACTGACTGTCGGCGGCAGGGTCGGCACCAATCGCTGAAATCTGAACCAGGCGCGAAGCACCTTCTTCGCTGGCAATTCTGGCGATACGCGCGGCACCCTCGTGCTGAACCGCGTCGAAGTTGTTCTTGCCGCCGGAATCGAAGGTGCCGACGCAATTCACAACCGCATCCGCCCCGCGCGCCGCATCGCGAACGCTTTCGTCATCCCGGATGTTACATAAGACCGGAGCAACCTGCCCAACCGTGCCATAAGGTTTGACGAATATGGCTTCGTTCGGTCGTCTGACAGCCACGCGTACGCGCCATCCCGCCCGCGCCATGCGCTGAGCGATATAACGCCCCACAAAGCCTGATCCGCCATAAATCGTAACAAGTCTGGACATGCGATACGCCTTCGGTTGCCCCTGCCCGGGTTTATCTGCGCACATGGGCTCGGGCAAGGCGCAATTCGCCGCGATTTGACGTTCATCGGTGAAATAGCACTGCATTCACGAATTGGGCGCAAAGCGAACCGAGATGGGCCGATAATGCCAGCGCTCAGCGAGTACGCTAGTGTGTGACCCCAATACATGAGGCTGACTTGATTGCTACTACCCAATCAGATCAAGCACAGTTCGGGTTACCGCCTTTGCGCCCATGTAGATGTCAGCGGCGCGGATCGGACAGGCGCTGTGGAGCATTTGGGTAAGCCCGGACAGGCCGGACCCCGGCATCAAGGACGAAGCGGTCGCGCAACCTCAGGTGGGGACTGATTTCGGTTCAGTCAACGTGGCGAACGGCAGGCAGGCCAAGGTGACCCATGGCCCGATCCACCACCGCAACCGTAGTTTCCGCGACATCGACCTCAATGCCGTCATCCTAGATCAACGCAATACGCAATCCCGCCGTCACTTCATTCCCAATTATCAAAGCTGCACCCAGCACCCTTTTTCAGAAGCGGTGTAAATCGCCTGCTCCTGCACCAGAACGGGCAGGTAGTCCGACGCGGTGTTTTCCAATGGCACATTTTTTTTGAGCGCCTCAACGACATGAGATTGCAGGGCATGGACGCAGTCACCCCCGAATGTGTCGCTGCCATGAGGGCCCAGCAATTGCTGATGCGACGTCTCGCCAAATCGACGCAGCCGAACCGAGCCGTCGCCCAAAAGTTCGATCGAACCTTCGGTGCCTTCGATAAGTGCTTCGCCCATAGTGCAGCGTGTGTTGTCGGCACTGTGGTCCAGCAAGCGGTTAGCGTCGAAAAGCGCCCGGCGTCCGCCCTGGTATGAGAACAGGATATAGCCAGCGTCCTCGCCCTTGATCACGGGGTTCATCCTGCGCAGATCGGCGATAACCGCCTGCGGTTCACCCATCAAAAAACGAAATGTATCAACCCAGTGAACGGCGGTTTCATGCACCAGAAATCGCGGCATGTGCTGAAAATAGGGCTGGCGATCCAAATAGGCGCGTGCGCCCTGCCCATCACCGGGGCGAAACCGGAAGGTCAGTTGCAGAACATCCCCTATCATGCCGTCAATCAGGGCTGCCTTGATCGTGCGGTACCAGGGTTGAAACCGGAAATTCTCGTGTACGACAACCGGGATCCCGGCGGTATTTGAAATCTGCGCCACCGATTCCGCTTCACTGACATCGCGACAGAACGGTTTTTGGCAGATGATGGCCTTGGGTCTGACCTCCAACGCCTGCCGGATTAGGTCCAGGTGCGTGCCTGGCGGCGTGACGATATCGACGATATCCGGCTGAACCTCTTCAAGCATCCGGCCAGCATCATCGAAGGCGCAAAGACCCGTGGCTTTGGCTTTTTCTATATCCTGATCAACCGAGGCGACCGCGATGGCACCTGGAATTCGCGCCCATGCATCATAGTGAAACTGGCTGAAATAGCCCGCTCCGATGCAGCCGACCGTCAAATCCGATTTGCTCATGGAGCCTCGCCTTCCACCTGGAAAGGATCCCAGTGCCAATGGAACGGCTCTGCGCCTTGGACGGGACTTTCCGCAGTCGCCAGCGAACTACCAAGCAGGCAGCCAAGATAGAGCGTTCGCAGCTTCGTTCCGCCAAAGGCCGCGCTTGAGATATTACCAAGCACCCGCCCGAACGTGCGATCCAGGTGTGGACGCCCCATCGTGCCAGCCAGATACGCGGCTTCAACATGGTCAAGTTGGTCCCTGTCCACATCCTCTAGCACAACGGTTTGACGCCCATTCGCGTCAACTCGGATCAAGCGGTTGCTGACGATCGAGGTGATCCAGAATCCGCCCTCGGTATCGAAACACAGGCCGTCGGGATAGGTGCCATGCCCATAGGTCGCCACGACCATCTTGTTCCCAAGCTTACCATTGTCGGCAACGTCGAACCGCAACGTGCGCCGTGCGAAAGTTTCGTTCACGAATAATTGGCGCGTCGTCGGATGGATCAGACATTCATTGGTATAGCCCAGTCCATCGGCCACAACCCTTGCACCCGAACCATCCAGAAGAACTACGAATCCGTCGTTGCAATCGCTTCGATACCCCAGGCTTCGCGGCTGCTTGCGCGTGCTGACAGTCGCCCAGATGCGCCCAAGATCATCGACATGCACATAGTTCGTCGGCGGCAAAGGTGCATTGTCGATGTCAAGCAAGACGGGCTTTAGTGCGCCATCGGGATACAACCGATAGACACCGCCGTCGGTGTCGCCAAGATGCGCCAAAAGCCATCCTCCTTTCGGATGGATGGCTATTCCGTTTGGCTTTGGCCGAAATTCTCCTTTCGCAAGGATCGAAGTTTGTGACCCATCTTTTCGGATCGTCGTCACACCACCTCGCCAATCGGACACGTGCAAGGTGCCGTCAGAAGTTGCCAACACACACTCAGGGCGTGCCAATCGATCTCCCACAAAGCTGATCTGCTCCAGATCGAGCATCCACGTTCCTTTTCCCGCTTTGGCCAGACTGCGCATGACACATGGGTTCGACAAGGCAGAAACCGCATGTTGATGCCATTTGGGGCAAAACAACCTGTAACTCGGCCTCACCATCACGTGAAACAGCCGTCAGAAGACTTGTCGCAAAAGGCGTTCGGGGCAATGTATGATGCCTTGGAAAGGAAAACCCATGTCTATGGAACGGTTTAAATTTCAGGGGCACGCCGGAGATGAGTTGGCGGCGCGCCTGGATATGCCTGACGGCCCCCACCTGGCGACGGCCCTGTTTGCCCATTGCTTTACCTGCGGCAAGGACATCACGGCGGCGCGTCGGATCGCCGGGCGGTTGGCGGCCATGGGCATTGCCGTATTGCGCTTTGATTTCACTGGGCTTGGCCATTCCAAAGGTGAGTTTGCCAACACCACCTTCACGTCCAACGTCGAAGATCTGGTGCTTGCCGCAAAACACTTGACCGACCGCGATATGGCGCCGTCCCTGATAATCGGGCATTCGCTTGGTGGCGCTGCGGTGCTGAAAGCCGCCGCCGAGATCGACAGCATCAAGGCGGTCGTCACCATCGGAGCACCCTTTGACCCGGAACACGTGACGCACAATTTTGGCGATGCTCTGGACACCATCGCGTCTGATGGAAAGGCCAAGGTCGATTTGGCGGGGCGTCCGTTCACCATCGGCAAAAGTTTTGTCGAAGACGTTTCAGCCGCCGCTTTGGAACCTGTCATTGGAAAACTTGGCAAGGCCCTGCTTGTCATGCATGCCCCGCGCGACGCGACGGTGGGTATCGAGAACGCAACGCAGATATTCATGGCCGCCAAACATCCCAAAAGCTTTGTGACTCTGGACAACGCCGATCACTTGATCACGCGCCCCGACGATGCCGAATATGCCGCAGAAGTTATCGCCGCCTGGTCGGGCCGGTATCTTGACCTGAAACCACCTGCACCTCCTCCCGGGGCGCCCGAGGGAATCGTTCGGGTCTCGGAAGCTGACGAAAATGGGTTTCTTCAGGACGTCAACGCCGGTCCCGAACATCACACACTGGCGGACGAACCCCTGGCCTATGGGGGCACCAACAAGGGTATGACGCCCTATGGTTTCCTTTCCGCAGGCCTTGGTGCCTGCACCTCGATGACAATCCGGATGTATGTGCGCCGCAAGAAATGGCCCTTGGATCATGTGTCGGTTGATGTCAGCCACGACAAGGTACACGCGCAGGACGCCGGGAATGAGAAGGGTTTTCGGATCGATACGTTCCGCCGCGAAATTCGGTTGGAAGGCGATCTGAGCGAAGAACAACGCGCCCGGCTTTTGGAAATCGCCGACAAGTGCCCGGTGCATCGAACCCTGGAGCACGGGGCCAAGGTTGAAACCGTACTGCTAGACGCCTGATCCGCGCTGCGGTCGGCTCTTGTTTCGGCGGAACGTGACGTAAGGCGTTGTGGCAGATCGCCAGATTTCCCCCAGCTTTCTTGAAAGTGGTCCTGCGGCGTGTCACCCTTGTGAAATGCCGCCGACATCCAGCAAAACCGTTCCGCTTCAAAAAGCTCAACTGCCGCAGGTTCAAGAACCGCGCAATCCTGGCATGGAACTTGACCTGGATCTGATCCGAGCGCTTCAGGCCAACACAAGTGCCATCGAACGCCGGGCGGCAACGCTGCCCGGTCGCCGCTCGGTCAAGAAGGAATTTCAGGCTGCCTGGCTATTGCGCGCGGTGACCATGATCGACCTGACCACGCTTTCAGGCGACGACACAAAGGGAAGGGTCAGACGCTTGTGTGCCAAGGCCGCAAACCCGATCCGGCCCGAGATCCTCAAGGCGATGGACATGTCACCGGTCACGGTTGGCGCGGTCTGCGTGTATCACGACATGATCGAAACCGCGGTACAGGCCTTGCAGGGCACCGGCATTCCGGTTGCGGCCGTTTCCACCGGTTTTCCAGCCGGTTTGTCGCCTTTCAAGTTGCGCGTTGCCGAGATCAGCGAAAGCGTCAAGGCCGGGGCAGGCGAGATCGACATTGTCATTTCGCGCCGCCATGTGCTGACCGGCAACTGGCAGGCGCTGTACGATGAGATGCGCACCTTTCGCGAGGCTTGCGGAGAGGCGCACGTCAAGGCGATCCTGGCGACCGGCGAATTGGGCACTCTCAGGAACGTTGCCCGTGCTTCGTGGGTCTGCATGATGGCGGGTGCCGATTTCATCAAGACGTCGACAGGCAAAGAAAGCGTCAACGCCACGCTTCCGGTATCGCTTGTCATGACGCGAGCCATTCGCGCCTATCATGAAACAACGGGTTACCGCGTCGGCTATAAACCCGCTGGCGGAATCTCGAAGGCGAAAGACGCTGTTACCTACCTCACGCTGATCAAGGATGAATTGGGTGACCGCTGGCTCAACCCGGACCTGTTCCGGTTCGGAGCCTCGTCCCTGATGGGCGATATCGAGCGGCAGTTGGAGCATTTTGCCACCGGCCGTTACTCGGCCGCATACAGGCACGCGATCGGATGAGTGCGTCCGCCCATTCCGACTACCCGCCTGAAGCCGCCACTTATTTACGAGACTATTCCGACGGACGATACGATGACGACGCACAGATTGGTTTCATCTACTCATCGCAAGAAGCCCGGCTTTCCGAGGACGGGCATGTTTTCTACATCGGACGCCCAGACGTCGATGGCATTGAATTCGCCTATCGGCGCGGACATCCGGGCATCTGGGCATGGTATCCCATTGATGCGGATTGGGTCCGTGTCGCACCTGACATAGAAACGCTGGAGCGCGACTGGTTTGCGCGCAAATTAACGGTCTGATGGAGGACCGAATATGAACGTCAGAGATTTCTTCGAAACGATGGACTACGGCCCGGCACCCGAGGACGCCTCGGAAGCGCTGGCATGGATCGACAGCCACGGCGGCAAATTTGGCCTGTTCATCGACGGCGATTGGACAAAACCGAACAAGCTGTTTCCGACAAAGAATCCGGCCACGGGAAAGGCGCTTGCCAAAGTTTCGCAAGCCACCAAGCCACAGATCAATACCGCGGTGAAAGCAGCGCGCGCCGCACAAGGGTCCTGGGCCAAGGATTCAAAGCATCGCGCGCGGGTGCTTTATGCGCTTGCACGGTTGATCCAGAAGCAATCGCGCCTGTTTGCGGTTCTTGAAACACTCGACAACGGCAAACCCATCCGGGAAAGCCGCGACATCGACATCCCGCTGGTCGCGCGGCACTTTTACTATCACGCCGGACTGGCGCAACTGATGGACCAGGAACTGCCCGACCGTGAAGCACTTGGTGTTTGCGGCCAGATCGTGCCTTGGAACTTCCCTTTGCTGATGCTGGCCTGGAAGATCGCGCCGGCATTGGCCATGGGCAACACAGTGGTGTTGAAGCCTGCCGAGTACACATCGCTGACGGCTCTTCTTTTCGCCGATCTCAGCCGCCAGGCTGGCGTTCCGCCCGGTGTTCTGAACATTGTGACCGGGGACGGTGCGGTCGGCGAGTTGATCACCGCCCATCCCGAAATCGACAAGATCGCTTTTACAGGTTCAACCGAAGTAGGTCGCATCATCCGCAGGGCCACGGCGGGCAGTGGGAAGTCGCTAACGTTGGAGCTGGGCGGCAAGTCACCTTACATCGTATTCGACGACGCTGACATGGACAGCGCACTCGAAGGGCTTGTCGATGCCATCTGGTTCAATCAGGGCCAGGTGTGCTGCGCGGGGTCCCGATTGTTGCTGCAGGAAGGCATCGCCGAGGATTTCATCCGCCACCTCAAGGCGCGTATGGACAAATTGCGCATCGGTGACCCATTGGACAAGTGCATTGATGTCGGCGCCGTGGTTGACCCGATACAACTGAAAACGATCAGGAAGTTGGTCGATAGCTCTGCCGGTGAGGTTTATCACGCGGCAACCGAGGTGCCGAAGAAAGGCTGTTTCTATCCGCCGACCCTGATCACCGGGCTGACGACATCCGACAAGTTGATGCAGGAAGAGGTCTTTGGCCCCGTCCTGGCATCGACCACCTTCCGCACGCCGGGCGAGGCGGTCGAACTGGCGAATAACACGCGCTATGGGTTGGCAGCCACGCTTTGGACCGAGAATGTGAACCTTGCCCTTGATATCGCGCCCAAACTGGCCGCCGGAGTCGTCTGGGTGAATGCGACCAACCTGTTCGATGCCGCCGCTGGATTCGGCGGTGTACGCGAAAGCGGTTTTGGACGCGAAGGTGGGTGGGAAGGATTGCTGGGCTATACCCGCGCCAAGGGCAACGCACGATCTATCGAGCTATTGAAACCCAACGAAGCACCCGTATCGGGCGGCGAACCCGTCGATCAGATCGACCGCACCGCCAAATTGTACGTTGGTGGCAAACAGTCCCGCCCTGACGGTGGCTATTCGCGCGCCATCTGGTCGCGGCGCGGTCAGCTTTTGGGGCATGTGGGCGTCGCCAACCGCAAGGACGTCCGCAACGCCGTCGAAGCAATGAACGCCGCCGACGGCTGGAGCAAAACCACCGGCCATCTCAGGGCGCAAATCCTGTACTATCTTGGCGAAAATCTTTCAGCGCGCGCCGACGAATTTGCCGCTCGGATCGATTCAATGACCGGAAAACGAGGTGGCGGCGCCGAGGTCGAAGCTTCGGTTGACCGATTGTTCACCTGGGCGGCCTGGGCTGACAAGCACGACGGACGTGCCAAGGGCGTCCCTATCCGCGGCATTGCCCTGGCAATGAATGAACCGGTCGGCAAGATCGCGGCCTTCGCCCCGGACGACAGCGCATTGTTGGGCCCTGTGTCACTGATCGGTTCGGCGCTTGCTATGGGCAACCGGATCACGCTGGTCGCGTCCGAACCCTATCCCCTGGCGGCGACCGATCTGTACCAGGTGTTGGAAACGTCTGACATTCCGGGCGGTGTCGTGAACATCCTGACTGGATCGCACACCGAACTGGCGCCTCAGATCGCCGGTCATATGGATGTGGATGCGGTCTGGGGTTTCTCGTCCAGCGATCTCTCTGCGGTTATCGAACGCGAGGCAGCCGGCAACCTGAAACGCACTTGGGTCAACAATGGAAAATCCCATGACTGGACCAAAGCAGCGTCACAAGCGTTCTTGCCAGCCGCAACCGAGGTCAAGACGATATGGGTGCCTTACGGGGAATAGGTCCGTCTAGTTTTCGCCAGTGAACCAACCCTTGGCGGTCGCATACCAACCGCGCGTTGTTTCCATCGTGCCTTCGGCAGCGTCAGCAGCCTTGTCCCTGGCCGCTCCGGCCATTTGGGCCGCGCCGTCCTTTGCAGACTGCACGGTTGAGGAAACGGTCTCGCCAACTGTCGGTTTTGCCGCTTCGGTGCGCATCTCTTCCGTGCCGACCCAGCCCAGCCCGCCAAGTGCGGCGGCAAGAAGCGTGACCACAACCAGGCACCGCAAATAGAACGACGATCCCCAGACATAATCCAGCGTATAGCTGGCAAGCCCGGGGTTGCCGGTATGCAGGTCTGCTCCAAGAACCTCACTTTGAAACCAGGCTTTTGCCACCCACCAGAACCCGGGGATTACCAACAAGACGATCCCCAAGAGCATGCCCTGAGACAGCAGCCAGGCCACAAGAAGCCAATAGATGATCCACCCAAAAAATCGAGCTTTCAGACCGGTCGGCATATCGCGCCAGTATCCGCGCAGGTGTTTCGGATCAGACATGTCGGTTTGTTTGCCCCGGCATTTTGTCGAAAATGCGAAACTCGCACGAAAAAGGCGCCCTTGTCACGCAGGGACGCCTTTCGTGATGTGCGATGGTCAAGCGAACGATTACTTGGCCTCAACCGCCTTGGCTTCGACCGTGTCGCCTGCCGCGATTTCAATCCGGCGCGGTTTCAGGGCCTCGGGCACTTCGCGCACGAGGTCGATGTTCAGCATGCCGTTCACATGGCTCGCGCCCGAGACGCGAACGTGATCGGCAAGGGCGAACCGACGCTCGAAGGCGCGGTTGGCGATGCCGCGATGCAGATAAGTCCGCTCGTCGGTGTCTTCTGTCTTTTTCGCAGACACGATCAGGGCGTTTTCACGCACTTCAACCGACAGATCGTCTTCCGAAAAGCCAGCCACGGCGATCGAGATACGCCAGGCGTCATCGGCAGTCTTTTCAATGTTATAAGGGGGGTAGGACGGGGTTGCTGACGTGTCCGTCAGAATCCGGTCCATCATGTCGGCCATTTGGTCGAAACCGACGGTTGCACGGTAAAGCGGTGCAAGATCAAACCTACGCATGAGGCAATCCTCCATTGAGCGATTACAGATCAGCCTTCCCATAGGGGCAAGGCCAGGTTTTCTTAGGTGCCGGACCCGATTTCGGCCTCCGACAACGCAAAGATAGGAAGTGGAACCACCCCCTTCAAGGGGTGTCGGCATCCACAATATCCAACAAAGGAGGAAGCCTTAATCGCACGTTTGACGCCTGTGCGACGGGTTGACCGCGCACCCGTGCCCGGCTGCTGACAATGGCGACAAGTTCAAGCCCGTCTTCGGTGCGCCGCAGCACTGGCGCACCGCTTTCGCCGCCCTGAACACGGCAAGCCAGCGTGACAAGCCTGGGCACGCCATCAAATACCAGACAAATGCGCTGTCGTGGCCGACCTGTCGCATCCAGCCGCCAACTTGCGATGAAAAGACGTTCGCCAAGAACCGCGTCGTCGCCAAGGGAAAATGGTACGGCCCGACTTGCCGGAACGGGTTTGGCAAGGCGTCCCACGGCAATATCGAACCTGAGCTTCCAATCCACGCGCGGTCCATCCCGGTCATACAAGGGATGCTGTGTCACCTTGAGAATCTGGTAAACATCGCCATCCTGACCGTCGCCCGGGCGAAACACCCACTTGCCGCGCTGTCCGCAATGGGCTGCTGTCACGATGACATCCGGCCGGATCAGTGCCGCCGAGCAACTCGCCGGCTTGTCCAGGCTTTCGATCCGACCCGCAGCCGAAATGGTTCCTTCTGCATCAGCAGTGCCCGCAAGAAGAAGGGCCAAGATCGAAAGGAACCGGATCATGGAAAGATGAAGCCGCGCAACGGCGCCCAGGTCAACGTCAGGGGCGCAAAAACTTGGCCCCGCCGCTGGTCAAGGTTCGGGGTGTGTCGGGTTTCATCATACGCACCTCGGGTGTCTTGCGCGCAGAAACTCCACCGCCGCTTTTCAAAAGCACCATCATCTCGGACAGAGGCTTTTCAAGGTTTGTCCCAAGCGAGACCCGCCGCCCGCGCACCTCGCCCTTGGCCGACACCACTGAGACTATCTGTGGTGTGCCGTCTACTTCGGCAAAGATCGGAGCGCCGGACGACCCGAAATCCACGTCGCAAGACAAGACCAACGCCCCTTGTCGACGCGCCAGGACATGGCACGTCTCTTGAATCGAGGGCGACTCTGCGCGGTCATGTGCGTAGGATACGACGCCGACCGTGGCCCCTTTGCGTGGGCGCTTTCCTGTGGTGAATGGCTGGATATTGGCCAGGCGAATGTCCGAATCCAATTCCAGAATGGCAAGATCGTTGCTGACAGTCAGGTTGTCGCTTTCGGGCCCTGTGAACACATAGTCGGGGTGAATGACCGCACGGCGTACCTTGCGTGACGCCGAAGCATGTCCATTCCGCCAACCGGCGTGAAACTGGATTGTTGCCGGATTAACCTGATTGCCGGTTCGCGAATTGTACAGGCAGTGACCTGCCGTCAGCACAAGGTTCGGGGCAATCATGGCCCCTGTACACATGCCACCCCAGCCGATGTTCAGTCGTCCCACGCCCTCCCAGCCGCGCGCGTCATAGGCCGTCATCATCTCGGTCAGTTCCGTGGTTCCTTCGCCGTCGGCCAAGGCAGGTACACCGGCCAAAGCAGCCAGGAATGCCGCAACATACATCCGCATGAACATCTTCCCTTTCACATACCAGCCCAAGCTAGCATCGACGTTGGGCAAGAATATGTCCATGACATCAGCGATCAAGGGCTGGCGGCTTTGGTCCTCCGGTCGCCCAGTCCAACAGCTCTACGCTGTGAACAACGGGTATCTTGGTGCCCGCTCCGATCTGCATCATGCATCCGATATTTCCAGCTGTGATCACATCTGGTTCAGTCGCCTCAAGGGTCCGAACCTTACGATCCTTCAACACTTCAGAGATCTGGGGCTGCAATAGGTTGTACGTACCGGCCGAGCCACAGCACAGATGACTATCCGCCGGTTCAAATACATCATAACCAACTGTTTTTAATAACTTCTTCGGGGCCTCTTTCACCTTTTGCCCATGTTGCAACGAACAGGCGGCGTGATAGGCAACCTTCAATCCCCGGCGCGGCTGTTCGGGCAAACCCAGCTTATCAAGCAGTTCGCTCACATCCATTGCCAAGGTACTGATTTGCGCCGCTTCGTCGGCAAGCGAGCTGTTTCTCAGCATATGGCCGTAATCCTTGATTGTGGTTCCACAGCCGCTGGTGTTGATGACAATCGCATCAAATTCGCCCTCGTCGGTCCATGACCGGACATTTCGGGCTGCCTGGGCATGGCTTTCTTCCTCTTTGCCCATATGATGAACGAGGGCGCCGCAGCAGCCCGCCTCTTTTGTGATCACAACTTCGCACCCAAGCCGCGTCAGTAATCGGATCGTGGCATCATTGATGTCGGTGTTCAGCGCTTTTTGCGCACAACCCGTCATCAGGGCCACGCGCATCCGAGGCTCTCTGTCGGGTTTGAACGTTTGGGGGTCGTCATTCCGGCTTACTGGCGGAATGGTCGTCGGCGCCATATTCAACATCGCCTTTAGCCGGGCATCTGGCATCATAAACGCCAGCGGTCGGCCAATCTTTGCACCCAAAAGCGCCAGGCGAAAACGTCCCGGGTAAGGAATAATCCCTGCCAATGCCCACCGCAGCACCCGATCCATCAGAGGCCGCTTGTAGGTTCTTTCGATGTGCGCCCGCGCGTGATCGACAAGATGCATGTAATGCACGCCAGAAGGGCAGGTGGTCATGCAGGCCAGACAAGACAAACACCGGTCGATATGCTTGACGGTCCGGGCATCGGCGGGCCGATCATTTTCAAGCATGTCCTTGATCAGATAAATCCGGCCGCGCGGGCTATCCAGTTCATCCCCCAGCACCTGATATGTCGGGCAAGTGGCCGTACAAAATCCGCAGTGCACGCAGGACCGCAGCACCTCGTTCGACCGCGCAATCGCGGGATCATTCAATTGCTTTTCGGTGAAGTTGGTCTTCATTGGCCCATCAACCCCGGATTGAGAATACCTTTGGGATCGAATTGTCTGCGCAAACCCTGGGCCAAAGTGGCAAGGGGGGCTGGCTCTGGCTGAAACACAGGCACCTTTGAACGCAAAGCCTCGGGCCCCTTCACAAGGGTCGCATGACCGCCGGTCAGCCGCATGCATTCCTGCAGTGTGGCATGCAGATTTTCGGCCCCATGAAGCCGGTCGCTGGACCCGGACCCGTCCCAATTCGCGTTGTCGGACAACTGAGCATCATCGGCGCCGATCCAGACCAATCCACCGCCCAAATCCAGAATTGCGTCGCAAGCCAGGGTCTGCCAGATGCCGCTTTCCAGCATCGCTTCAACCTCGCTGGCTTTGACTGACACTCGCCAAACCGCAGTCTTTTCGGCAAAGGCCGCTACGTCCCTGACCCAGGCCCATCCTGCCTTGGTGTTTTCCGGTCCTTCAACCCGTCGTTCAATATCCGCAGGACCAAACGCTGCCAGACGCGCTTTCAACTGATTGGCGCGGTATGCCACCGAATCTTCAAATCCTTCCAACCGCAACATCGTCACCGGCGCACTATCCAGCCCGACGGGCACATGCGCCGCTCCGGTCACTTCGAACGGAGACGTCAATGCCGAGGCCATGGCCTTGACGGCCTCTCCAATCGTCAACCCGGTCAGCAAGAGCACCGCCGTCGCCTCGGGCTTTGGCAACACCTTGAAACCGACCTCGCTCAGGATACCCAGGGTTCCACGACTGCCGCACATCAACCTCGCCAAATCGTAACCCGTGACATTCTTCATCACTCGGCCGCCGTTCTTGACGATTGTGCCCGATCCATCGACGCACCTCACTCCCAAGAGAAAATCCCGGCAAGCACCGGCCTGAACCCGTCGCGGGCCCGAAACGTTGGCCCCGACGACGCCGCCGATGGTTGGCACGCCTTCGGTATCCAGAAGCGTGCGGTGATCCATAGGCTCAAAGGCCAACATCTGGTTTTCCGCATCCAGTGCCGCCTCGATTTCACTGACTGGTGTTCCAGCCTGAGCCACCAGCGTCAACGCTCCCGGGTCATAGAGGGTAATCCCCG
This sequence comes from Silicimonas sp., assembly GCA_013002465.1. Lineage (GTDB taxonomy): Bacteria > Pseudomonadota > Alphaproteobacteria > Rhodobacterales > Rhodobacteraceae > JABDJO01. The sequence goes on along the minus strand of JABDJO010000122.1, from coordinate 31,024 downwards.
ACAACCCTGACGTGGTAAGAACGCCGCCTTGTACTGGCGCACCGACAGTGCGTGTTCCTCCGCCGATCACAGCCAAAGCATCCGTTGCACCGGCCACCAGATCACTCAGGTCTTTTTCATCCCGGGGGCTAAACATGCTGTCCTTCATCCGATTGAGATTATCTTTGGGCCCCCCCACTCACGCCGCATCTGCGGCGCGCGCGCGTCGGGATCTGCTGGCACCGAGGGGAAACACTTTCGCCGGGTTCAGCAACCATGCGGGATCAAAAACATCCTTGACCCGCATCTGAGCCTCGATGTCTGCGGTATCGAATTGAACATGCATAAGATCGCGCTTTTCGATCCCGACCCCGTGCTCACCGGTCAGGCACCCCCCCACTTCGACACAGAGCTTCAGGATTTCAGCACCAAGGGCTTCGCAGGTTTCAAGGTCTCCGGGTTTGTTGGCATCGAACAGGATCAGCGGGTGCATATTGCCATCTCCGGCGTGAAACACATTGCCCACATCCAGCCCGAACTCGTTCGACAATTCGCCGATACGCTTCAGCACATGGGGCAGTTTCGACACCGGGACCGTTCCATCAAGGCACATGTAATCGTTGATCTGCCCCATGGCCCCGAACGCGGATTTCCGACCGAGCCAGATCCTGGCCGCTTCTTCGTCGTCTTCGGCATCCCGAATCTCTATCGGATCATGGGCCCGGGCGATCTCTTTGATCAGACCCAACTGCGCCTCGATCTCTTCCGGGCTGCCCTCGACTTCGACAATCAGCAAGGCCTCGCAATCGGGATAGCCGGCTTTGGCATGGTCCTCGACAACTTCGATTACCTTTCGATCCATGTACTCTATCGCAACCGGAAGAACGCCCGCCTTGATGATATCGCTGACGCAAGCGCCAGCCACCTCTGCCGAGTCATACCCGATCAGAACCGGTCGTGCGCCTTCGGGTTTCGGCAGGATCCGCAGCGTTGCCTCTGTTACGATCCCAAGTTGCCCTTCCGAACCGCAAATCAGGCCTAACCAGTCATAGCCCGCAGCGTCCATGTATGGCCCGCCGATCTTGGTCACCGTGCCATCCATCAAGACACAGGTCACGCCCAGAATGTTGTTGGTCGTCACGCCATATTTCAGGCAATGCGCCCCGCCCGAGTTCATCGCAATATTTCCCGCGATGGCACAGGCAAGCTGTGACGACGGGTCGGGCGCATAGAAAAACCCGTCCTGCTCCACGGCGCCGGTCACCGACAGGTTGGTGCGGCCGGTTTCGACCCGTATGAAACGGTTATCGTAATCCGTCTCAAGAACTGCGTTCATCCGCGACACACCCAAAACCACGCTGTCTTCGGTTGGCAGCGCACCTCCCGCAAGCGATGTTCCAGACCCGCGCGGCACGACCGGCACGCCTTCCTCATGGCAAATCCGCAAGACTGCCGAAACCTCGTCTGTCGATCCCGGGAGCACGACACACATGGGTTGGCAAGCATAAGCAGTCAGCGCATCGCATTCGTAGACGCGCGTTTCCATCGCATCCGATATGACGTGCTCGTCCGCAAGGACACTGCGCAGCCGGTCAATAATCCGGTCGCGTTTGTGAAGGATGTCACGGGATGGTGCGGGCATCTCCATTTTTAAAACTCCATATTGGTCAGTTTTTATAACCAATTCTCTGACAACACAACCTAGGCGAACGGGATAACCACACCGACCGCGATCAGCAGGCTTCCGGCGATCAGGTTGGTCCGCCTCAACGCCTTGGGCGATGACAACAGCTTGCGAGCCTGCCCCATGAAACCGGCCAGAACAAGGTTTCCGGCCAAAGGCACGACAAAGGACAAAAAACAGATAACAGTAATGTCGGGCCAGGTCAGGGCGCTTAGGTCAAAGAAACCAGGCAAGACACCCATGTAAAACAACACTGCCTTCGGATTTCCCATGATGACCGCAAGGCCCGCGATAAAACCCGCCCAAGCCCCGGGGCGAGTCAACCGACTGTCCGTCGCGATGCTTCGGTGCCGGTTCTGGATCACCATGGCGCCCATCACGATGAACATCGCGCTGGCGACCCACCTCAGAACAATCATGATGTCGCCAAAGACCGACACGATCCATGTCACCCCAAGGATCGCAATCAAGGGCCAGATGACATCTCCGACAACAACCCCAAGCGCCAGAGGCCAGGCGGCGTGGAAACCGCCAGTCAACGCTCTCGCCGCCAATGCAACCCAAACCGGGCCCGGCGTCAGAAACAGGATGAAAAGCGCGCCGGCATAAAGGGCGGCGTCAACATAGGAAATCGTCACCCAAGGCCTCCGCTAATTTCATTATGTCCTGGTTCAACCATCGACCGGAATGGTGATCCGGCCATCCCCGTCGATTGTCCAGAACGGGTTATGCGCAACTTCCCAAACATGGCCGTCGGGGTCCGAATAATACCCGGAGTAGCCGCCCCAAAAGACCTGCTCGGGGGCCTTCAAAACTGTCGCACCCGCGCTGATCGCCTTGTCGAACGCCACATCAACCAGTTCGGTCGACGGAAAGTTCTGTGCGAGCGACATCGCGCCAACCCCCAGTTTGGCATCAGGCCGCCCTTGATCGGCGGCAAGTGGCCCCAGTCCGAACAGCCCCAATACCAGACCGTCCATTTGAAAAAACACGACCTCCGGAGGCGAAGCGACAGGGGTCCAGCCAAGATCGTTGTAAAACTTGCGCGACCGATCAATGTCGGCCACTCCAAGAGTGATCAAGCTGACGCGTTGTGGTGTCATGGAGCCTCCTTTCGGCGAACCACGCTTTCGCCATCCGTGTCGGTTACTTCCAAATGCTGTGCCCGGTCGCCCAGTTCGGCAAACAGCTCGGCCCCGGTTCCAGTCATCCAGGCCTGCGCCCGAAGCGCGCAGATTTCATCATAAAGTGCTGCACGCCGGTCAGAATCCAGATGCGCGGCGATTTCGTCCAGCAGGATCAGGGGAGCGGCCCCGGTATCCTCTGCAAGCGCGCGGGCGTTTGTAAGAACAAGCGAAATCAAAAGCGCCTTCTGTTCCCCGGTCGAACACTGCGCGGCGGCGACCCCCTTGTCGCTATACACCGCTTTGAGGTCAATTCGATGCGGGCCTATCAACGTTCGCCCGGCGCGCAGATCATTCGACCGGTTCCCCGACAGCATTTCGGCCATATCGTCGGCAGTCTCGGGCAAAGCGTTGTCAGGATGCACTATCGAAAGTTCGGCCACCGGGAAATCGCTGCTGGTTCCAACCTGCGCCGCCGCTATCCGGTCAACGGCGGTTCGGCGGTTGTGCATCACGGCAGCGCCTGCTTCTGCCATCTGGCGTTCAAGCGCCACGTACCAATGGGCGTCGCGCACCATGTCTTTCAACAGCCTGTTGCGTTCGCGCATGGACTTTTCATAGGTCAGCACGGCCTCGCCATGAGTGGGAATAAAACTCATCGTGGCCCGATCAAGGAACCGCCGCCTGCCGTCTGCGCCTTCTATCCAAAGCCGGTCCATCGCCGGGATCAGCCAGACAATGCGTGCGATCCGCCCAAGCGCGACCTGTGCCGACGCCTTGCCGTCGATCCGGACTTGCCGGGACTCTCCGGGTTCCGCACGGGTTTCAATTTCATGAACCTGGGTCGGGGTTTGCAATATGGCCGATACTTTCCAACCAAGCGCCTCGGGACGCCGGATCAGATCTTCGGCGCCTGCACGTCGAAGCCCGCGCCCCGGTGAAAGAAGTGACACTGCTTCCAGGATATTCGTCTTGCCTGCGCCATTTGGTCCATGGATGGCAATGGGACGCGCATCGACGGAAAGCTCGGTACGTCGATGCGACCTGAGATGCGACAGCGTCAGTTGGGTGACGGCAAGCCCGGTCACACCCGCATCGGCATCACGACATAAACCGCCGAATCGTCATTGCCTTCACGCATCAATGTCGGATCGCCCGAGGAATTGAATAGGAACACCGCATTTTCACGATCAACCTGACTGGCGATTTCCAGCAGGTACTTGGCGTTGAACCCGATCTCAAGCGGCTCATCAGGATAGGCCACGGCCAGCTCTTCTTCCGCCGCCCCGCTGTCGGGGGCATTGACCGAGAGTACCAGACGGTCTTCGTCCAACGCCAGTTTCACCGCACGTGACCGTTCGGAACTCACGGTTGCAACGCGATCCACGGCCTGGGCGAATTCCGCGGCATCGACCTCAAGCCGTCGGGTGTTTCCAGATGGAATGACGCGGGAATAATCCGGGAAGGTGCCGTCGATGACCTTCGAGGTCAGTGTGATACCGGGCGTCGCAAATCGAACCTTGGTTTCGCTGACGCTGACCGCGATCTGCGCCTCGTCGTCCTCCAACAACTTGCGAAGCTCGCCGACCGTCTTTCTGGGTACGATGACCCCGGGCATTTCCGCCGCACCTTCCGGCAATTCCGCATCAATCCGCGCCAGACGGTGACCATCGGTTGCCACGCAACGCAGCACCTGTTGGCCGTCGGCATCCGATACATGCATATAGACGCCGTTCAGGTAATACCGCGTCTCTTCCGTCGAAATGGCGAATTTCGATTTGTCGAACAACCGCCGCAGAACCGGGGCGGGGGCAGCAAAGTTCGCCTCGTATTCCGACGAGGCCATGACCGGAAAATCCTCTTTCGGCAGCGTGGCCAAAGAAAAGCTGGATCGACCGGCCTCGACCGCCATTCGGCCCGAGGCCCCATCGTCGGAAATCGTGACAAGCGATCCGTCGGGAAGTTTGCGAACGATTTCATGGAACGTCAGAGCGCTGACCGTCGTGGCCCCGGCCCGGGTCACCTTCGCAGGTGCCTGATCGACCACCTCGATGTCCAGATCCGTGGCGCGAAAGCTGACCTGGTCGCCTTCGGCCTCGATCAGCACGTTTGCCAGGATCGGGATCGTGTTCCGGCGTTCGACCACAGACTGTGCCTGGGCAACCGCCTTCAGAAGTGCGGCGCGTTCGATCGAGAATTCCATGGCCCTCGCTCCGTGCTGTTCCGGGACAGTCAACCTATCGGTTTCCGCGCCCGGTGCAATGGGTTTGAGGGACTTTCTCCAGAAGGCCCGGGGCCGTCAAGTGGTGCAATCAGGCGAAAAAAATCTGCGCGGCTTTCGCGATCAGAATCAATGACAGTGCCAACAACAAAAGCTCGATCACTTTGCCGAATACACGGTCTGATAATGTCTTGACCAACCATCGGCCGACCACCGTCCCGCAAATGCCGACCGTGGCCAGACCAATCGCAATCGTCCAGTTCAGATCTTCGAAGTACCCAAGCGCGTGATATCCCGGGACCTTGGTGAAATTCGCGATTCCGAACGAGATCGCCATTGTTCCGGCAAAGATCATCTTGGGCAGGTTCTGAGGCAACAGGAATGCCTGCGTCGGTGGTGCGCCGGAGTGGGTGATAAACGTCGTAATGCCGGCGAGAGTGCCCCAGAACAGCCCGGGCACGACGCGCGCCTCGGCAGGTTTATCGGGCTTTGGTCGAAACCAGCGGCGCCAGAGGGTCCACAATCCAACCGACCCGGTCATCACCAGCAGGAACGCTTCGGATGCGTAGGGCACCAGGAACGTCGCAAGGGTAATGCCAAAGATGAATGCGGGCAAAAGGATCGCAACGTTGCGACGTGAAAAGTCAGTTCGATAAAGCCAGATCGCAACCAGATCGGTCACCAGCAAGACGGGCAGGATAAGCGCCGCCGCCTGCACTGGGTTCATGAAGATTGCGAGGAATGGCACGGCCAGCGACCCAGCACTTGCCAGCCCGCCTTTGGAAATCCCGACAATGAAAGCCGCAATGACCAGCCAAGGTAAAAGGTCGATCATGGCAGGTTTTGTCGGCTCAAGCCTCCAGCGACCGGCGCAGCAGTTCAAGATCGTCGGCGATCTGGCTGTCCTTTTGCATCAGTTCCTCGATCCGGCGCACCCCGTGCATGACAGTGGTGTGATCCCGACCACCGAACCGGCGCCCGATCTCAGGCAGGGAACGGGCTGTCAACTGTTTGGCCAGATACATGGCAATCTGGCGCGGCCGCGCAAACGTTCGCACACGTTTGGGGCCGATCAGGTCGGACAGCCGAATGTTGAAATGATCGCTGACTTTGCGCTGGATTTCCTCGACGGTGATTTTCCGATCCGACGCCCGCAACACATCAGCCAGACAATCCTGCGTCAGTTCCATCGTGATTTCACGACCGACCAGGGACCCGAAAGCAAATAGCCGCATCAAAGCGCCTTCAAGCACGCGAACGTTGGTCGAAATGCGATGCGCCAGAAACTCAAGCACACCTTCCTTGATGACAAGATTGGGAAACTGGGTCGAAAACTGATCGACTTTCTGCTGCAGAATGCCCAGCCGAAGTTCATAGTTCGTCGGATGCAAATCCACAACCAAGCCGGATTGCAGACGGCTGGCGATCCGGTCCTCGATCCCGTCGATTTCGGCTGGCGCCCGGTCCGAACTGACGATGATCTGCTTGTTTTGGTCGACCAGCGCATTGAAGGTGTGAAAAAACTCTTCCTGCGTAGCGTCCTTGCCGGCAATGAACTGAACGTCGTCGATCATCAACACGTCGACCGAGCGGAAAAGCTGTTTGAAGGCGATCATGTCCTTGTCGCGCAACGCCTGCACAAAGCGGTACATGAATTGCTCGGCTGAAAGATAGACGACGCGCAACTCGGGCGACCGCTTGCGCAACTCCCAGGCAATTGCATGCATCAGGTGGGTTTTGCCCAGACCGACGCCGCCATAAAGGAACAGAGGGTTGAACGTGACCGCGCCACCTTCGGCGACACGGCGCGCGGCGGCATGAGCCAGTTCGTTCGGCTTGCCAACAACGAAAGAATCGAATGTGAACCGAGAATCCAGTTGGGCACCCGGAACATCGCCGACGCCGGCTTCGCTGTTTGCCTTGTTGCCGACTTCCGCCTTACGCGGTTTCGGGGCCGCCATCACGGCACTGTCGGGAACCGAAAATTCGACTCGCGTGACCTTTTCGCCCGACTTCGAAAGCTCGTGCAAAATATGATCGCCAAAGTTCCGCGACACCCAGTTGCCCATGAAGTTCGTTGGCACCAGAAATGTCGCCACGCCGCCGTCAAGTTGTGAAAACTCCAGCGGCTCTATCCAGTTTGTATAGTTGTTCTTACCGACCGTTGTCAGAAGATTTTCGCGTATCTGTCCCCAGGTTTGATTCGTCATTTTTGGCCCACTGCTTCCTCTGTTTCACGACTGACGCCATGTCAGCCCCCGGGCTTTCCATCCATTATGGCCGCCCCGGTGTCCCGATGCGTCCACGTCTCCCTCAAAGCCTTCGGCAACATTCAGGCAGGTGACCGACTTGCCCTGTCGGGCAAAGTGTTCGGTGACCGCCATAGCAGCCTGCAAGGATCGTGCACCCGAGCGACAGATGAAAAGAAGCGTTCCGGGATTCTCCGACCCGATCGCATTCTCCACCTCTGCGGCAAAAGCCGGGTTCACGGACATGTCTGGGTAGGCAGACCATTCGATGAAGATCGGTGTCTGCCCAATTTCCCGTGTGTCAGGTACGCCGACAAAACCCCACTCGGCGCGTGTCCTAACATCGATAAGGCGGGCTGACTCGTCTTTCTTTAAAATAGTAAATGCTTCGTCGGGATTAACCTCCCCGACGCCACTGCCCGGTCCCATCAACCATGTCCCCCCAAGGACGAAGTGAATCGCAAATCCGAAACTAGACGTCCCGATGGGACTCAATCAACAACCCTTTACGCTTGACTCGGACAAACCCAATGACGAATCCCGATTTTTTATTTTTTGGGACCGGAGTCGCCGTCGCCGCAGGCGAATGGTTGCCGCCTGCACGCAACAGAAACCCAAGCGCGGCGTGTCACGACGACTCGGTCGGCTCCCAAAGCTCGATCGGGTTGCCTTCGGGATCTTCGGTGTGGGCAAAATGACCAAGACCGTCCATCGACTGCTCGTTCGTCACCTCGATCCCCTTATCCCGAAGTTCGCCGACAAGCGCCTTGATGTCATCGACCCGGAAGTTGATCATGAATGATTTATCCGAACGGAAGTAGTCGGTGTCTTCCGCAAATGGTGCGAACACAGTCACCCCGGCGTCCGTTTGCCACGGCGACATCTCCATATCGGTTGGGGCAAGGTTGATTCCCAGATGGGTTTCGTACCATTTGGCCAGACCTCTCGGGTCCTTTGACCGAATAAACAATCCGCCGACGCCCAGTGCTTTTGCCATTCTGACCTCCGTGATTCGTGAAAAGATAGCACGCCGCGACGTCTCCTATCGCGCTGGTGTCGATTTTGGACTGTCCAAGACTGGGCGGCTTCGATAAACCCGCCTCGAAATATAGAGGAGTTGCGCACATGAAGGTGCTGGTGCCTGTCAAACGCGTGATCGACTACAACGTGAAAGTCCGGGTAAAGGCGGACGGAAGCGGTGTCGATCTGGCGAACGTGAAAATGTCCATGAACCCTTTTGACGAGATTGCAGTCGAAGAAGCGATCCGTCTGAAAGAGGCTGGCAAGGCCGACGAAGTCATCGCGGTCTCGATCGGTGTGAAGCAGTCGCAGGAAACTCTACGGACCGCTCTCGCCATGGGCGCCGACCATGCGATCCTGATCGTCGCGGCCGATGACGTTCACACCGACATCGAACCCTTGGCTGTCGCCAAGCTTTTGAAGGGTGTAATTGACGAAGAACAACCGGGCCTTGTTCTGTGTGGCAAACAGGCCATCGACAACGACATGAACGCGACGGGCCAGATGCTGGCGGCGTTGATGGGCTGGGCACAGGCAACCTTTGCATCCGAGCTTTCGATTGATGGTGACAACGCCACCGTGACTCGCGAAGTCGATGGCGGCCTGCAGACCATCAAGGTGAAGATGCCTGCCATCGTGACCGTCGATCTCAGGCTGAATGAACCCAGGTACGCATCGCTTCCCAACATCATGAAGGCGAAGAAAAAGCCGCTGGATGAGAGGACTCCGGAAGACTACGGCGTCGATGCCAGCCCACGGCTTGTGATTGTTTCGACGACCGAGCCCGAGGCCCGCAAGGCTGGCGAAATCGTCGGGTCGGTGGACGAACTGGTCACGAAACTTAAAGAATTGGGGGCCATCTGATGTCAGTCCTTCTACTTGCCGAAGTCACCGATGGTGAATTGAACTTGGATGCCACTGCAAAATCCGTTACGGCAGCCAAATCACTGGGCGAAGTCGTCGTCCTATGCGCAGGAGCCACCGCCGCTGCCGCCGGCCAGGCCGCCTCGAAGATTGATGGCGTTTCAAAGGTTCTGGTCGCCGAAGACGCCTCGCTTGGTCACCGGATGGCCGAACCGACAGCGGCACTGATCGTTTCGCTTGCCGGCGACTATAGCCACATCATGGCGCCAGCAACGACCGACGCCAAGAACGTGCTGCCCCGTGTGGCTGCCCTCTTGGATGTCATGGTCATCTCGGATGTTTCGGGCGTCGTCGATGGCGACACTTTCGAACGTCCGATCTATGCCGGTAATGCGATCCAAACCGTCAAATCAGTCGATGCAACGAAGGTTGTGTCGATCCGCACATCCACATTCGATGCCGCGAACGAGGCGGGCTCTGCCCCCGTCGAATCGATCGCTGCCGCAGAAAACCCGGGCCTGTCGGAATGGGTTGAAGACAAGGTCGCCGAAAGCGACCGGCCGGAATTGACCAGCGCCGGTGTCGTTGTCTCGGGCGGGCGCGGTGTTGGTTCGGAAGAGGATTTTGCCTTGATCGAACAACTGGCCGACAAGCTGGGCGCCGCCGTTGGCGCGTCGCGGGCGGCAGTCGACTCCGGTTATGCGCCGAACGATTGGCAGGTTGGACAGTCCGGCAAGGTGGTTGCCCCCGATCTTTATGTCGCCGTCGGCATTTCGGGCGCCATTCAGCATCTCGCTGGCATGAAAGATTCGAAAGTCATCGTGGCCATCAACAAGGACGAAGAGGCGCCGATCTTTCAGGTTGCGGACTATGGCCTTGTTGCTGACCTGTTCTCAGCCGTGCCCGAACTGATTGAAAAGCTTTGATCCAGGCGCGGGCCCGCGCATTTGCTGGCCCGCGGCTCCTCTGACTTCTGACAATGCGATGGCCAGCTTTTCGGCCGCCTGCAGGTGGGCAAAGGGCCCGGGCAAGCGCATTGCCGCGTCCGCTTCACCTTCGCCAAAGATCATTCCATCAAGCTTGGGTTGATTTCGCTCTGCCACAACTTCGACAATGCCCGCCACCTTGTCGGCAACCGCATTCAGCATTTGACGATCGACATAATGCGGTTCTTCCTGATCATGGCGGTTTCCACCGCGATCAGGGCATCGTTCCGACATCCATAAAAGAATGATGTCACCCTGAATGAGGTCGAGAACGCGCCGCATCCGCTGAACCCAGGCCCATTTCAGTTCATCGACAAGAACCTGGAAACTTGCGCGCGATTGCGTTGCCAGTGTTGCAAGCAGATGTCCGGTAAAGTTAATTCCGGAAAAATCGACGTCGGGGAACATGTCTCGCAAAGCAGGTGACACCGAAAGAAACCGATCGTTTCGCCGTGAATGCACGGAATACAGCCGGTTTGACATATTCTGAGCGCCAAGAACCTGTATCACCGTCACCTCGGCCCGCGAGCAGGCGTCAAGCAGCCAGGGTTCTTCACTGAACAAAGACAAACCCGCTTGTGCGACGCCGAAATTGGCGACTGGCAGATCAATCCACTCTGCCAGCAGGGCTGCATATGGGGCAGGCACGTATTTTCCAAATGTCTCGGCCCCACCAAGCACGGCGACAAAAGGGCGCTCCAGCGCCACAGCTGGCCCGCGAAAGGACAGACGGCTACCAGCATAAGAGCAGATCTGATAGTCGATTGGCGTCTGGTCACCGTTTGGGTCGTCTCTTGGCACGCTTTCCACCTTGCGAAGGCCACGAATTCGGCAAGTTTCGTCAGATCCGATTGAGATTGTCCTAAAGCTAGAATTTTAAAGATCTCTCGGGCTTGCACAGGGTTTAACCAAGCGCCTATGGTCGCGCGTGAAAGGAACAGGCATTCCAATGAGCATCAACAAAGTGGGTGTGATCGGCGCGGGTCAGATGGGCAATGGCATCGCCCATGTTCTGGCGCTGGCAGGATACGACGTCATTCTGAATGACATCGACCGGGGCGCGCTGGACGACGCGCTGACCCTGATCGAATCCAATTTGGCGCGACAGGTTTCCCGGGAAAAAATCACATCGGATCAAGCCGAACAGGCTTTGAACCGCATAACGACCACATTGAAGCTTTCGGATTTGGGAAAAACCGATCTGGTCATCGAGGCCGCTACGGAAAAAGAGGCGGTGAAGGCAGCGATCTTCGAAGATCTGGTCCCGCACCTTGAACCCCATACGATCCTGACCTCGAACACATCGTCGATTTCGATCACCCGCCTGGCCAGTCGCACCGACCGGCCCGAGAAATTCATGGGTTTTCACTTCATGAACCCGGTTCCGGTGATGCAACTCGTCGAACTTATCCGGGGCATTGCCACCGACGAAGCCACCTATCAGGCCTTGAAAGATGTCGTTGACCGTCTGGGTAAAACCTCGGCCACGGCCGAGGATTTCCCGGCCTTTATCGTGAACCGCATCCTGATGCCGATGATCAACGAAGCCGTCTATACACTTTACGAAGGTGTCGGGTCAGTCGCCTCGATCGATTCCGCCATGAAGCTCGGCACAAACCACCCCATGGGGCCCTTTGAACTGGCGGATTTCATCGGGCTGGACACCTGCCTGGCGATCATGAACGTCCTGCATGACGGTCTGGCAGACACCAAGTATCGGCCCTGCCCACTTTTAACGAAATATGTCGAGGCCGGTTGGCTGGGGCGAAAAACTGATCGTGGATTCTACGACTATCGGGAAGACCCGCCTGTCCCGACTCGCTAGGCCTTGCCAAGCGACAAGGTTTCGGCTCGCATCCATTCCATTAATTCGCGTGGGGCGGCTCGGCGTTTTTCAATCTCGCCCGCCGCGAAAGGTTCGCCGATGTGCGGGCGTTGTGGTCGATTCAAAGCATGGACAACCTCGTGCAACAGCAGCCCCTGTCGCATGGTCGCACTGATCTTATCGGCTATCTGATACGCGCGCGAATTTGCACCGGGAAACCGGATCGGCACAACCGTTGCCCCGGACTTGATCACCATCTTGGCGGTGAAGGGATTCCAGTCACGCTCCACGACCGGGCCCCACCAAGTGTCCGACGATGCCACAACGCCGGATGGAAAAAGCGTGACAACACCGCCAGCTGCAAGATGGGCCATGGTGGATTTTCGCATCTCAAGGCTTTTCTGGATCGCGTTTTCTTCATGCGGAAACGGCACCGAGATCATGAATTGTTCGATCTCGGGGATACCGGTCAGCAGCGAGCGGGTAAGTATCTTGTAGTCGGTGCGAACCCGGCCGATCAGATCCGCCAATACCATGCCGTCAACAAGGCCGTGGGGATGATTGGCCACGACAACGACCGGTCCACTTGAGGGAATGCGCTGAACCTCGGAAGCTGGCGTTTCCAGCGTTATGCCCATGACGCGCAGTGCGTGCGGCCAGAAGCCCTGACCCGTTTCAACCCCTTCACGTTCGAACTGACGTATCAACCGCAACAGCCTCAACTTGCCCGTCGACCACTCCATCGCCCGGATGACCCCACGTTTGCCGGAATGGGGAAACGTGTTGGCATAGCTCAGGCGGCGCTTGTCATAGGGAATATAACCGTCGGCGTTGGTCAGATCGTCACCGGGCGAATTGGCAGCCTGTTCAGCCATCGCTTACATGTCCTCGCCAAAGCGACTGGCAACGAGTTCCTCGATGGCGACCGCCAAAGCCTCGGCCTCGGCGCCGCTTGTCGTCACTTCGATCTGAGTTCCACGAGAGGCAGCAAGCATCAATAACCCCATGATACTGTCACCGGTCACGCTCATCCCGTCCTTGGATACAGTAGCCTCGGCATCAAACTCCTCGACCACCTCGACGAGTTTCGCCGACGCCCGCGCATGAAGCCCCTTTTCGTTCACGATGGTATGTATCCTGGTCACATCGCCAGCCATATCACGTCAACTGCTGCCTTCGAAACAATCAATGTACTTGCGCCCGGCCGCCAAGGCAGCATCGACCGCGTCTTTCAGTGGTTTATGCCTCGATTTGGCAAGCTTGATCAGCATGGGCAAATTCGCTCCGAACAGGATTTTCCGATCGGATGGATTGCAGGCCCTCAACGAAAGGTTGGACGGCGAACCACCAAACATGTCCGTAACCACAACCACACCGTCGCCTGAATCGACCTTGTCGGCCGCCGCGCAAATCTCGGCTTGCTTGGCATCGCGGTCGTGATCCGGGGCAATCGAAATGGCTTGCACACCCGGCTGCTTGCCGACGACATGTTCGACTGCCGCCAGATACTCGGGTGCCAACCCGCCGTGCGCCACGATCACAATACCAATCACCCGGTCTTCCCCACGCCAAGCGGCTGGATGTCACGCCGCTCTAATTCCCGATGCCGAGTTGACACCTGCCACCCGTTCTCTGCAAGGGTCTTCGCCAACCTTTCCGCAACGGCAACCGATCGGTGTTGCCCGCCGGTACATCCCAATCCAAGGGATAGATAGGTCTTTCCCTCGGCCTTGTAAGCCGGGACCAGGTTCAAAACGAGGTCGGACAACTTTTCAAAGAAGCCAGCAAACCGGGGATCCGCTTCGACATAAGCCGCCACCGCAGGAGCCCGTCCGTCGAGGTCGCGCAGTTCCTCTTGCCAGTGCGGGTTGGCCAGAAACCGCATGTCGAAAATCATGTCGACGCCACGCGGCAATCCCCGTTTGTAAGAAAAACTCTCAACCGAAAGCGCCATCACACTGGTGCCGCCCCGCGCAAAGCGTCTTTCGATCTCGGCCTTAAGCGCGCGCGGCGTCATGCTGGAGGTGTCAATCAAGTGTTCGCTGCGTTCGCGGATGGTGACCAGCAATTCCATTTCGCGCGCAATGCCGATCTCGGGCGTTTCCGAAGGAGCCAGGGGATGTCGGCGGCGGGTTTCCGAGTACCTGCGCAGCAGAACGTCGGGTCGGCAGTCAAGGAACAGCAATTCCGCCTCGATACCAGAATCGGCGGCTATTCGGTCCAGAACACTGACGACTCCGTCAACCGAAAAATCCCGGTTCCGCACGTCAATGCCGATAGCAAGCGGCGGCATTGAGGCCGGTCCATCAAATACCCTCGGCAACAAGGACAGCGGGATATTGTCGATGGTTTCAAACCCGATGTCCTCAAGGGCGCGGGTCGCGGTTGTCCGACCCGCACCGGAAGCACCGGTGACCAGGATGGCACGTATTGGTTTCTTGGGCATCGCCGCGTCAGTCATTCCTGATCCCCGGACAGCATGACATAAAGCATAGAGGCGAATGCAGGTGTCTCAACCCGGTGGAGCAAGCGCACAGGCCGACCTGCAATCAAAATTTCGCGCGCAGGCGGTAGACGTTTCGTTTCCACCTGGTCCAGATCGACAACAGCGGCAAGCCGGGCATTGACCGGTTCGCCCTGCAAAAGCCCAAGACCACGCGCCTCGATACGTCCGGCGATTTCTGGCGGGGCTGAAATCAAGACGCCTTCGCCCGAAGGCTGAGCAACGACGCGATCGTCGGCGACAAGGGAAGCACCTAGGGCCATCATTTCTAAAGCAATCGTGGATTTGCCACTGCCTGATGCGCCGGTCAACAAGATCCCCGTCGAGCCAAGAGACACCGCACTGGCATGAATGATCTCAGTGCCCTGTGCCTGTTGCATCGGGTCGTTCTTAGACGGGAAGGCCGACGACGAAACGGGCCCCCAATGGGTCAGAGGTCACATCCGCATCGGTCGGCCGGATGTTTTCAGCCCAGATCACCCCGCCATGGGCTTCGACAATCTGCTTTGAAATGGCCAACCCCAGGCCCGAGTTGTTGCCGAAGTGATCGACGGGACGCTCGGTGTAGAACCGGTTGAAGATCTTGGTCAAAGCTTGCTCGGGAATACCTGGGCCGGTGTCTTCGACCACTACCAGCACGCGATTCTCACGTTTGCGCACCCAGACCCGAATGGCATCGCCGTCGTCGCAGAACGAAATCGCATTGGACAACAAGTTCACGAAAACCTGCGCCAGGCGCGACTCCAACCCTTCGATCTCAATCGGATCAGTCGGCATGTCGGTGATGAACTCAACACCCTTCTCGCGCGCCTCATTACCAAGATAGTCCGCCAGGTTGCCGATCATCTTCAATAGATCGAATGGAGCCTCTTCTTCTTTGACAAGCTCGCTGTCCAGCCGTGACGCGTTCGAGATGTCGCTGACCAGCCGGTCCAACCGGCGGGTGTCATGTTCGACGACATCCAGCAGCTTGCTTTGCTGATCTTCGCGCTTTGCGACCCGCAATGACGCAACCGCCGAACGCAACGAGGCGAGTGGGTTCTTGATTTCATGGGCCACGTCGGCTGCGAATTGTTCGTTTGCGTCGATCCGATCATAAAGTGCCGCAACCATGCCCCTGAGAGCCGCCGACAACCGACCGATTTCGTCGGGCCGTGCGGTCAGATCCGGGATGCGAACCCGACTTGGGCTGAATTTTCGCGCGTTCTTTTCGCGTCCGATTTCGGCGGCGGCAGCGAGGTCGGACAAAGGATTTGCGATGGTCGATGCCAGAACAAGGCTCAGGCCAACCGACACCAGAATCGCGATCACGAACATTTGCAGGATCTGTTCACGCTCGGCCCTGACAAGGCCGTCGATTTCGCCGGCCGCACTGGCGATGGCCACAACACCAACTGCCGTCGGACCGTTATGGATCGGCGTAGCCACGGTAAAAATGGTGTTTCCATGGAGATCGGTGGACGACCTGACCTCGGTACCATTGGCAAGTGCCGCATTGACCAAGTCCTTGACCAAAACTGCATTGTCGGTTTCCGCCGCTGGCCGCCCGACATCGCGACCGAAGATGGATGCGACCCCATTCCAAAGTGCATCCAGAAAATCGGTGATCATCGTCGATCGCTCGCCCGAACCCGAAACATTGGACGCACGCTCTTTCGCATCTGCCGAAGCCACGATGGCACCGTCGGCGTCATAGACGAAGACCGAGGCGCCAGCGGGCAAGGGAAGGGTTCCCAGCATCCGCGTCACGACCGCGACATCATCGCCGCCAAGATCGACCGGCGCATCGGCGTCGAACTGAGTACCGAGGAAACCGGCCAGCAACTGGGCTTCGCTAACAATCGCTTGTTCGCGTTGATAAACTAAACCGTCGCGGAACGGGTTCAAGAACAAAACCCCCGCCACAAGGACGAGGATTGCCAGCAGGTTGAACGTGATGATTTTCCGCGCGAGCGGGGATCGGTTCATGGCGATTACGCCACGCTTGTCCCGTTTCGCTCGCGCGACGCTTTCGGCCGCGGCATCCGCCCCGATCCAGTCTTCGCCCAATACCACATCGGCTTGGTTGACTGGTTTTACGCCCTGCATATTGACCCCCGCCGCGGTCATTTATTCTTCGTTGTAGCGATATCCGATGCCATACAACGTCTCGATCGCCGAAAAATCATCGTCGACCATGCGCATTTTCTTGCGAAGCCGCTTGATATGACTGTCGATTGTGCGGTCGTCGACGTAGACCTGATCGTCATAGGCAACGTCCATCAACTGATCCCGGCTTTTCACGAAACCCGGGCGTTGCGCCAGTGCCTGCAAGAGCAGAAATTCGGTTACCGTCAGCGAAACTTCCCGACTTTTCCAGGTCACCGAGTGACGCAATGGATCCATACGTAGTTCGCCACGGACCATGACCTGTGCTGTATCGACTTCGCCTTCAACATCGCCAGCAATCACTTCCTGGCGCCGCAAAAGCGCGCGAATGCGTTCGACCAGCAAGCGCTGCGAAAACGGCTTCTTGACGTAATCGTCCGCCCCCATGCGAAGTCCCAGAACTTCGTCAATCTCATCGTCCTTGGAAGTTAAGAAAATGACCGGCATTGACGTTTTCTGCCGCACACGCTGAAGCAGGTCCATGCCATCCATTCGGGGCATCTTGATATCGAATACCGCCATATCTGGCAGTTTCTTGTTAAACGCATCGAGGGCAGCCTGCCCGTCGTTGTAGGTCTCGACCTCGAAACCCTCTGCCTCAAGGGTCATTGAGACAGACGTCAGAATATTCCGGTCGTCATCGACCAGTGCGATCCTGGACATGGATTGTTCCTTTTACTGCTCATGCACGCCTTATTGTTGGCGCATTATACGGTGTCTTTTTTCGGGCATATTCGTGTCTGCCTTGGGGTAATTCAACAATAATGTGCGAATCATCGTCATTTACCACGCTATACGAACGGTATTTTTGTTTCAGAATGGCTAATTTGCCGCAGTTTTCTTGCCGAGGCGCCAACCTGCCTTCTTTGTTGGCGCTAAACCCGAAAATTCATTGATTTGATGGCGCTAACTGTTCGTTTCAGTCCTGTTCACCCTCTGGAAAGCCAGCTTATATGCATATCAGAGACAGCAATTTGGCCCGATGTGGCCACTTTCAGACTGCCAGGGAGCAAGCATCATGAGCGTTGGCCGGGTCAATCCAGACAAGACACTGGAACACCAGGGAATTACGGGGCTGGGAGAAGTCCATTACAACCTGATTGAACCCGATTTGATACAGCAATCCCTGTGCCGCAGCGAAGGCACCCTTGGCCGGGGTGGGGCGCTTTTGGTGTCGACTGGAAAGTTCACCGGACGGTCCCCAAAGGACAAGCACGTCGTCAAGTCGGACCTCGTCCAGGATACGATCTGGTGGGAAAACAACCGCGCCATGAGTTCCGAGGGGTTCGACACCCTTCATGATGACATGCTCGCCCATATGAAGGGCCGTGACTACTTTGTGCAGGACCTTTATGCCGGGGCCGATTCAACTCACCGGCTTGACGTACGTCTGGTCACCGAGCTTGCCTGGCATTCGCTGTTTATCCGTCACATGCTGCGCCGTCCTGAGCGCGACGAACTGGACAGTTTCGCGCCAGAGTTCACCGTGATCAACTGTCCGACGTTCAAGGCAGACCCAGAACGTCATAACTGCCGGTCGGACACAATCATTGCGATGAACTTCGACAAAAAGCTGATCCTGATCGGCGGCACTGAATATGCCGGTGAGAACAAGAAATCGGTCTTCACGCTTCTGAATTACATGCTGCCCGAAAAGAATGTCATGCCCATGCATTGTTCGGCCAACCATGCCTCGGGCAATCCGGTTGATTCCGCAGTCTTTTTCGGACTTTCGGGCACCGGCAAGACCACGCTTTCGGCTGACCCAAACCGGGTCCTTATCGGCGATGACGAACACGGCTGGTCCGATCGCGGCATCTTCAATTTCGAAGGCGGCTGCTATGCCAAGACCATCAATCTCAGCCGCGAGGCCGAGCCGGAAATCTACGATACAACGTCGAAGTTCGGCACCGTGATCGAAAACATGGTCTTCGATCCCGAGACCAAAGAGCTTGATTTCGACGACGACAGCCTGACCGCGAACATGCGATGCGCCTATCCGATGCACTACATCTCGAATGCCTCGACGACGGCGCTTGGCGGACATCCAAAGAACGTCATCATGCTGACCTGCGATGCCTTTGGTGTGCTTCCCCCGATTGCACGGCTGACCCCGGCCCAGGCGATGTATCACTTCCTGTCGGGCTTCACGTCGAAGGTAGCTGGCACCGAACGCGGCGTGACCGAACCGGAACCGACATTTTCAACCTGTTTCGGCGCACCTTTCATGCCACGTCGCCCAGAAGTTTATGGCGCCCTGTTGCGCGACAAGATCGCCAAACACGGCACAACCTGCTGGCTGGTCAACACCGGCTGGACCGGCGGTGCTTTCGGCACCGGAAGCCGTATGCCGATCAAGGCGACCCGCGCACTTTTGACCGCCGCCCTCGATGGCTCCCTCGAAAACGCCCAATTCCGCAAGGATCCCAACTTCGGGTTTGACGTGCCTGTTACCGTAAAGGCAAGTGCTGTGCCGGACATCCTTCTGGATCCGCGGCGTACCTGGGACAACGGCGAGGCATATGACCGTCAAGCTGCCAAGCTGGTCAAAATGTTCTCGGAGAACTTTGCCCAGTACGAGGACCACATCGACGATGATGTGAAAGCCGTGGCGATAGGCTAAGTTCACCCCGGCAAGGCCCGCCGCACGAGGTTCAGACCTCCAACGATCAACACCACCAGGACAATCCAGCGGAATCTGTCCTGGTCCATTCTGTCTTGTACGGCAAATCCCACGAGCAATCCGATCACGGCAGGCAGGATCAGAAGGGCTGAAAGGTCCAAACCCGGACCGGACAGAAGACCCGACCTGAAATGGGCAAGGGCCAGCACGATCGAACCGGTCCCATAAACCACGCCTTGAATGCGCACATGTTCCGTCTTGGGCGTGTCCAGTGCGGTCAGGTACAAAACTGTCGGCGGCCCCCAGACTCCCGCCAGACCGCCCATGGTGCCTGCGAACAAGCCGCCACCGATTTCGGCTGTACGACGGTTTCCGACATTGATCCGGGGATGCCATCCGGCCAGTTGCAGGCTGGCGAACGCGGCGACGGTCACGCCAAGGATCAGGAACAGTAACTCGGAGGATATGCGCGTCACCAGTTGCGCCGCAAACGCGATGGTGAACAAGGATACTACCAGAAAAATCCAGTGGTTACGCGCAGATTGCAGCGCCGCCGCTGGCCCTTGGCGCAGGGCTTGCCACAGGTTGGTGACCAGCGTCGGCAGGATCATTCCGGCTATGGCCAGTTCCGGCGCCAGAAACGACCCCAGGCCCGAAACAAGGATCATGGGCATCGCGAAACCTGTCATGCCTTTGATCAATCCTGCCAGAACTCCCAGCAGGATCGCGGCGATAAGGGCGATGAAGTCCAGCGAAGCGATCATGCGGTCTGTTATCTCGTTGCTTCGAACCTTGGAAGTTGCATTGCCAGAAAGACAGATTTAGTCGATTTTTCCCGCACGGGCGCAATCTTCTTGCGCTGCACTTGCATTCAAAATATATCTCGCAGTTGCAGAATACGAGGGATCCCATGCCACATGACGGAAATGTCGCCATGACAGAAACGCCCGTAATTTCAGATCTTTTGGCCCAAACCAAGGCCTCGTTGAAGCCAGCGGATGCCCTGCTGACGCGGGCGCGCGAGTGTGTCGGAGAAGCATTGCGTGTGGATGGCAAGGTCAGTGCGTCGAGGTTGGAAGCGGAACAGACGGCGGCCCATGGTTTGGCCTGGATCGCGACATATGTGGAAGCGCTAAGGCAAATGCAGGGCTGGGCCGAGAAACTGGACGCCGAGGGCAAGTTCGGCGAGTTGGAACAACTGATCCATCAGATCGCGTTTGGCGAGTACCTTTGCCAGCTTCAAGGTGGCATTCCGATGAGTCAGGGCGAGATCATTCGCCCACAGGATTTGGGATTATCCCAAGACGATCAACAGGTTCTGATGACACCGGCGGTTGTGACCCTGACCAGATCAGGCAACAGCCAGGCTGCAAGAATGCGGCTTGTCGAATTTATCCGAGAGCGCACTGCAGACATCACCTATGGCGCCACCGGCCTGGATGACGAGTTGGAGATGATCCGCGAACAGTTCCGTCGCTTTGCCCGGGAGAAGGTCGAACCTTTCGCGCACGACTGGCACCTGAACGACGAGCTGATCCCGATGGAAGTTATTGAAGAGCTTGCCGAAATGGGTGTCTTTGGCCTGACCATCCCCGAGGAATTCGGCGGCTTCGGGCTTTCGAAAGCTTCGATGGTCGTGGTGTCCGAAGAGCTTTCCCGCGGCTACATCGGTGTCGGTTCCCTTGGTACCCGGTCGGAAATTGCGGCCGAATTGATCATCTGCGGCGGGACGGATGCGCAAAAAACACAATGGCTTCCGTCACTTGCTTCGGGTGAGGTTTTGCCCACGGCGGTTTTCACCGAGCCGAACACCGGATCTGATCTGGGATCATTGCGGACCAAGGCGACAAAGGATGGCGAGGATTGGGTGATCTCCGGCAACAAGACCTGGATCACCCACGCCGCGCGCACCCATGTGATGACGGTGCTTGCGCGGTCTGTGGCAGACACCGATGACTATCGTGGGTTGTCGATGTTTCTGGCCGAAAAGACGCCCGGCACAGACGCCCAACCTTTTGTTGATGAAGGGCTTTCCGGTGGCGAGATCGAAGTCCTGGGCTATCGCGGGATGAAGGAATACACAGTCAACTTCGACGACTTCCGGGTGAAGGGCGAGAACCTGCTGGGCGGGAAAGAAGGCCAGGGTTTCAAGCAGTTGATGCAGACATTCGAAAGCGCCCGGATCCAGACGGCGGCGCGTGCGATCGGGGTGGCTCAGTCGGCTTTGGACGTGGGATTGCAATACGCCCAAGACAGGAAGCAATTCGGTAAGCCCTTGATTTCATTCCCTCGTGTCGCCTCGAAGCTGGCGATGATGGCGGTCGAGATCATGGTGGCGCGGCAACTTACGTATTTCTCTGCCCGGGAAAAGGACGAAGACCGGCGCTGTGATCTGGAAGCGGGCATGGCCAAGCTTCTGGGTGCCCGCGTGGCCTGGGCGGCGGCGGATAATGCGCTGCAAATTCATGGGGGTAACGGGTTTGCACTGGAGTACGGGATCAGCCGGATCCTGTGTGATGCGCGTATCCTGAACATCTTTGAAGGGGCCGCCGAGATACAGGCGCAGGTCATCGCACGTAGATTGCTTGGCTAGCTTGTACGCGTTCGCACGCAACGCGCGTACGAATTGTACACGTCAAGACCGGCGGATTTTCCGTTTTGTACGCTGTAGCGAACGCTTGAGTTAAGGGATCGTAACCGGCAGTCTGGCCCCTATGTGGCGCGTTCTGGTCCTTTCTCTTGTTTTGCCGTTTGCGGGTTGTGCCGACGAAACCGTGTCGGGCTATGCGGATCCGGATGCGGTCTATGTGCTGGCCGAGATTGATGGCAAAGCCTTCGATGCCCGGGCGAGCATTTCGTTTCCCGAGACCGGACGCGCTTTTGGCGAGGCGCCCTGCAACCGATGGTCGGCGGATCAGACTGCCCCCTATCCCTGGTTGGCGCTTGGGCCGATTGCCGCAACCCGGCGGGCCTGTCTGGCGATGGCGGATGAGCAGGTGTTCTTTGCGGCGCTTGCGGACATGACCCTGGTCGAGGTGCAGGGGGACACCTTGATCCTGTCAAGCGAAGACGGCACCGAGATGATCTTTCGCGCCGAGTGATCGGGCCGGGCGCAATACTTTTCGCGGAAAAGTTTTGACTTGGGGCTCTGCCCCAGCGCTCTTTGAGCGCTCCCCCGGAGTATTTTTGACAGGAAGAAGGGTCAGGCGCGTGCCAGGAGATCGACGAGGCGCTGACGGGCTGCGGGCAGGGCGCGGTTGCCGAGCGCCGGTGCCAGCCAGGTCTTCAGGAAATGCCCGGTGACGCGCAGCCCGTCGCGGAGATCTGCGTCTGAACCGCCGCCCTTGCCAACAAGCGCCGGTGAGAGTGGCAGGAGTTTGTCTTTCCAGTCTCCTGCACCGGTTGTCGAAACCGCGCGACCGGATTTCGGCGAGATATAGGCGAGGTTGTCAGTAGAGCCGGTGGCGGCACAGGTAGAAAGATCGAGGCCGAAGCCCAGATCTTCGAGCAGCGTCAGTTCCCAACGCAGATAGGCAAGCGGCCAGT
Source organism: Silicimonas sp. (assembly GCA_013002465.1). GTDB lineage: Bacteria > Pseudomonadota > Alphaproteobacteria > Rhodobacterales > Rhodobacteraceae > JABDJO01. The sequence continues at coordinate 8,252 of JABDJO010000122.1, read as the reverse complement.
GCGGGCCGGATGTCATCATCTCCAGGACGGTAAGTGTGCCCTGATAAATGGTTTTGTGCGCCTCGCGTTCCGGAAGGGCGAAAGAAAGGAGCGCGGTCATGCTGTTCAGACCGGCGAGCGTCTTGCGGTCACCCATAAGGGCTGCGGCACGGGCTTCGAGCGGTTCGACGGCAAAAACGCCCAGGTGATCTTCGAGCCGTGCGCGCCAGGTGACCTCGACCTGGTTGCCGGGTTCCAGGATCGGCGTCAGCTTGCGCGACGCGCCGCCACGCACGATCCCGGCGTGACGACCGTGGGATTCGGTGAATACCTCGATGATCGCGGCGGTTTCGCCATGTCGACGGCGGGCAAGGACGATGCCGGTGTCGCGCCACTCCATCAGGTGGGTTTGGCCGCCGCGCGGCCTTTTTCGGTGACATCGTAGATGCCGGTGTCGACACGCTGAAACCAGCCGTAGTGATTGTCGGCCATCATGCGGGTTGCCTTTTCGACGCCGGTTTCACGGGCCACCGCCGCCCCCTTGCTGGGACCAGCATCGCTGAGGTGTGCGGCACAAAGAAGCGCGTCCTGGCGATAGGCCGTGACGATGCCGCCCCGGGTGCCGCCAAGGTTTGGATCGCCCTGACGTTTGGCAAATTCGCGCAAAAGCACGGCCTTTCGCCATTTGGTCTTGCGCGGCGCATAGGGGCCGGGGTCGACATGGGCTTCGACGAAACCGTCCTTCAGGCGCACGGTCAACAGCCCGAGTCCAAGGCGGCGGCAGAGTGTGATCATGGCTTTCAGAGATCCCCGGAAGCCTTTGCCGTTGCCACGCGGCGCGGCGACATAAACGGCATCGGTAATCTTTTGGCGTTCGATCCCCTGATGGATCAGCGCCAGCGAGAAGGCGGTTTTCAACTCGACGATCAGGGGGTTTTCGTCCCCGCGGCAAGCGACGACATCGGCCGAGGCGACTTCGGCCTTGACCTCGTAGCCCTGGGCTTCGAGGAACGTTTTGATAGGTGTGTAAAGCTCGGTTTCCCGCACCCTGCCTGCCTTTTTCTTCTGCTCTTTCCCAGCATGGCGAAACCCCCGCCCGGCTTCAAGCACCGGGCAGAGGCGTAACCTATCGGCCGCCGGTTCGGCCCGGGAATAGCATCGGCTTGCCACCTTTGCCGCCGGGTGTGGGTCCTGGACCCTTGGGAAGCCGGACGTGGTCGGGATCGAAGCCCCGTTTCCTTGGCTTCAATCCGTTGGACACAGGAGATTTGGTCCCGTTCCGGGCGGGTCGTTTTCTGGATTTGGGCATGGGTGCGCCCTTTCGTCTGATCATGGAGATGGGGCCGCGCCAGATGCGCAGCGTGACAGCCCCGAAACGGGGTCAGCCGGTCTTGTCCATTGTCAGGATGCTCCTATTGAAGGGATGTCGGTCGATGTTTGAAAGCGGTCAGGCGATCTTGGTCATTGACAGGGTCCTCCTTCAGGATGGCCGGTGCATAGCGGATATGCAGCCAGAGGTCAAAATGCCCTGCCCCGGCAGGGTGACAAGGGGCGGGTGACGGGCTATGAGAACGCGAAATTCACGAAACCGAGTTGACCTTATGACCATCAAAGTTTTCGGCCACAAATCCCCTGACACCGATTCAACGGGGTCCCCGATCATCTGGGCCTGGTACCTGAACGAGTGCCGCGACACCCCTGCCGAAGCCCGGCTGTTGGGAGAACCCAACTCCGAGGCGCTGTTCGTTCTAAGCCGCTGGAGTCTGGACAAGCCCGAGCATCTGGAAGACGTCAGCGCCGCAGATACCTGCATCATCGTCGACACCAACAACGTCGCCGAACTGCCTGACAGTGTGAACGAGGCGAACGTGACCGAGGTTATCGACCACCACATGTTGCAGGGTGGGCTGAAGACCAAGACGCCGATCAACATCACCATGCGCCCGGTCGCCTGCACGGCCACCATCATGCATGACCTGATGGGCGAGGATGCCGAGAAGATGCCAGATCGGATCAAGGGCGCGATGCTGTCCTGTATCCTGAGCGACACGCTTGAGTTCCGATCGCCCACCACCACGGATGTCGACCGCGCCCTGGCCCAGAAGCTGGCCGGTGAGTTGGGTTTGTCGATCCCGGATTATGCCGCCGAGATGTTTGCGGCGAAGTCGGATGTGTCGTCCTATTCGGATGCGGAATTGCTGCGGTTGGATTCGAAGGCCTATGAAGTGGACGGCACCAAGTTCCGCGTCTCGGTGATGGAGACGACATCACCATCGACGGTGTTGGCGCGCAAGGCCGGGCTGATGGAGGATATGGCGGCAGTCGCCGAGGAAGACGGGGTCGATCAGGTGCTGTTTTTCCTGGTCGATATCCTGAGCGAGGAATCGATCCTGTTCGTTCCGAATGACCTTGTGAAAGACGTGGCCGAAAAGAGCTTTGGTGTCACCGTCGAGAGCGATCTCGTGGGGTTGCCGGGTGTTGTCAGCCGCAAGAAGCAGATCATTCCGGCGTTGAAGGTTTAAGTCGTGGTTCAGATCGTCGACAGCCTGGCCGAGATTTCCGACCGTTACGATGCGGTTTTCTGCGATGTCTGGGGTTGTTTGCACGACGGGGTGCGGGCCCTGCCAGAGGCGGTCGCGGCCTTGCGCGCCTTTCGGGCCAAGGGTGGCAAGGTTGTTCTGTTGACGAATGCGCCACGGCCTCGGGCCGACGTGGCGGCGCAGTTCGGGCAGTTCGAGGTGCCACAGGATTGCTGGGACACGATTGCAACAAGCGGCGACAGCGCGCGGGTCGCGATGTTTCAAGGAGTCATCGGCGACAAGGTCTATTTCATGGGCAAGGATTACGATCTGACGTTCTTCGATCCGCCTGCCATTGTCGATGACCCGACAGATGTGCGACGCGTGCCTTTGGACGAGGCCACCGGCATTGCCTGTCTGGGTCCGTTCGATGCCCAGGCCGACCCCGAGGTGAACCGGCCCGAGTTTCTGTATGCCAAGGCGAATGGCCTGAAGCTGTTGTGTGCCAACCCCGATGTGATCGTCGACCGTGGCGAAACGCGCGAATGGTGTGCCGGGGCACTTGCCGCGCTTTACACCGAGATGGGGGGCGAGAGCCTGTATTTCGGCAAGCCGCATCCTCCGGTCTATACGCTGGCGCGGCAACGGCTTGAGCAGCTTGGCGCCCCTGTGCCCGATAGCCGGATCCTGTGTATTGGCGACGGGATCAATACCGACATCAAGGGTGCCATGGGCGAGGATCTGGACTCACTTTTCGTGACCGGCGGCTTGGCGCGCGAGGAAACGCGGACTGGCGATCAACCTGAGCGGGACGCACTTGACGCCTTTGTGGTCGAATCTCAGATGTCGCCGACCTTCGCGATCGGGTATTTGCGCTAGCGCGCGGTCATGGACATCCGGGCAATTCTGGCGGGGCTGACGTTTGCCTTTATCTGGTCGTCGGCCTTTACGTCAGCGCGGATCATCGTCACCAATGCGCCACCGCTGACTGTCTCGGCGTTCCGGTTCCTTGTTGCCGGGCTGATTGCCTTGGCCTTGGCGCGGGCAATGGGCCAGAGCTTTCGGCTTACGCCGCAGCAATGGCGGCTGACGATCATTTTCGGAATCTGCCAGAATGCGCTGTACCTGGGCCTGAACTTCATCGCCATGCAGACCATCGAGGCATCGCTTGCCGCGATCATCGCGTCATCCCTGCCCTTGTTGGTTGCCCTTGTCGGTTGGCTGGTTCTGGGCGAAACCGTGCGACCACTGGGCGTGGTCGGATTGATTGCTGGCATCGCCGGGGTGCTTTTGATCATGGGCACAAGGCTGACGGCGGGCGTCGATCCACTGGGTGTGGCACTGGCATGTATCGGAGCCCTGGCGCTGGCGTTCGCCACGCTTGCCGTCAAGGGGGCGGTCGCTGGCGGCAAGATCATGGTGATCGTCGGATTGCAGATGTTGATCGGCAGTGCCGCCCTTTGGGTGCCTGCCTTGGTATTCGAAACCTGGGAAGCCAACTGGACACCTGCTGTCGTCGTGGCTTTTGTTTACACGATATTCGTCCCCGGCCTTGTCGCCACCATGATCTGGTTCTGGCTGGTGCGCCGGATTGGCGCAGTCCGGGCCGCCACATTCCATTTCCTGAACCCCTTCTTCGGCGTGGCCATCGCGGCCGCATTGCTGGGCGAATCCATCGGCGTTCTGGATGTGGTCGGCGTGGTTATCATCACCCTGGCCATTCTGGCAGTACAACTGTCGAAAGGGGCGGTTGCGGACTGACGCTTTGGTGAAGTGACGGGCGCAACCTGTTCCCGAAACGAAAAAGGGCCGCGAAATTCGCGGCCCGGTCAACCTCTGTCCTTGGGGAGATCAGTCGTTGACGCTGTCCTTCAGAGCCTTCGCGATGGTCATCTTGACCACCTTGTCGGCATCCTTGTGGATCTGCTCACCCGTGGCTGGGTTGCGGACCATACGTGCAGGACGCTCGCGGCAATAGATTTTGCCGACTCCGGGAAGTGTGACGGCGCCGCCACTGGAAACTTCTGTGGTAATTACCGACACGATGGCGTCGAGCGCAGCCGTGGCCGATTTCTTGTCGCTTTCGAGTTGATCAGCGAGTGCGGCGACTAGCTGTGTCTTCGTGAGTGGTTTTGCCATGATGAATCTCCTCGTTCTGGCAGCTCTTTGTGGCTCATTGGCCTTATTTAACTGAATATGGAGGTGTTACACAACCATTTGTGGCACCGAAACGCCTCTTTGGGTCCATTTTGTAGGCATAAATCGGCTGATTCAGAGGAAAGCGGTCTCTTCAAAGCTGCGCAACTTACGGGAATGTATACGTTCCAGCGGCATTTCGCGTAATTTCTCCATCGCCCTGATTCCGATCAAAAGATGCTGCGCCACCTGTGTTCTGTAGAATTCCGAGGCCATTCCGGGCAATTTCAACTCGCCGTGCAGGGGTTTGTCGGACACGCATAACAACGTTCCATAGGGCACGCGGAAGCGAAAACCGTTGGCCGCGATGGTGGCTGATTCCATGTCTAGCGCGATGGCACGCGACTGTGACAGCCGTTGGACCGGCCCCGATTGGTCGCGAAGTTCCCAGTTTCGGTTGTCGATGGTGGCCACGGTGCCCGTCCGCATGATGCGCTTCAGGTCGTAGCCCTGGTATTTTGTGACGTCGGCCACGGCTTCTTCCAGCGCCACCTGAATTTCGGCCAAAGCGGGAATCGGCATCCAGACCGGCAGATCATCATCCAGCACATGATCTTCGCGCAGGTATCCATGGGCCAGTACGAAATCACCCAGGCGCTGGGTGTTCCTCAGACCGGCGCAATGGCCGACCATCATCCAGGCATGGGGGCGCAGTACGGCAATGTGATCCGTCGCAGTCTTGGCATTCGAAGGACCGACCCCGATGTTGACCAGCGTGATCCCTGCCCCATTGTCGCGTTTCAGGTGAAACGTCGGCATTTGCGGCAGCTTTGCGGGCGCGTTCAGCATGGCATCCGGGTCGGTGATTTCGACATTTCCGGTGCCGACGAATGACGTATATCCGCTTTTGGGATCCGCCAGCATGGTGCGGGCATAGGCTTCGAACTCATCGACATAGAACTGGTAGTTGGTGAACAACACGTGGTTCTGAAAGTGCTCCGCCCCCGTTGCGGTGTAATGGGCCAGCCGTGCCAGCGAGTAATCAATTCGCTGGGCTGTGAAGGGTGCCAAGGGATGGGCGCCGTCGCCGAATGTGAACCCATAGCCGTTCACGATATCGTCGTTCATGGACGACAGTTCCGGAACGTCAAAGATATCGCGCAGGGTGTAATCCATCGCGCCTTCTTGCGGGACGGTCAGCGAAGCGTCATTGGCAACAGCGAAATGCACCGGCATGGGCGTGGTCGAAAACCCGATCTGCACCGGCACTCCGTGGTTTTCTATCAATAATCCGATCTGCTGGGTCAGGTAGTTGCCAAAAAGATCGGGGCGCGTGATCGTGGTAGAATAGCGCCCCGGTTCGGCCACATGGCCAAAGGAAAGACGGGTGTCAGCGGTTGCAAAGCTTTTGGTGGTGATCCGGATCTCGGGATAAAAGGCGCGCACCCGGCCATCGGGCATCCCGTTTTCCAGCACGTCCATGAACCGCTGGCATAGGAACTTGGCGGACAGATCGTAAAGCTCAATCAGCCGTGCGACCGCCGTGTTTGGGTCCGAGAACGCCTCGTGTCCGGGGCCGATGGGGGTTTCGATCGACAGACGCTCGTCGTTCATTCCATGTCTCCAAAAAGCTCGGTCAGTTCAAATTTGTCGACGTCCACCAGACCCAGATCGGATATCCGCAATGAAGGGATCACCACCAGCGCCAGAAGCGAGTGCTGCATATAGGCATTGTTAAGTGTACATCCGCAGGCGGCCATCGCCGCGACCATCTGGTCGGCCTTGGCAGCCACTTCGCGTGCAGGGCGGTCGGACATCAGTCCGGCAATCGGCAGTTCGACCAGCGCCAGTTCTTTGCCGTCTTTCCAGACCGTTACGCCGCCACCAACCTCGCCCAGCCGGTTTGCAGCCGCCGCCATGTTCGTGCGATCCGTGCCGACGACGATCATGTGGTGGCTGTCGTGCGCCACGGTCGAGGCCATGGCCATGTCGCCCTGATACCCGAACCCCGAGACAAAACCGTTCACCACATCGCCAGTCGCCCGATGCCGTTCGACCAGCGCGATCTGTGCGACACCGCCTTTGCCTTCCACGTTGCCATCGACCACGGGAAGCTCGGCCTGCAACGCGTCGGTCGGGGCCTGATTTTCGACGACGCCGATCACGCGGGCGGTGACTGCGTTTCGCCCCTTGGGTGCCTTGATCTCAAAGTCACTCGCGCCAAGCGTCTTGCCCAGATGTACTGTGTTGTAGCTCTCATCGGGCCAATCAAGGTGCGGACAATCCACCGTGAGTACCCCCGCTTTGGCAACCGTCCGCCCGCGGGCGAACACGTGGTCGATGGGCAAGGTTTTCAGATCAGAGGTCAGGATGGCATCCGCCCGTCGGCCCGGAGCGATGCTGCCCAGTTCGCGTTCCAGACCGAAGTGGGTGGCGGTGTTGATCGTTGCCATCTGAAGCGCGATCAGGGGATCGCAACCACAGTCGATGGCATGACGCACGACGCGGTTCATGTGGCCGTCATTGACCAGCGTGCCGGAGTGACTGCCGTCGGTGCAAAGGATGAAGTTCCTTGGGTCAAGTCCCTTTTCGGTGACGGCCGTTATCTGGCTTTCAACATCGTACCAGGCCGACCCCAAACGCATCATCGAGCGCATTCCGTTTCGCACACGCGCAATCGCGTCAGCCTCGGCGGTGCCCTCATGATCATCTGCCGGGCCACCGGCCACGTAGGCGGAAAAGGCGGTGCCCTTGTCGGGACTGGCGTAATGGCCACCGACCGTTTTGCCGGCATTCTGAGTCGCGGCAATCTCGGCCAGCATCTTGGGATCCGCGTTGATGACACCAGGGAAGTTCATCATCTCGCCCAGTCCGATGATGCCGGGCCATTGCATTGCTTCGGCGACATCCTCGGGAGTGATTTCGAACCCGGTGGTTTCAAGTCCCGGCGCCGAGGGCGCGCAGGACGGCATCTGGGTGAAGATGTTGATCGGCTGCATCAAGGCTTCGTCGTGCATCAGACGGACACCGCGCAGGCCCAACACATTGGCGATCTCATGGGGATCGGTGAACATGCTCGTCGTGCCATGGGGGATCACGGCGGCGGCGAACTCGGCCGGTGTCAGCATGCCCGATTCGATGTGCATGTGCCCGTCGCAGAGGCCCGGGATCAGAAAGCGGCCCTCGGCGTCGATCACTTCTGTTTTGTCACCGATACAATGCGAGGCGTCTGGGCCGACATAGGCAAACCGGCCTTCGGCGACGGCCACCTGCCAGCCATCAAGTATTTCGCGCGATTGCACGTTGACCAGACTGCCGCCCCGGATCACAAGATCCGCCGCTTCGCGGCCCGCTGCCACGGCCACCAGTTTCGGGGCTGCCTCGGCCCATGATTTCAAGGAATAAGCCATCCTTGGTTGTGACACCGTTCCCGTGTCTTCTGCAAGACCCCTAGCGCGCGGCTTCATGAAAAGAAGGCGAGCAAAGGTCTTTTCAAGATTTCGCTTGCACCGCAGGCGCGAGACGACATTCTGCAGCCCATGCCGACCCTCCTTTCCATAGGCCACGGTTTTTCGGCCCGTGCCCTTGCCCCGAAACTGGTTGCAGACGGTTGGCGAG
>JABDJO010000118.1 GCA_013002465.1 Silicimonas sp. | reverse complement strand
CCCCCACGACCGGCCGGGGGCTCTGCCCCCGGACCCCCGGAGTATTTTCGACAGGAAGAATGGCATTGGTGCTTTTGGCGCTGTTGTTTGCATTGCCTGCCTCTGCGGCCGATCTGGTGTTCGAAGGTGGAGGCGAGCGTCTGGTGGTGCCGGGCGAGCGGTTGGTCGAGATATCTGCGGCCCGGGATTACAACGGCAATGACGTTGTCGAGTTTCTCTTCGCTCCCAAAGATGCGGCGGCGCTTCACGATCTGACAAAGACACTTCTTGGGCAACAGTTGGATGTCGTCGTCTGCGGGGAAGTCCTGATCAGACCGACGATCATGGAACCAATCGCTGGTGGACGCGGCCAAATCTCGATGCCTGATCAAGAGGCAGCACAGGCTCTGGCGGCGCGGTTACAGGGAGACGCGGACTGCGGATCGCCTGACGGCTCATGAAGATACGCCGCGCCAACGACAGCGACGATGACGCCATCTGGTCCATGCTGAAGCCGGTGTTTCGCGCAGGCGACACCTATGCCATCGACCCGGATATCCCACGCCAAGCCGCGTTGGACTATTGGATGGGTGAATGTGCCTATGTCGCCGGGGACGATGAACCGGCGGGCACATTCTATATTCGCAAGAACCAACAGGGCGGCGGTGCCCATGTGTGCAACTGCGGCTATGTCACGGCGCGGGGTGCGGAGGGCAAAGGCGTCGCTCGGGCGATGCTGGCGTTTTCTCTGGACGAGGCCAGGGCCCTCGGCTTCGAAGCGATGCAGTTCAACTTCGTTCTGGCCAACAACACCCGGGCCATCGACACCTGGGAACGCGCCGGTTTCCAGGTAATCGGGCGGCAACCAAAGGCGTTTCGCTTTGGTGACGGACGCTATACCGACGCTTTGGTCATGCACCGATTTCTTTAAGGCAACGCTTTCTTAAACGCCCCTTGTCATTCCCGGTCGCAGCACCGACATTCCGGGCAACACGATTTTTGAGGAGCAGCCCCATGGCCGAGGACGACAAAAAAGAAGACGACAAGACCGCAGGCGGCAGCGCCAAGGCGGGCGAGCTGTTTTTCAAGTCGCGCAACGTTCTGATCACCGGCGAGATCAACGACAAGCTGGCCAACCGGGTCACCACACAGCTGATCGCTCTGGCCGAGGACAGTGACGATCCGATCAACGTCTTCATTTCAAGCCCCGGCGGCCATGTTGAATCGGGCGATATGGTCCACGACATGATCAAGTTCATTCGCCCCACCGTGCGCACCATCGGCTCGGGCTGGGTGGCAAGTGCCGGTGCGCTGATCTTTGTCGGCGCGCAGAAGAAGAACCGGTTCTGCCTGCCAAACACGCGGTTCCTTCTGCACGAGCCACGGGGCGGTGTAGGCGGATCGGTCTCGGACATTCAGATCCAGGCCGATCAAATCCGCATCATGCGTGAAAGGTTCCACCGGATATTTGCCGACGCCACGGGGCAAAAGCCCGAGAAAATCGCCAAGGACACCGAACGCGATTTCTGGCTGAACACCGAAGAGGCGTTGGAGTACGGGTTGCTGGGCAAGGTCATCAACTCTGTCGATGACCTGAAGTAATGGCAGACCGTGACCGCCCGCTTTACGCCGTACTGATTGACGCCGACAATATCCCCGCGAAATTCGCCGGCGCGATCCTGAAGGAAATCACGACGTTCGGTGAACCGGCCCTGCGGCGGGTTTATGGCGATTGGTCGTCGGGGCGTCTGAACGCCTGGACCAAGGCAGTGCGCGATCTTGGAATGGTGGCGCATCAGGAAACAGCCAACACCGTGAACAAGAACGCCAGCGACATCGGCCTTGTCATCGACGCGATGGATATCCTGCATACCGGGCGTTTCGACGGTTTCGTTCTGGTGTCTTCCGACAGCGATTTCACCGCACTTGCCAACCGGGTGCGCGAACAGGGCATGGACGTGATCGGCGTGGGCGAGTCGAAAGCGCCGGAAAGCCTGCGCAATGTCTGCAACCGCTTCATCCTGATCGAAAACATCGTCGAGGAATCGACGCCCGCCACCAAGGGCACATCCACGGGCAAGAAAAATCCGACCGAAGCCGTGCCGCTCATCATCCGAGCGATGGACAAGATCAATTCGGACGACGAATGGTACACGCTTGGCCAGTTGGGCCAGTACATCACCCGGGACAACCCCGACTTTGACCCGCGCACCTACGGCAAGAAGAAGCTGAGCGATCTGGTCAGCGATCTAAAGCGGTTCGAAACCAAGAGGGCGGGCACGCACCTGCAAATTCGCCGGGTCGACTAGAACCGCAAGGGTCAGTCGCGCACTTCGTATTGACATAGGAACATCTCGACAGCGCCCGCAACGACCCGATCAATTTCCTCTTCCGTCACGCTGTCGCGCAATCCGATAACCAATTGCAGGTGAATGCCGGCCTTGCACAACTCGGGGAACTGATCCGTGGCCAGTTCCAGATCGTCGATCTGCAGTTTGCCCTCGTCGATGCCCTTTTGCAGGAAGTTCCGCAAAATCTCGCGCACAACGGCGGGACCGGAGGCATAAAACTCGCGCCCCACTTCGGGGAACCGCTGGCTTTCGCCGACCACGATCCGATAAACCTGCAAGCCCACGTCCGAGGTGAAAAACCGAATCATCCGTTGCGCCGCCGTGGTCAGTGCCTCGCGAATGTCTCCCGAACTCTCGATGCTGGAAATCGCCGCGTTCGACTGGGCGTTGCATTCGATCTTGGCCACCTCAAGGAACAACAGACGCTTGTCGGGGAAATAGCTGTAAAGCGTCGCCTTCGACACACCCGCCTCGCGCACAATGTCATCGACACTGGCGCCTTCGAACCCGTCGCGCATGAAAACGGTCCGGGCGCCTTCCAACACCTGATTCCACTTTCGGCCTTGCTTAACGACGGGTTGAGG
>JABDJO010000116.1 GCA_013002465.1 Silicimonas sp. | reverse complement strand
CCCCCCCCCCCCCCCCCCCCCCCCCCCCCCCACCCCGCGACAGCGAAGCTGGCGCAATCCCTCAGACCGGCAATGCCGTCGTCTGGCGCACGATCCTCAACGCGAAGGATGAATGCATCTGCGCGACGCCCGGCAGGCGCGCGAGTTTCCTGCGGTGGATGCGGGCGAAATCCTCGGTGTCCTCGGCCACGACCTTCAACAGATAATCCGCCGTGCCCGCCATCAGGTGACACTCAAGCACATCGGGAATGCGCGCCACCTCACGCTCGAAGGCGTCCAGCACTTCGTCGGCCTGCCCCGACAGTGTGATCTCGACGAACACCACCGTCGGGCGGCCCAGCTTGCGCGGGTCCAAAAGCGCCACATAATCGCGGATGATCCCTGCCTCTTCCAACCGTTGAACGCGACGGTGGCAGGCCGAGGCGGATAGGTTGATCTCGTCGGCCAATTCGGCGTTCGAGATTCGGCCCCGCCGTTGCAGAACCGTCAATATCCGGGCATCCGTCGCGTCGATCATGGCCATGGCGCAAGATTATTCCATTGTTGTGCCAGTTCCTCGAAGTATTCACCAAATCTCTGGCCGATTGCCAGAAAAAACGACAGTCTTTCCGCGCGTTTCCGTTCACATCTGCGCCAGCACGAGGAGGAGGACCGCGCCATGAAAATCGGATGCCCAACCGAGATCAAACCCCAGGAGTTCCGCGTCGGCATGACCCCCAGCACCGCTGGCGAGGCTGTCCGGCACGGTCATGAGGTCATCATTCAGGCCGGTGCCGGTAACGGTGCGGGCTTTACCGATGCCGATTATGTCGCCGTCGGTGCGGCCATCATCGACACTGCCGAAGAGATTTTCGCCAGCGCCGACATGATCGTGAAGGTGAAAGAACCCCAGGCCGGCGAACGCAAGATGCTGCGCGAAGGTCAGGTGCTGTTCACCTATCTGCACCTTGCCCCCGATCCCGAGCAGACCCACGATCTGATCGCCTCGGGTGCGACCTGCATTGCCTATGAAACCGTGACCGACGACCGGGGCGGGCTGCCGCTTTTGGCGCCGATGTCCGAGGTTGCCGGTCGCCTGGCACCCCAGGTCGGGGCCTGGACCCTGCAAAAGGCCAACGGTGGCCGAGGCGTTCTGATGGGCGGCGTCCCGGGTGTCGGCCCGGCCAATGTCGTCGTTATCGGCGGTGGTGTCGTCGGAACCCATGCCGCCAAGATTGCCGCTGGCATGGGCGCGGATGTCACGGTTCTGGACCGGTCGCTGCCGCGTCTTCGGTATCTGGACGATGTCTTTGGCGCGGTCTTCAAGAACCGCTATTCCAGCGCGACGGCGACGGCCGAACTGGTGGCTCAGGCCGACCTGGTGATCGGCGCCGTTCTGATCCCCGGCGCCGCGGCCCCCAAACTGGTGTCACGCGAAGACCTGAAAACCATGAAGCCCGGGGCGGCACTTGTCGATGTCGCCATCGACCAGGGCGGGTGCTTTGAAACCTCGAAGGCCACCACCCATGCCGACCCGATCTATGAGGTCGATGGCATCATGCATTACTGCGTTGCCAACATGCCGGGTGCCGTGGCCCGGACATCGACCATTGCGTTGACCAATGCCACCATGCCGTTTCTTTTGTCGCTGGCCGACAAGGGCTGGGCCCAGGCTTGTGCCGATGACCCGCATCTTCTGGAAGGCCTGAACGTCCATGCTGGCAAGTTGACCTATTATGCCGTCGGCCGGGCGCTTGGCATCGACGTGACCTCGCCGCAGCTGGCGTTGAAGATGTGATCAGCGAGACAGGCCGGATAGCTTGAAAAGAAACCGGCGCTGCAATCCCCTTGCAGCGCCGGTCCAAATTTCTTGTTGGCCGAGGGCCAGGCTCAGGCCTTGGCCTTCAGCGCATCCCTGATTTCGGCCAACAGATCCTCGGCGGTCGGGCCTGCAGGTTCTTCCGGTGCTGGCTCTTCTTCCGGCGTCGCTGCGGCTTTGACATTGTTCACATAGCGCACCAGCATGAACACCACCCAGGCGATGATCAGGAAGTTGATAATCGCCATGATGAAGGCACCATAGGCAAAGACCGACGCCCCGGTTTCGCGCGCCGCTTCGAGACTGGCCCCTTCGGCCACGTCGCCCGAAAGCACCGCATAGTTGTTGGTGAAATCGACACCACCCATGAACAAACCGATGATCGGATTTATCAGATCGCCCACAAGCGAGGTCACGATAGCTGTAAAAGCGGCACCGATGATAATACCGACCGCCATGTCCATGACATTGCCCTTGGCGATGAAGTCCTTGAATTCGCTCAGCATATTTGCCCCTCTTCCTGAATTCATACCGGTGCATCCCGCACCTGTGCAAAGGCCTTAGCACAACGCCCAGGCCGACGCGCACCCTAATTGACAAACGTCAATTTCGAAGGGGGAAATTGTATCGCACCGTCGCACTGGTGACGCAAATTTCCCGTTCAGGTTGAAAAGTGTTGCACTCTGGCCATGGCGATAGGTCAGCTTTCGGCGCGCGGCAGGTCCCCGGTCAGAACATAGCGCAGGATGGCCACAACCTGGGCCGGCGTTTCGGTCACGGCAAGCGCTGCGGCATGGACCTCTTTCAGAGCATGGCCATGTTCCGGCGGGTTCAGAATGACCAGCGACTTTGCCAGTGCAGCGGCGTAACCGGCATCAAAGGCGGCGTTCCACTGTTTGTATTCTGTACCAAACCGCACCACCACAAGATCAGCGTCCTGCAGCGCTTTGCGGGTGCGGATCGCGTTGACCTTGGCGCCCTTGTGATCGTGCCAGAACTTGTTCGGTTCGGCCCCAAGGATCGCGACCCCGCAATCGTCCGAGGCACCGTGATCGGTAACCGGCGCCGAAAAGGTGACATCCAGGCCCTTTGCGCCGTCGATGATCTGTTCGCGCCAGTCGGTGTGGATCTCGCCCGAAAGGTAAATTTTCATCGTCATTCTGCATCTCCCTGTTGCCGTCTGGTGTAACGCAGGATGCGCCACGCGCAAGCCGCACATCAGACCCCAGATAATCGCACAGACACCCGGTCTTTCAAATCCCGCGGCGGCCCTTAGGTATTGGCAACCGAACCGGAGCCCTGACATGACCCTTGCAACCCACCCGATCACCAAGCGCTGGCCCCCGCTGCGCGCGGATGTCATCCAGCTTTATGCCTTTCCGACGGCGAATGGGATCAAGGCCTCGATTGCCCTGGAAGAATTGGGGTTGGAGTACGACCCCCATCTGGTGACGTTGTCGGATGCTGATGTGAGAAGCCCCGAATTTCTGTCGCTGAACCCCAACAACAAGATCCCGGCCATGATCGACCCCAACGGACCCGATGGCGACATGGTTGCGTTGTTCGAATCCGGCGCGATCCTGATCTATCTGGCCGAAAAGACCGGGAAGCTTTTGCCTTTGGGCGCAAAGAAATACGATGCGATCAAATGGCTGATGTTCCAGATGGGCGGGATTGGCCCGATGTTTGGCCAGCTTGGATATTTCGTGAAACTGGCCGGGAAAGAGATCGAAGACCCACGCCCGCGCGACCGCTACCTCGCCGAAGCGAAACGGCTTTTGGCTGTCCTTGAGGGCGCGCTTTACGGGAAGGACTGGATCGTGGACGAGTATTCGATCGCCGACATTGCCATCGCCCCCTGGCTGCGTGCCCTTGAATTCTATGGAACGAAAGACATGGTCGGCTGGAACGAGTTGAAAGAGGTTCCCGCGTATCTGGACAGGTTCCTGGATCGTCCGGCGGTTCAGCGCGGTCTGAACATCCCGAAACGCCCGGAATGACCCGGGCGCCGCAAGGATAACCTAGCCGCGCAGAACGCCGCCCGTCGCCTTGGTGACCTTTTCGACAATCGCACGCCCGACGGTTTCGATGTCGTCGTCGGTCAGGGTCTTTTCGGTTGGCTGAAGCCGCACGGTGATGGCAATGGATTTCTTGCCCTCGCCCAGTGATCCGCCGATGAATTCGTCGAACACGCGCACCTCGTCGATCAGTGCCTTGTCGGCACCAGCGGCGGCATTCACCACGTTCAACGCTTCGACATCGGCATCCAGAACGAAGGCAAAGTCACGCTCGACCGCTTGCAGATCGCTTATCCGAAGTGCGCCACGCGATGCCGTTGCCTTGCGCGGCAAGGGCACTTCGGCGGGCCAGATGGTGAAGCCGACGGCAGGGCCTTTGACATCCATTCGGCGAAGGATGCGCGGGTGGATTTCGCCAAAGACGGCGATGGTCTTTTTCGGACCCAAACCGATCCGCCCCGAGCGCCCGGGGTGCCACCAGGCGCCGGTGTCGCGGAAAATCTGCGCCCTGGCGGGGGCACCGATGGCGGACAGTACCGCTTCGGCGTCGGCCTTTGCATCGAAGACATCGACCGCGCGGCTGTTGCCGTGGACATCCTTTGGCCCCGTTCGGCCGATCAACAGGCCGCTGACCAAAAGGTGCTGTTCATCTGGTTCGCCGCCGTGAAACGCTGCGCCGACCTCGAACAAGGCCAGGTCGGTGACGCCGCGCGCCTGGTTGCGTGCCGCTGCCTGCAAAAGACCCGGCAACAGGGCGGGCCGCATATGGGTCATTTCCGAACTGATCGGGTTGGCCACGCGCGCATCCGCCTGGCCGCCGAACAAGAGCGCGGTGGCTTCGTCGATAAAGCTGTAGGTCACGCATTCGTTGTAGCCCAGGGCCGCCGCCGTCCGGCGCGCCACCTGTTCGCGCTTTTGCAAAGGCGTCAGGATCGGCTTTGGCACGCCCGGCACGGCGCGCGCCATGGGTTTGGGTTCAAGGTTGGTCAGCGAGGCGATCCGCGCCACCTCTTCCACCAGATCCGCTTCGCCCGTAACGTCGGGGCGCCAGCTTGGCGGCGTTGCCATGTCGCCTTCCAGTGTGAAACCCAGTGCCTCTAGCGTGGCCCGTTGCGTGGTCTCGGGGATGTCCATGCCGACGAGCGAGGAACACCGCGCGGCATCCAGCCGATAGGCGCGGGTCGTGTCGGGAACAGAACCCGCTGTCACCACGTCAGAGGCTTCGCCGCCGCACAATTCCAGGATCATCGCCGTCGCCGCTTCCAGCCCCGGCAGGGTGAATTGGGGATCGACGCCGCGTTCAAACCGGTACTTGGCGTCCGAATTGACCTTCAGCTTGCGTCCGGTGTGGGCAATCGTGATCGGGTCCCAATAGGCGCTTTCCAGAAAGACGTTCACCGTCCCTTCGGTCACGCCAGAGTGGGCGCCGCCCATGACACCGGCGATGCTTTCGGGGCCGTTGGCGTCCGAGATCACCATCATGCCTTCTTCGAAAGCATAGGTTTTGTCGTCAAGCGCCATGATCTCTTCGCCACCCTCGGCGCGGTGGACGCGCAAATCGCCCTTGACGATGTCGGCGTCAAAAACGTGCAGCGGGTGGTTCCGGTCGAAGGTGAAAAAGTTGGTGATGTCGACCAGCGTCGAAATCGGGCGAAGACCGATGGCCCTCAGCCGGTGCTGCAGCCAGTCGGGGCTTGGCCCGTTTTTCACGCCCTTGATCAGGCGGCCGGTGAAATAGGGGGCGCCATCCAGTGTGTCATTGTCGATAGAAACCTTGATCGGGCTTTGAAAGGCGCCTTTGACCGGCTGAATGGGACGGTCGATTTTGCTGCCAAGACCACGAGCGGCCAGATCGCGGGCGATGCCTTCGACGCCAAGCGCGTCGGGGCGATTGGGGGTGATGGCGATCTCGATCACCGGGTCGACCTTGGAAGGATCGTTGGTGGCCAGCCAGTCGGTGAACTTGTCGCCGACCTCGCCCGAAGCGAGTTCGATGATGCCGTCGTGTTCGTCCGAAAGCTCCATCTCGCGCTCGGAACACATCATGCCGTGGCTTTCGACGCCCCGGATCTTGCCAACCTGAATGGTGGTGTCGATGCCGGGAATATAGGTGCCCGCGTGGGCGATCACGACGGTGATGCCCGTCCGCGCATTGGGAGCGCCGCAGATGATCTGCTTTTCGCCCTGATCGGTGGCGACGTGGCAGACGGTAAGCCGGTCGGCATCGGGGTGTTTTTCCGCCCGTAGAACTTTGCCGATGGTGAAATCGGCCAGCCGGTCGGCGGGGTTCACGACCTCTTCGACCTCAAGCCCGAGGTCGGTGAGGGATTCGGCGATCTCATCCACCGAAGCGGTGGTGTCGAGGTGCTCGCGGAGCCAGGAGAGGGTGAATTTCATGCGAATGCCTCTGCGTGGGGATGTTCTATGCCCGGACAAGATCGGGCGTGGCGTGAGGTGATTGAGACCAACCGAAATCTTGAAAAGATTTCTGTCCGCTTTCTTTTCAAGAAAGCGATTAGCGCGTGAGCCAGCGGACCGGAGAACGGTTGCAGAAGATCACAACCTGACCGGCGTTCTCGGCGACCTGATAGCCGCGACGGTCCACTTCGGCCATGAACTGCTCCATGCCCGCAAAACGCTCGATATCGCGCGCCTTGCGGCGGATGACCCCGCCCGAATTCACCGCCTTGCTTGAGAACAGGTCGTTCAGCCAAATCTCGGGCGACAGCGGAGAGTTCTTGGTTCTCATGACAGAGGTATTCAACGCGTATGGTTAAGGCAGTGTGAATTTTCAAAGCCCCCCATGCAGCGTCGGCACGGCCAGC
Organism: Silicimonas sp.; assembly: GCA_013002465.1. Classification (GTDB taxonomy): domain Bacteria; phylum Pseudomonadota; class Alphaproteobacteria; order Rhodobacterales; family Rhodobacteraceae; genus JABDJO01. Next base: position 27,936 of record JABDJO010000116.1, on the reverse strand, counting down.
GACGAAAACCCGTAATGCCTGAGCCACCGCAAATCGCTATCAAAGAACGCCCGCAAATCGGGGATGCCGTACTTCAGCATCGCCATCCGGTCGATGCCCATGCCGAAGGCGAACCCCTGCCACTCGACCGGGTCGATGCCGCCGGCTTCCAGCACTTTTGGGTGAACCATGCCGGAGCCCAGAACCTCAAGCCAGCCGTCGCCTTCGCCGACCTTCACCGTGCCGCCTTCCCAGGAACACTGGATGTCGACTTCGGCCGAGGGTTCGGTGAAGGGGAAGTGCGAAGCGCGGAAGCGGGTTTTGACCGATGTGCCGAAGAAGGCCGAAAAGAACTCCTCAAGCACCCATTTCAGGTTCGCCATCGAGATATCCTTGTCCACCGCCAGCCCCTCGACCTGGTGGAACATAGGCGTGTGCGTCTGGTCGTAATCGGCGCGGTACACGCGGCCCGGGGCAATCACGCGAAGAGGTGCGCCTTGCGCCTGCATCGTGCGGATCTGGACCGGGCTGGTGTGGGTTCTAAGCACATGGGGCGGGCGGTTGTCGCCTTCGCCGCGTGCCATGTAAAACGTGTCCATCTCGGTGCGCGCCGGGTGGTGTGAGGGGATGTTCAGGGCATCGAAATTATGCCAGTCGTCTTCGACCTGGGGGCCCTCGGCCACGGCAAAACCCATGTCGGCAAGGATGGCCGAAACCTCTTCCGTGACCTGGCTGACGGGATGGACCGTGCCCAGTCGCCGATCGCGCCCCGGCAGCGTCACGTCCAGCCATTCACCCCGAAGCCGTTCGTCGAGGGCGGCGTCTTCGAGGGCGGCCTTCTTGGCGGAGAGGGCCGAATTGATCTCGTCTTTCAAGGCGTTCAGCTTTGGTCCGGCAACCTGACGTTCCTCGGGCGTCATTCGGCCCAACTCGCGCATCTGCAGGCTGACCTCGCCCTTCTTGCCAACCGCAGCAACGCGCAGGTCTTCCAAGGCCGCCTCGTCAGCAGCGCCAGAGATCGCTTTCAGGTACTTTTCTCTCAGATCGTCCATCGTCCACCCTTGCTTGTCGCTTGCGTGCTATCCTCAGGAAGTGCGCCGTGCAAGTTCAGCCCCGGTCCTTGCCGCGCATGTGCGGGATCAGCCACAACACGCAGGCCAGCGTCCAGACCACGCTGCCAATTGCGACCAGTGCATCGCCGTCGCGCATACCGACGAGGATGAAGATGATCCCCGCCACGATAAACCCGACAAGGCCCATGATTTCGCATTGCTGATCGCTCATCCGTCCTGTCCTTCAAGCAAAAAGCCGCGAGACCCTTCTCAGGTCCGCGGCTTCGTTTTTCATGTACCCTTGTCGGGGTGATTTACGCGAGCGCGGCCTTCGCCTTTTCGACGATGGCTCCGAATGCGTCGGGTTCGTGGACGGCCAGATCGGCAAGCACCTTGCGGTCAACCTCGATCCCCGCGAGCGACAGACCGTTGATGAAGCGCGAATACGTCAGCGCCTCGTCGTGGCTGCGCACCGCGGCGTTGATCCGCTGGATCCACAGGGCGCGGAAGTTGCGCTTGCGGTTCTTGCGGTCGCGGGTTGCGTACTGCTTGGCCTTGTCGACCGCCTGGCGGGCGACTTTGAAGGTATTCTTGCGACGACCGTAATAGCCTTTGGCCTGATCGGTGACCTTCTTGTGACGTGCGTGGGTGACTGTTCCGCCTTTAACGCGCATTTCTCAATCCCTCCCTTAACGATCGTACGGCATATAGCGCTTGACCAGCTTCTGGTCAGGCTCGGACATCACTGTCGTGCCACGCGCATTGCGAAGGAATTTGTTGGTGCGTTTGATCATGCCATGGCGCTTGCCAGCCTGACCGCTCATCACCTTGCCGGTCGCAGAGACCTTGAAGCGCTTCTTGGCGCTTGATTTCGTCTTCATCTTGGGCATTTCCATCTCCTGTCAAAGTCGGACGGTTGCAAAGCCCCCTCGGCATGCCACTTGGCCGGAGGACCCGTTCAGAGCGTGTCGCATACATGCGACCGCACTCTCTGACAAGAGAAAAAGCGCGTTCGGTGGTCGTGGCGTCTAGCCGGTAAAGACCCGCATGAAGACCTGCGGCATTTCGGCGGCCGAATAGCCCCCGGGGCGCGACGCATTGGCATAGAGAATCATTACGCCACCGGCAAAAAGTGCCAGCATGGCCGCGCGCGGCGGGGAACCACGTGAAAACGCGCCAACAGCGGCTGGAAATGCCAGACCAAGCACGATCACGCCAAGAACCATTATGAGATCGACGTATTCTACCATGACCACAGCTTTGGCGGTCATTTTTGGCATTTTTGCGGCGATTATTCGGGATCTGAAGGAATTATCAGCCGTTCATCACAGGACGCCACGCGCAGGATATTGGTGGTTCCGGGCCGCCCAAAGGGCACGCCTGCGGTCACCACAAGGAAATCTGTGGGCTCGGCAAAGCCTTCTTTTATTGACGCACGGGCCGAATTGACGACGGCGGATTTGAATCGGTCGACTTCGTTCGTCTTCACACAATGCAAACCCCAGCTAAGGCTCAATCGGCGGGCAGTTCCCATGCGCGATGTCATGGCGATTATCGGCACACGAGGGCGTTCGCGCGACACCAAAAGCGCGGTCGTGCCGGATTGGGAGTAACAGCAGATCACGCGAATATCGGCTGTTTCGGCAATCTCGCGCGCCGCCGAAACGATGGCATCGGCCACCGATTCCTTTACACCGCCCCGGCTGGCTTCGATCACCTGCCGATAGGTCGGGTCGCTTTCAACCTCGATTGCGACGTTGTTCATGGTCGAAACCGCTTCGACCGGATAGCTGCCAACAGCGCTTTCGGCAGAAAGCATCACCGCATCGGCCCCTTCATAGATGGCAGCGGCCACATCGGACACCTCGGCCCGGGTCGGCATCGGGCTTTCGATCATCGATTCCAGCATCTGGGTCGCCACGACGACCGGCTTGGCCACGGCGCGGCACTTGCGCACGAGGCGTTTCTGGATCGGCGGCACGTTCTGCACCGGAAGTTCAACGCCAAGGTCGCCGCGCGCGACCATAACGCCGTCCGAGGCTTCGAGGATCGCTTCGAATTCGTGAACCGCAGCCGGTTTTTCGACCTTGGTCATCAACGAGGCACGTCCCCGGGTCAATTCGCGCGCTTCGTGGACGTCTTCGGCCCGCTGCACGAATGACAGTGCCAGCCAGTCGACACCAAGATCGCACACGAAATCCAGGTCTTTCTTGTCTTTCGGCGAAAGGGCGGCAAGCGGCAGTACCACATCGGGCACGTTGACGCCCTTGCGGTCCGAGATCGTGCCACCGACTTCGACCACGCAGTTCGCATAATCATTGCCGCATTCCTTCACCCGCAGACGGATCTTGCCGTCATTGACCAGAAGCGACGCGCCTTCTTGCAGGGCCTCGAAAATCTCGCGGTGTGGCAGTTGAACGCGGGTTGCATCGCCCTGCGCGTCATCAAGATCCAGCCGGAAGGACTGACCTTCTTCCAGTTCTTCCTCGTCTTTCGAAAAAGTGCCCAGCCTGAGCTTTGGCCCCTGGAGGTCGGCAAGGATGCAAATCGGACGCCCGACGTCCTTTTCGACTTCGCGGATGATCCGGTGACGTTCGGCGATGTCGGCATGCTCGCCGTGGCTCATGTTCAGGCGGAACACGTCGGCCCCGGCTTCGAACAGCGCACGGATCATCTCATAGCTGCTGGACGCCGGTCCGAGTGTCGCTACGATCTTAACGTTTCGAAGGCGTCGCATGAAGGTTTCCTTGCAGGAGTTCAGGGTCGCCCTCTATTGCCGCAAATGTTAGCGCATGACAACTGGCCAACGCCGATTATCGGCGTTAGAGACATCCCGATGCCCTTCGAAACTGAAAATTCCGGCTGGACTCCGGTTCATGTGATTGGCGAGGCGCGCCCGGCGCGCTGGCTGGTTTTGTGCGATCACGCCTCGAACGCGGTGCCTCCGACAGTGGCGGGCGGCGATCTGGGAATTTCTTCCGAGGATATGGCGCGCCACATCGCCTATGATGTCGGCGCCGCCGGTTTGGCCCTGCAACTGGCCGAGCGTCTGGATGCGCCCGCAATTCTGTCCAATTTTTCCCGCCTGGTGATCGACCCGAACCGGGGCGAGGACGATCCGACACTTGTGATGCGGCTTTACGATGGCACCATCGTTCCCGCGAACCGGCAGGTGGACGACGCCGAGGTCGCGCGGCGACTGGATCAGCTTTACCGCCCCTATCATGCCCGCGTGGCCGAACTGGCAGGGCGCCGGGATGACACGGTTATCCTGTCGGTCCATTCCTTTACGCCGCAGTTCAGGGGACGCGCGGCAAGGCCGTGGCACGTCGGATTGCTGTTTGCCGAAGATGATCGCCTATCGCGTGCCCTGCTTGCCGAACTGCGAGACGAGAGCGGGTTGATTGTTGGCGAAAACCAGCCCTATTCCGGTGCGTTGAAGGGCGACACGATAGATCGCCATGCCATCGGGATGCGGCGCCAGAACACCCTGATCGAAGTGCGCAATGACCTGATTGCCGATGATACCGGGCAAACGGAATGGGCCGACCGGCTGGCCCGTCTGCTGCCCCCGGCCCTGGCGATCGCAGAAGTCTGAGGAGACAATTCATGAATGACCAGACCCGTATCGAACTTGAGGCCGCCGCCTTTCGGCGCCTGCAAAAACACCTGATGGAGGACCGCAGCGAGGTTCAGAACATCGACATGATGAACCTGGCGGGGTTTTGCCGGAACTGCCTGTCGCGGTGGTATCAAGAGGCCGCGGCAGAGCGTGGGATCGAGATATCAAAGGACGACGCGCGCGAGACGTTTTACAGGATGCCTTACGACGATTGGAAGGCTGCGCACCAGACCGAAGCCACCCCGGAACAAAAAGCGGCGTATGAGAAGGCCCACAAGGCCCACGGGTGATTTTGACTGGGCCAGTTCAGGCCGATTGCGATAGTCCGCGCCGGGAAAGAAAGCGCAGAACCTCTGCCAGCAACATCGGCTTGGCATAATGGAACCCCTGCAACCGGTCACAGCCAAGGTTTTGAAGTGCGTGCACCTGCTGGGGGGTTTCGACCCCTTCGGCGGTGACGCCAATATCCAAAGTCCGGCCGATATCGACGATCGAACGGACAAGTTGCAGCGACGTGGTGCTGTCGGTAATGGGCTGGATCAGGCGGCGGTCAATTTTCAGGCGGTCGGGCGCCAGGCGCCGCAATGCCACGATGCTGGCGCGACCACTGCCGAAATCATCCACCTCAAGCTTGATGCCCATGTCGCGCAATTTGCGGAAGTTCTGATGGATCGTTTCGGATTCGTCCTCGAAGAAGATGGTTTCGATCAACTCAAGACTGATCGTTCCGGGGTATTCAAATTGGTCAAGGTCTGAAATCAGGTCGGGGTCGACCAGCCGCGCCTGGCTGACATTGAACGACAGGTTGGGCACGGCATCGTCGGTCGCAAAGGCGGTCCGACACTCGTTCACCGCCCCCCTGAAGATCGCGGCGTCGATCTGACCATCGACCTGAATTTCGGCCGCAATCTGCAGGAAATCCGAAGGCAAAAGCAGACCACGTCTGGGGTGCTTCCAGCGCGCCAAAGCTTCGAAACCCACGATTTCATTGGAAAAAGGGTTAATCTGCGGCTGATAGGCGGCAACGAATTCGCCGTGTTCCAGCCCGCGCAGAATATCGTCGCCAAGCCGTTTGTTGGCCCGCAAATGGGCAAGGTCCAGGTGATCGAAGATCGCCACGCGCGACCGGCCAGACATCTTGGCCTTGTACAGCGCCACATCGGAACTGGTCAGCAGTTCTTCTTCGTCGATCAAGGGCGTGCGGGCAATTCCGATACTGGTGCCGAACCGGCAAAGGCGGCCTTCGAACATCACCGGTTTTGACAAAGCCTCGACAAGACGTTCTGCGAGGATTTCGGGTTCGTCACTGTTGGCCTTGCAAGGGACCAGTACGACGAACTCATCGCCACCTGTGCGTGCAACCACATCCTTTGACCGCAGCCGGACACGCAGGGCGTCGGCAACCGAGCACAGCACATGGTCACCGGCGGCGTGACCCATGGTGTCGTTGATTTGCTTGAATCGATCCAGGTCAAGATGAAGTGCCGCGATTTCGCCCCCGAATTTCTGCCGCATGCCGATCATTTCGGACAGCTTCATATTGAGATAGCGCCGATTGCCAAGGCCGGTCAGTTCATCGTGCAGCGCCTGGTGGCTGATTTCCTGGTTCGCCTGTTCCAGCCGTTCGGCATAGCGTTTGAGTTCGCGTTGCTGACCCAGAAAGTCGGATATATCCACCTGCAACATGACCCGGTCGCCATTGGGCGCGCGGGTGCGGATGACCTTGTATTCACGATCCTGGGTGGACAAGAGAAATTCCGATGCCCTGCCGTTTTTCCAATCTTCCAGCCGTTCGGCGATCCAATCGTCTTCCCGACCCACGGCTTCGGGAAATCGACCGTCTTCGGCGCCAACGCGCAAGACATCGGCGTGTTTCATCCCCTTGGTCAGCCGGTTTGGGTCATCGGTCATGCTGCTGGCGTAGGCCGGGTTCCAGATGACCAGCCGGTCGCGCGCATCGAAGATCACGAAAGGGTCTGTCGTGGTTTCGATGGCGCTGATCAGCCGGGTTTGCGCCGCTTCAATCTCGGCCAGAAGATGCTCGTGCTCGATCAGTGCAAGTTCTGCATTCTGTTCGCGGTTTTTCAGGTCGTCAATATCGCGGATCTGAACCACCGCGTGGCGCCCGGTGCCCGTTTCATCGGCAATGAGAAACAACAGCACATTCGCCCAGAACTGACTGCCATCTTCGCGAAGACAAAGTGTGTCGGTGGAAAAGCTTTCTTTCCCGGCCGCCTCTGCGTCCGCCTCGATCTGATCGAAGTCCGCGGCGAACCGTTTATGGTACACCGATCCCGGGTGGCGCCCCAAAAGATCCAGGCGATCGGCGCGAAACATGCTGCAAAAGGAATCGTTGACCCAGACAAGTTCCGGTTCCGCGTCAATGTTGGGGCGATACGACATCGCCACGGCATCCGCGGTGAGCACCGGAAAGTTTGATATGACTTCTTCGATCAGCATGCATCCAGCCAGCAATAACGGCTTGGAGGACGCTAGAGGCCGGATCTTTCCTCTTTGCTAATCTTCACGGGCGTAAACGCCGCGAAGTATCGCAACTTTTACAGACTTAGATCGCCGATTTCCTGCTTTCCGACAGATAGATGTCCCGTAGCCGCGTGGCGACCGGCCCCGGCGCGCCCTCGCCCACGGCCGCATCGTCGATTTCAACGACCGGCATGACAAAAGTCGAGGCCGAGGTGATGAAGGCTTCGTCGGCGTCCTTGGCTTCTTCCAGGGTGAAGGCCCTTTCTTCGACCTGCATCTGGGCTTCGCGCGCAAACTGCAACACTGCACGCCGCGTGATGCCGTGCAGAATCTCGTTACCAAGATGGCGGGTGATGATGCGCCCGTCCTTCACGATATAGGCGTTGTTCGAGGTGCCTTCGGTCACGAATCCATCCTCGGTCAGCCAGGCGTCATCCTTGCCAGCGGCCTTGGCCATCATCTTGCCCATCGAGGGGTACAAAAGCTGCACGGTCTTGATGTCGCGCCGCCCCCAGCGGATATCGTCGATCGAGATCACCCGGATACCCTTCCGGGCCACCGGATTGTCGGCAATTGCCTTGGCCTGGGTGAACAGCACCAGTGTCGACGGCACGACATCGGGGTCGGGAAAGACGAAATCCCGGTCCGCGTCTGCACCGCGCGTGATCTGAAGATAAATCATGCCCTCGTGCAGATCGTTCTGGCGCATCAGTTCGCGGTGTATTTCCAGAAGCTCTTCGGTGGTCACCGGGGCCGTCATGCCCAGTTCCGCGAGCGACCGCTCCAGCCGTTTTGCGTGGCCCTCAAAGTCGATCAGCTTGCCATCCAGCACGCTTGTAACCTCGTAAACACCATCGGCAAAAAGGAAGCCGCGATCGAAAACCGACACCTTCGCCTCGGCTTCGGGCACATAATCTCCGTTAACATATACGGTTCGGGTCATGATCGGTGTCCTTACTTTGTCTCGCCGGTCCCAGGGTCGTCTTGTCGTGTTCGACCGCCGTGGTCAACCGCGTGGCGCGGGGCCTAGCCCCAAAGAGCCGCAGAAGGCGGATGAGCGCCCTCGTCATCATAGGTCAGCGGCGGGTCACGGTCTTCGGCCAGCAAAAGCGGGCCATCCAGGTCGACAATGGTGGCACCCTGGGCAACCAGAACCGCAGGCGCCATGGCAAGCGATGTGCCGACCATGCAGCCGACCATGATCTGAAAGCCCGCTTCAATGGCCGCCTTGCGCAGTTCAAGTGCCTCGGTCAGGCCGCCGGTCTTGTCCAGCTTGATGTTCACAACATCGTATTTCCCGGCAAGTCCCGGAAGCGACGCGCGGTCATGGCAGGCCTCGTCGGCGCAGACGGGCAGCGGGCGCTCGATCTCGGCCAAAAGCCCGTCGTCGCCTGCCGGCAAGGGCTGTTCGACCAGGGCCACGCCAAGTCGGACCAGATGCGGCGCCAGTTCCGAATAGAGTTCGGCGGTCCAGCCTTCGTTGGCATCGACAATGATCTTCGTCTTGGGCGCGCCCGCCCGCACCGCTTCCAGTCGCGCCATGTCGCCTTCGCCGCCAAGCTTGACCTTCAGAAGGGGCCGGTGACCATGGCGAGCCGCAGCGGCCTTCATTTTTTCCGGTGTGTCCAGCGACAGCGTATAGGCCGTGATCCGAGGACCCGGAACCGGCAGTCCGGCCAGATCCCAGGCCCTTTGACCCGAACACTTGGCCTCAAGATCCCAAAGCGCGCAATCGGCCGCGTTCCGCGCCGCCCCGGCGGGCAACAGATTCTGCAATGCGATGCGATCCAAATCGGCTGGCAAACCGGCGATTTCGGCCGCGACGCTCTCCATCGTCTCGCCATAGCGCGCGTAAGGCACGCATTCGCCCCGGCCTTGGTGTGTTCCCTCGTCGATGTGCACGGTAAGCACCTCGGCGGCATCGCGCGACCCGCGCGAGATCGTAAATGTCTCGGCCAGGCGAAAGGTCTCGGGCGTCGCGCTGATCAGCATGGCATTTCTTCCTGTCAAAAATACTCTCCAGGGGGTCTGGGGGAGTGAAACTCCCCCAGGGGATCGCTGCGCGAAAGCGCGGCGAAATCAATTCTAGAGTGCGTCCAGAGCATCCACGAGACGCCCGGCGCCGTGGCGGAAGGGATCGACCGTGGGCAGACCCATTCGTGCTTCGACCTCTTGGCAGAGGCGCGCGGCCTCGTCATCGCCAAGAGCCTTGGTATTGATCGAAACTCCGGCGATGGCCGCACAAGGGTTCGCAATCCGGGCGATTGGCAGGGCCATATCGCGCAAAGCCTCAAGCGAGGGCAAGCCATAGTCCGGCAATCCACGCATATGGGTGCGGGTCGGTTCATGGGCCAGGATCAGGGCATCGGGTTGACCGCCGTGGATCAAGGCCATGGTCACGCCCGAAAAGGACACGTGATAAAGGCTGCCCTGCCCTTCGATATGATCCCAGTGATCAGGCTCGTTGTCCGGGGTCAGCCATTCCACCGCGCCGGCCATGAAATCCGCGACCACCGCATCCAGCGGAACCCCTTTGCCGGTGATCAGAATGCCCGTCTGACCGGTGGGCCGGAATGTCGACTTCATCCCGCGTTTCTTCATTTCACCGTCCATGGCAAGCCCTGTGTACATCTTGCCGACGGAACAATCGGTGCCAATGGCCAGGCATCGCTTCCCTGTTCGTTTGGCGCCATTGGCAATCGGGTAGGCAACCGAGGGCACGCGCACATCATGCAAAGTCGCCCCTGACCGCGCCGATGTGGCTTTCAGTACGTCCTCGTCCCGCAACAGGTTGTGCAGGCCACTTGCCAGGTCGAAGCCGATTTCCATGGCTTCGGCCAGCGCTTTCAGCCAGGTTTCCGCGATCATGCCGCCGCGATTGGCAACACCGACCACAAGAGTACGGGCACCCTTGTCATAGGCGTCTTGCAGCGAAAGATCGGGCACCCCGACATCTGCATTACAGCCCTCCATCCGATACTGCCCAACGACACTGTCGGGATTCCAGTCGGCAATGCCCTGGGCCACTTTGGCGGAAAGCTGGTCGGGCGCGTCGCCCAGGAAAAGCAGATATGGTGTGCGAATCATTCTCGGTCCCCCGTTTGCCGCGCAATTCTGTCCAGAACTGACGAGATGTCATACTCTATGCAGCGCCGCTATGGCTTTTTGGCGAAGAATCTCGCGAAAATCTTCTACCTGACCGAAGAGTCTTGCGAACCCAAATTGCTGCACTGCAATTCGCCTTGCATGCTGCAGCGCAACATAATACGCCAAGCCAAAGCTTGAACGAAAGAAAGTTACGCGAAGATGTCCTTCCGCCTGCAACCCGCCGCGCCTGCCCGTCCTAATCGCTGCCAGTTGTTTGGCCCCGGGTCCCGTCCGGCGATTTTTGAAAAGATGGCGGCCTCCGAGGCCGACGTGATCAACCTTGACCTGGAAGACGCGGTGGCGCCCGACGACAAAGCGGAGGCGCGAAAGAACATCATCGAGGCCGTTGGCGACGTGGACTGGGGCACCAAGACCCTGTCGGTTCGGATCAACGGGCTGGATACGCCCTATTGGTATCGCGATGTGGTCGATCTTTTGGAAAACTGCGCGGATCGTCTGGATCAGATCATGATCCCGAAGGTCGGCAATGCCGCCGATGTTTATGCCGTCGATGCCCTGGTGACCGGGATCGAGGCCGCCAGGGGGCGCAAGAAACCCATCGACATCGAGGTGATCATCGAAACCGCCGCGGGCATCGCCCATGTCGAAGAGATCGCGGCAAGTTCGCCGCGCATGGTCGCGATGAGCCTTGGGGCTGCGGATTTTGCGGCTTCGATGGGGATGCAGACAACCGGGATCGGCGGAACCCAGGAGAATTACTACATGGCGCGGGCGGGCGAAAAGCACTGGTCGGATCCCTGGCATTGGGCCCAGGCCGCCATCGTTGCCGCCTGTCGCACACATGGTGTTCTGCCGGTCGACGGACCTTTCGGCGATTTCTCGGACAACGAGGGATTTCGTGCCCAGGCACTGAGGTCCGCCACACTTGGTATGGTCGGGAAGTGGGCGATCCACCCCAAACAGGTCGCCCTTGCCAACGAGGTCTTCACCCCGTCCGATGAAGCTGTCACCGAAGCCCGCGAAATCCTGGCAGCCATGGAAGAGGCGCAGAAATCGGGATCGGGGGCGGCTGTTTACAAGGGCCGGTTGGTGGATATCGCCAGCGTGCGCCAGGCCGAGGTAATCGTGCGGCAGGCAGAGCTGATCCAGGGGTAATCGGTCGTGACGGCCAGCCAGACCGGACATCGCCCGAACAGGTTTCAGTCGAGCGCGGCGACCGCGCGTTTTGTCATGACCTTGACAAGGTTTGCCCGATAAGCGCCGTCGCCGTGCAGATCAGAGAGCATGGCTTTGGCATCCAGTGACACTTTGTCGATGGCGTGCGGGTCTAACTTTGCCTGAAGTGCTGTTTCAATTTCGGTCGCACGAAAAACGCCGTCTGCACCTGCGCCGGTCACCGCGACACGCGGCCCGCTTGGGCCAACCGATACGAAGACACCGCACATGGCATAGCGCGAGGCCGGGTTTGGGAATTTCTGATAGGCCGCCTTGCCGGGTGCCGTAAAGCTGACGCCGGTTATGATCTCGCCCTCAGCAAGGGCGGTTTCAAAGAGCCCGGTGAAAAACGCGTCTGCGGCAATCTCGCGCGTGTTGGTCACGACGGTGGCGTCGAGGGAAAGCATGGCGGCGGGATAATCGGCAGCCGGGTCGTTGTTGGCCAGCGATCCGCCAAGGGTGCCCCGATTGCGCACCGCCGGGTCCCCGATGCGGGCGGCAAGGTTGGAAAGCGCCGGGCAAATCGCGAAGAGATCGGCATTGGCGGCCACTTCAGCGTGGGTCATCATCGCGCCGATAGTTACGGCTGAGACGTTGACTGTAATGCCGCGCATGTCGCTTGCACCCGAGATATCCACCAGATCGGAAGGTGCGGCAAGCCGCGCCTTCATGGTCGGGATAAGTGTCTGGCCGCCCGCCAGAAGTTGGCCATCCTCGGCGGCAGCAAGAAGAGACGCGGCTTCGGCGACGTTTCCGGCCTTGTGATATGTCGTTTCGTACATCGCGTTTCCCTTGGTTGGCTTAAGATGTGGTCGGCTGTTTCACATCTTGCCCGCGGCTTCCTGAATGGATTTGACGATGTTGTGATACCCCGTGCAGCGGCAGATATTGCCTTCAAGTTCATGGCGGATAGCGGCTTCGTCCAGGGTTTTGCCCTCGGCTTTGTACCGGGTCACCATGTCGATACCGCTCATCACCATGCCGGGCGTACAAAACCCGCATTGCAGCCCGTGGTTGTCGTTGAAGGCCTTTTGCATGGGATGGAGATCGTCGCCCGCCACGCCTTCGATTGTGGTGACTCTCGTGCCCCCGGCGGACAGGGCCAGCATGGTGCAGGACTTCATTGCCTGACCGTTCACATGCACCAAGCAGGCCCCGCACTGGCTGGTATCGCACCCAACATGGGTGCCCGTCAGTTTCAGATGGTCGCGCAGGAAATCGACCAGAAGCGTTCGGTCCTCGATCTTGGCCGAGACCGCCGAACCGTTCACCGTCATCGAAACTTCGGTCATCCTTATTCCTTCAGTCCGCTATCGACGGGCAGCGCCGATGTCGCGCGACGATAACAAAACCGGCATTCAGCGAAAGCGGAAAAAGCGCACCGGTTTCGGTGATCTTCATGGTGAAATCAAGCGGCACAATACAACTTCCCTTTCAAGCCGGCCCATTGAAGTGCATTCTGGGTCCCATGACAGATTTTCTACTTCTCGCGTTCATCTTCCTGATTGCCGGGGTCGTGTCGGTCCCGATTGCGACCCGGCTGGGGCTTGGGTCGGTGCTTGGCTATCTGATCGCCGGAATCGCCATCAGCCCGGTGCTGGCACTTTTGGGGGTCGATGTGGTGTCGATCCAGCATTTCGCCGAGTTTGGCGTGGTGATGATGCTGTTCCTTGTCGGGCTTGAACTTGAGCCGAGGCAGCTTTGGAACATGCGCCACCAATTGCTGGGACTTGGCGGCGGACAGATCGCCTTGACGACCGGTGCAGTGATGGCGGCGGCGATGTTTTTCGGCCAGGGCTGGGCCGTGTCGCTGGCGATCGGATTGGTGCTTGCCCTGTCGTCAACGGCCATCGTGTTGCAGACCCTGAACGAAAAGGGATTGATGAAAAGCCCGGGCGGCGAGGCGGGATTTTCGGTTCTGTTGACCCAGGATATCGCGGTGATCCCCATTTTGGCCCTGATCCCGTTGCTTGCGATACCTGAAATGATGGAGGTCGGTGCCACGGTTGGTGCGGAAGGCTCTGAAGTATCGGCACAGGTCGAAAGCCACAGTGCGGGCGAAACAGCGGAAGACTCTCACGAGGCAAACGATGGACACGGCAAGGGCATGAGCCTGGTCGACGGGCTGAATGGCTGGCAGACCACCCTTGTGACCATGGGCGCCATCGGTTTCGTCATCCTTGCCGGTAACTTCCTGACACGCCCTGCGTTTCGCTTTATCGCCATGGCCGGTTTGCGGGAACTGTTCGTGGCAACCACGCTTTCCATGGTGGTGGGCATTGCATTGTTGATGTCTCTGGTCGGGTTGTCGCCGGCATTGGGGACATTCATTGCAGGCGTTGTTCTGGCCAACAGCGAATACCGGCACGAGTTGGAAAGTGACATCGACCCGTTCCGGGGATTGTTTCTGGGCGTCTTTTTCATGACCGTCGGCGCGGGGATCAACTTTGCGCTGCTGTGGGAGTCTCTTTTTCTGACGCTTGGGCTGACCTTTGGGCTGATCCTGATCAAGGCGGTGGTTCTGTTCGTGCTTGCCACGGTGTTCGGGCTAAGGCGATCAAACCGCTGGCTTTTGACACTGAGCCTGGCACAGGCCGGTGAATTCGGCTTTGTCCTGTTGTCTTTCACTGTGGCCAACGCGGTCCTGCCTTCGGCGATTGCCGACCAGCTTTTGCTGGTGATCGCCCTGTCGATGCTACTGACGCCGGTGCTGTTCATCCTTTATGATCAGGTGATCCTTCCCAAATTCGTCAGCGACGAATTGCGTGAAGAGGACACGATCGAGGAACCGGGCGAAGTTATCATCGCCGGTTACGGGCGGATCGGCACGGTCGTCGACCGGATGCTTTTGGCGGCGGGATACAAAACGACGGTTATCGACTATGATTCCAACCAGATTGACACGCTGCGCAAGTTCGGCGCACGGGTCTATTACGGCGACGCGACGCGGCCCGACCTGTTGATGGCGGCGGGGATCGACCGGGCCAAGGTGCTGGTCATCGCGATTGACGATGCGGACAAGGTGACGGAACTGGCGCGTTATGCGCTTCAGACCTATCCGAACCTGCATGTGGTCGCGAGTGCGCGCAATCGGCACCACGTTTACGAACTTTGGGCGGTCGGGTGCCGCGACATCATCCGCGAAACCTACGACTCGGCGCTTCGGATTGGGCGTTCTGCCTTCGAGGCCATGGGTATTCACCGCGGACACGCCGACCAGTTGGTCGATGCCTTCAATGAAATGGACCGGCGGGCCATGATTGAAGTGGCGGATGCCTATGACCCCGAAATACCGCCAGCCGATAACGAAGCCTATGTGGCAAGGGTGCGCGAAGTCCGCGGGATCTGGCAGGAAGACCTGAGCGAGCAGATGCGGCAAATCCGGGCCAGCGACACACCGGCCAAGGACTAAGGCGAACTGGGCGCTCTTTAGGCCGCCAACCCGCTCTGGCCCATGTTCAGGAACTTGGTCCGGCGATCCTGCACAAGCTCGTCGCGCGACAGGGAAGACAGCTGCGTCAGGATATCGTCGATGCACACTCCGACCGATTGGATCGTCGAATCGGGATCCCGCTGCGCGCCGCCCATGGGTTCGGCAATGATCCGGTCGATCACGTCAAGCTTGTGCAAATCCTGCGCCGTCAGACGCAGCGCCTCGGCGGCCTCGCGCATCTTTTCGGCGTCTTTC
This sequence comes from Silicimonas sp., assembly GCA_013002465.1. GTDB lineage: Bacteria > Pseudomonadota > Alphaproteobacteria > Rhodobacterales > Rhodobacteraceae > JABDJO01. The sequence continues at coordinate 12,788 of JABDJO010000116.1, read as the reverse complement.
CATAGGATCGAGGCACAGCCTTCCGGCGAGATCACCGAATAGATCGAGTGTTCCAGCATCGCCACGCGATTGGCGGTCGCAAAGGCAACCGCCCCGCCCGAACCACCTTCGCCAATCACCACCGAGACCAGCGGCACGCCGATCTTGAGGCATTTCTCGGTCGACCGCGCAATCGCTTCGGACTGCCCGCGTTCTTCGGCCCCTTTGCCGGGATAGGCACCGGGCGTGTCGATCAGCGTGACCACGGGAAGATTGAACCGGTCGGCCAGGTCCATCAACCGGATTGCCTTCCGGTATCCTTCGGGGCGCGCCATGCCAAAGTTCTTTTCGATCCGGCTTTGCGTGTCCTTGCCTTTTTCGTGGCCAATCACCATCAGGGGACGGTCGTTCAGGCGCGCCAGCCCCCCCATGACGGCCTGATCATCGGCAAAGTTCCGATCGCCCGCCAGCGGAGTGTAGTCGGTGAACAGGGTTTCGATGTAGTCGCTGCAATGGGGGCGGTCGGGATGCCGCGCCACCTGGCACTTTCGCCAGGGGGACAAATCCTTGTACAGGTCGGCCAGCATCGTCTGGGCCTTCCTGTCCAGCGCCGCGGCCTCTTTTTCGATGTCCATCTCGGCGTTGGACCGCGCCATGGCGCGCAGCTCTTCGGCTTTGCCTTCGACTTCGGCCAGTGGTTTTTCGAACTCAAGATAGTTCATGCCTGCCCTTTCATTTTCGCCTATATAGGCTGCCCGTGGTCATCGCTGCAAGGTCAGGGCACCGTTGCGTCGATGATGTTCAAGGTGGCGGGCATGGCGAAATCGCCGTTGTCCTCATAGGCGCTGTATGCTTCGATCAGGTCCGCCCCGATGGCGCTGCGGTCAGCCTCGGTTCCGTCGAACAGGCCGATTACACGGGCAGCCGGTCCAACGCGAACGCTGAGCTCTGCGATTGCAGCGGAACCGCCAGGATGCTTCAGGGTCACCGTTGCCTCTGTCACGTCAGCCTGGGTCAGGCCCGCACGCCGCAACTGGTCTTTGACATATGCCATATCCGAAAGCCCAAGTGGGCCGGGTGCGTTTTTTGGTGTCGGGGGCGGCGATCCCAGGCGTGCCGAGGCGACTGCCAGGGGAAGGCGCCACCACGGGTTCACCGACATCGGCCCCCAGGCTGCGAACACCATCCGCCCACCCGGGCGCAATGCGCGGGCGATATTGGCAAAAGCTGCGGCCGGGTCGGCAAAGAACATTACCCCAAAGCGCGAGGTCGCAAGATCGAAGGGTTCCCTGAATTCCGCGATCTGGGCATCGGCGTGCAGAACCTCGACCGGCGCGCCTTCGGCTTCGGCGCGTTCATTCGCCCGCCGCAAAAGCGGTTTCGAGATGTCGAGCGCAAGGACAGAACCAGTTGGCGCGACACGGTTGGCAACCGCAATGGCATGGGCCCCGGTGCCGCAGCCGATGTCCAGAACGCGGGCGCCTTTGGGCGGATCCATGCGTTCGATCACCTTGTCGGTCACCGACGCCAGAAGTTGGTCCATGATCGCTTCATTTTCGATCCAGGACAGGCCCGAGGGTGACGACCAGTATTCGGCACTGTCAGCGTTCGGTCCTTCGATCACGACAGCGACTCTCTTACTTTTCGGGCCTCTTCGGTGTCGAATTCGGCGCCCCCGATCTCGCCCGAAGTCACCTCTTTCAGAATGTCGCCCAATGTCGGAAGGTCATCGCTTTGGTCGCCCGAAGTCCAAAGATCGGAGCGCGCCAAGGCGCGGGCGCATTGAACATAGATCTCGGCGATGTCGATCAGAATGACCGATGTCGGGCGTTTGCCATAGAGGTCAAAGCGGTTGATGTGGTCGGGGTCGATGGTCAGCCGCGCGCGTCCGTTCACCCGCACCACGAGATCGGATCCCGGCACCATGAACATCAACGACACGCGCCCGTCTTGAACAATGTTCCTCAGCGAATCCAGCCTGTTGTTGCCCCGCCAGTCGGGCATGGCGAGGGTGTGTTCGTCGATCTCGATCACGACCGGGCCGTCATCGCCGCGCGGCGAGCCATCGGTGCCATCGGGCCCCACGGTCGTCAATACGCAAAACCGTGACGCCATGATCCAGCGCCGATAGACCGGCACCATGCGGTCGACCACCTTGCGCAGCGAGGGCGGTTTCGGTGTGCCGTAAAGCGCCGCAAGTTCGTTCAGGTCGGTGATTGTGCTCATGGGAAATTCTCCTTCGCCTCGGCCAGAAGAGCATCCGATTGCGCCTCGACGACCTCTTCAAGCCGGGCGTTGAATTCCTTGACATCAAGCCCTGGCGGGATCGGATCCAGAAACTCGATCACGGCCGTACCGGGACGCCGAAGAACGCCGCGCTTAGGCCAGAAATAGCCGACATTGGCAGCCACCGGTATACAGGGCTGTTGCAACTGGTCGTAAAGCACACCGGTGCCCACCTTGTAGGGCCGTTTGACGCCGGGGGCGACACGGGTTCCCTGGGGATAGATAACCAACTGCCCGGGTGCTGCATCGCCCTTCTGCACGTCACGTTTCATTTGTTCGATAGCCGCACCACGCTTGCCGCGATTGACCGGAACACATCCGATCCGAAGTGCATACTGGCCAAGAACGGGCGCATACATCAGCTCGCGCTTCATGATGAATTTGGCACGCGGCAAGGCATTGAAAATGATGATGATGTCAAAGAACGACTGATGCTTGGCGGCCACGACAACCTCGCCCGTGGGCGGGGTTCCCCGGACCTCGGCCTTCAGCCCCAGCATCCAGCGCGCGGCCCAGATCACATAGACGCACCAGGCATGGCAGGCCCGAAACGCCCAGGCCCGGCTGAACAATGCCAAAGGAAAGAACACGACCGCATAGACCGCCATGACCACATAGATCGAAAGGTTGAACACCAGCGATCTGGCGTATTGAAACGCCACGCTCATGCCGACTGCCGCAAGCGTCGGATGGCGGCGAGATAGGTTGCGCCCCAGGCGATGATCCCCGCGGCCACCGGCACCACCAATGGCCACAGCCACTCGGCCCCGCGAAAGCCCAACCCGCTCAGCACACCGGCTTCTACCCCGCCCGGGATCAAAGCCACAAAGACCATGGCCACAACAGTGCCGGCCAGTGCCCCGAAAAACGCGCGCAGCGTGAAGCGGCGCACGAAGGCGCGGGTGATCCAGCCGTCCCGTGCCCCGACCAGCCGCAAGACATCGACAATCTGGGCGTTGGCCGCCAGTGCCGCAGAAGCGGCAAGGGCGATGATGGCACCGGTGACCGAAGCGATCAGAACCAAGGACAAAATGCCCAGTTGACGCAATCGGCTGGCCGCCTCGATCAAGGGTGCGCGCCAGCGTCCGTGAGTATCATAGACCGCGCCCGGCGCCTCGGCGGCCAGCCGTTGCTTCAGGCCGTTTATGTCAGGTCCCTCGCCAGCCTCGGAAACTTCGATCAGGACCGGCAAGCGCAATGTCTCAAGCGGCAGGTCGCTGCCAAACCAGGGGGCCAAAAGGCGGGTCTGTTCATCGGTATCCAGACGCCGGGCGCTGCCAATTCCCGGGGTCTGCGACAACGCCACAAGAACCGCCTGGGTCTGGGCCTCGACAGCTTCCTCGGGTGCGGTGATGCGCACCGTCGCGGTTCCGGCCAACTCGGCCTCCCAACGGGCTGCAAGCGCGCTGGAGGCCTGCGCAAGGGCTATCGTGAAGACCGCCAGAAACGCCATGGCGGCCGCACTTATAACGGTCAGAGCGGCGGTAAACCCGGTGGCGGGCACCACCCTGTTCGACATGGCATCGCCGGCAAGAAAAGCGGGCAGTTTCATAGTTCGGCCCCCGCCTGATCAATCGTGCCGTTGCGCAGCCGCAACACACGGGCGGTCACCCTGGATTTGGCCTGCCTAATGAGGTTCAGATCATGGGTGGCGCAAAGCACCGTCTTGCCTTGTTTGTTCAACTCGATCAGCAAATCCAGAAGCCTGAGCGACATGTCCCAATCCACATTGCCGGTGGGTTCGTCGGCCAGGATCACGTCGGGCGACAGGATAATCGCGCGGGCCAAAGCCGCGCGCTGACGTTCGCCCCCCGACAATTCGGGCGGGCGGTTTTCAGCCCGGTCCGCCAACCCGACCCAGGACAGAAGCTGATCGCGCTGCTTATGATCCTCGGGGTCCAGCGGCCCCGACACGGTGACCGGCAAAAGCACGTTTTCGGCAAGGCTCAGATGGTCGATAAAGCGGCAATCCTGATGCACGACACCAATCCTCTGACGCATAAGCGCAACCTGGTCCCGTGACAGCCGCGACACGTCGTCGCCCAAAAGGGTAATCCGACCACCAGAAGGCGCAAGTTCCATCGAGCAAAGGCGCAACAGTGTGGTTTTTCCGGCCCCCGAAGGTCCGGTCAGAAAATGGAAGCTGCCGGCGGGAAGACTAAGCGACAAATCGCTGAAAAGTCCCCTGTCGCCATAGCCCATTGCGACTTTGTCCAGCTCGATCACGCCGCCATCCTTGCCTGTTGAATTCGTTTTTGCCTGTTTCCTGTGAAAGGTTCAACGCTCGCCGGGCTTTCGCGCAGAGATATGAAGTGCTAAACCATCCTCAGGCAGGTGAAGAGAAGCCGAAAAGGCACAGTTGTCGAGGCGAGGAACTTGTTGATATGCGGCTGATTTGTCCGAATTGCAGTGCTCAGTACGAAATCGACGTTACGCTGATCCCTGACGAAGGGCGCGACGTACAATGTTCGAATTGCGGGCACACGTGGTTTGAATTGCCACCTCCTGCGGCCGATTTCGAGGGCGCACCGCCGGAGCTTGACGAAATGGCCGCCGATACGCTTGAGGCTGCGGAAGACGACCTTTCCGAGGCGGCGGAAAGCGACGACGCCCCGGAAGATGCTGACACCCCGGAATATACCGACACCGAAGATGACGATGACGATGCGCCCAGTCAGGCCGCCAAGGCCATGGCCGCGGCTTCTGACGACGCCGACGAAGACGCAGACGCAGACGCAGACGCAGATGAGTTCTATGCCGACGAGGCCCACGACGAAGAACATGTTCAGCGCCGTCCTGCCGATGCGGCAGCGCTTGGTATTTTGCGCGAAGAGGCCGAGCGCGAGTTGTCGCAGCGCCGCGCACCGCCGTCCACCGAACCGATTGAAACCCAGACCGACCTTGGGCTGGACGAAATCCGGGACCGCAAGACGCCGACACGGGCGCTTCGGGCCCGTATGGCGCATCTGGACGACGAAAAACCAGAAGCCGACGAAGCCGAAACCACCGACATCGGTTCCCGGCCTTCCAGCCAGGCCGAAGTTGTGTCCGACGCAGACTATCAGGCACCGCGCCGCGATCTTCTGCCCGACATCGACGAAATCAACTCGACGCTGAAATCGACCCGAAAGCGGGCTGACGAAGGCACGGGCGCCGTTGCCAGCCACCGCAGCGGATTTCGCACCGGCTTCATCCTCATGCTGCTTCTGACCGCAGGTCTGATCCTGTCCTATGCCCAGGCTCCGGCCATCGCGCGCGCCTTTCCGGCAAGCGAGACGGCGATATTGACCTATGTGGACAAGGCCAACGGTGTGCGGGACTGGATCGACGGCGTGCTTGGCGGCAACTAGGCCAGCCGTATCACGTTGAACGAACGGTTCGAGATGCGCTGAGGTCACGCTTGGCAGTCCTTGTTGGTCTGCCTGCTGTGCGTCCTGGTTTTTCCCCCGCTCTGACAACACGAGCTTTGCATTGACGGTCTGCCTTGGTGGGTGAATATTCCGGAAACGCCCGATCCACGCGATCCAGAATGGCAATTACGAAATGGTGCATGTCCTGAAATCCGTCTGTGGGATGATGCTGCAAAACTGACTGCCGCAACCCGATCTGCCCACCGATAGAATGGGTAACACCCGTAAGTCACCCGTAAGTCCCTTGGCAATTCAAAGGCGAGCAGTGCAAGCTACATCACAATCGACACCCGTTCGGATATGGCATGATCAGCGATTCCTCTCTTTTTGCCAAAAGCTTGCGAGATTGGCGTGCCAAGAACGGCACCCATGGTCGGATGACGCAGGAAGAGTTGGCAGCGCGGCTTGAAGTAAGCGTCGATGCGATCAGCAAATACGAACGTGCGCAGTCTTTTATTCGCGGCGATCTTGAACATCGTCTGGGCGAAAAGCTTGGGTGGAGCCGGGACCAGATCCTGGCCTGCCGCGAGGATTGGGAGCACAGGACCAGACGGCGCGACGCAAACACCTATCGGGTGCTTGACGATGATCTTGTCGGCGCGCTTTTTGATGGATCATGGCACGAGGCCGGAAAAGCCTCGATTGTCCTTGCCGAAACCGCGTTCGATGCCCTTCGCGAGGAGTTTGCGGTAAATCAGGACGTGTTTCTGCCGATCTATGAACGCTATCGGGATCACTGGGCGGCGATCATGAAAGACGGCCAAATGGTTGCCAAGTGGACGCTGCCGTTCATTCTGCCCGAAGACGTGAAGCGGCTGAGGAATGGCACCTTTGTGGAAGCAAATCTTTCGGCCGACCGGATCCATCAACCCATCCTTCCCGGCACCTATTACGGGTACTGCCCCGCCTTGGTGGTTCTGCCGGGTCATGAAGGCGCAGCCTCGCCGATGCTGTCGTCGTTCGTGGCCTTTCTTGAGCGATTGGCCAGCCGCGATGTGTACCTCTATGGCATCGGAACGGTCGCCTGCACGGCGGGCGGCGTACAGGTCTGCAAGGACCTTGGGATGGCTCACCTTTGCGATCACGAACTGGATTCCCGGCTTAGCATCTGGGAACTTTCCGGGGCCGCGGTGCCTGGATCAATCTTCGGCAAACGCAGCGCCAGCTTACGTCGTGCATACGCGCGGGAATTCGCGCCCGGGTGACAAAACCTTAGACAGGCTGCAATCACGTGCCAAACTTTCGCCAACTTGTGATGAAAGTCAGACCTCGGACGCCTTTAGGAGGTCACACCATGCGACGCATTTTCAACTTGGCCGTTCTTTTCCTGATCATTGGAGTTTTCAAGGTTCTGGGGTTGGTTATTGGCCTGTTCGCCAAGAAACATCCCCCCAGCCAACACCTTGACGATACCCTGCGGCTTTATCGGCGTGGACCTGAGGGCACCGAGTTCGCCTGGTTCTACGAGATCGACGACCGGATTTATGTGGATCGCGGCAAACTGGGCGAGATGGCCGCGCGGCGCGATGTGGACATCGAAGATTGGCCCGGGATCGAGGCCGAGATTGATGCGCTTCGAACAGATGGATTTGGCGAACTCGACGAAGAGGCCTGGCAGTTCGTTCAGATCGTGTACGAGGTGAAGGATGGGTTCGCATCTGGCGACGAACTTGCCAAGCGCAACGCCGTGACCGACATCCTGGACGAACACTTTGCTTTGACCGGCCAGGGATTCTGGATCGATTCGTCCAGCGGAATGGGCACGGCGGAATTCGGGTTTCTGGTCGTGGATTACGAAATCGCCAGGGAAAGCATTGTCGCAAAGCTCGCAGGAACCGAATTTGCCGATTACCTGGCCATTCGTGACACCGACACCCTGGCCACCGCAGACGACATCAGGGCCGAAGCGACCTAGAACCGCTCAAGCAGGCGTTTCAGGTAATCCAGTTCCTCGGTCGGGCGGCTTTGCTCGCCCGAGCGGCGGCGGATTTCATCCAGCAGTTCGCGCGCCCGACGATAGACGTCTTCGCCCTGCAAGAGTTGTTCATCGGTTCCGACGCGCCCGTTTTCACCGACATCCCGCCCCAGGGGATCACGGGTGCCGTTCGGGTTGTTGCGCCCAAGGGCATCGCCCTGCTGGCCGCTTTGCTGTTGCTGCTGCGCCAATTGTTCGGCCAGATCGCGCATGCCTTCGCGCAGGGCCTCGATGGCGTCCGCCTGATTATCAAGCGCTCCGGCGAAATCCTCTTCGCGCAGGTTTTCCTCGGCCCGGTCCATGGCATCGCCGGCGCGGCCAAGGTTGTCGCGCGCCGAGTCGCCTTCGGGCGTGCCGGCGCCGGGCAGGTTCTGCATCTGGCGATCCAGTTCCTGGCGCAGTGCCTGTTGACGGTCGGCCAGAGAGCCTTGGCCCGAGCCGCCTTGCTGGTCGCCTTCCTGACCGGGGTTCTGGCCCTGCTGGCCCTCACCCTGACCATGACGCTGGCCCTGGCCCTGGCTGCCATCGCGACCGCGGTTCTGCTGAGACTGGCCGGCCTGGCCGTCGCCAAACTGTTCCTGCAGGTCGCGGAATGCTTCATCTGAAAGACCCTGCTGGTTGCGCAGAGTTTCGCCCAACCCCTCAAGCGCCTGCTGGCCGGGTGACTGCTGCCCGGGCTGGCCTTGGGTCACCTGCATATTCTCCATCATCTGGCGCAACTGGTTCAGCAACTGCTCGGCTTCGGCCATCCGTCCCTGTTCCATCAACTCCTGCAAACGGTCCAGCATGTCCTGCAGATCCTGCTGGGACATTTCCTGCATTTCGCCCTGAGCCATGTCCTGGTTTTGCTGATCGCCCTGCTGTTCGGCCAACTGACGCATGTAGTCCTGCATCGCCTCGCGCAGTTCCTGCATCAACTGGGCGATTTCCTCGTCGGTCGCGCCGTTTTCGATGGCTTCCGACAGGCGATCCTGCGCCCGGCGCAAGCGTTCGGCGGCATCCGAAAGGTCGCCTTCCTCGATTTGCAGGGCCAACGCCCAAAGGGCTTCGGAAAACTCTTCGATGCTTTCGTCGCTGAGGCGCTCAAGCGAGGCCCGGGTTTCGATCCGCCGCACGGTAAAGCGCAGTTTCATGTACGTGACTTCCGAGCGGAACAGCCCCTCGGGCTGATGCGACACGGCGCGCAGAACCTGCGCCACACGGGGTGCGTTTTCACGGTTCCACAACAGATCGCGGCGCTGTTCGATGATCGCCTTGGCCAGGGGATCGAAAAAGCGTCGCCCGGGCAGGGTGGCGAACTGGGGCGCCGACAATCCCTCTTGCCCGGCATCGTCCAGTGCGAACAGTTCGGCCGAAACCGGCAAATTCGCCCATGGATGTTTCGAAAAGTCGTCGATCACGGTTTCCGTAAACTCGGTCCGGTCCCCTGAAATGGTCAGCGGCAGGTCCAGCACGATCGTGTCGCGAGGCTCGGGCGCGCGGTTCAGGCCATGACGGCGGTCAACCTCGCCCAGATCCAGCGTCAGTTCGATACGCCCGCCGACAACGCCGTGATCGTCGCGGGCCATGAACGGAGCTTCCATCCGCCCGCCCTGGCCTTGCGCAATCGGCCCGTCGAATTCGATCTCAGGCGGCGAGTCTTCTTCGGCGTCGATGGACCAGCTGCGCCCGCCGGGGCCTTCGATGCGAATCTCGCCGTCCTCGGTGATGTCGAAGCTTTGCGCCGGGTCCGTCGCCGGTGGCAGGTCTTCGGTGCGCCCCGAAACGGTTTCGTGCAGCGCAAGTTCACCCACACCGCCATAAAAGCGGATGGTGACCCGGCTGCCCTCGGGCACTGCGAAGGCGGCCTGGGTGATATCGTTCAGGTACAGGCTTGGCCGCCCGGTATAAAGCGGCGGTTCGATCCACCCTTCCCAGGCCGGACCTTCTGCCAGCGTGTCACCACGACCCGTTGCAATCTCGGCAACCGTGGCAACCTTCAACAACGATCCGAACAGAACTGCCACGGTAAACGCCAACAACGCCATATACCGCAGACCAATCGGATCACGGCGCGACAGCCGCAGATCGGGTTCGACGGCTTTCGCGCCCTTCAGACGTTCGGCCATCCGCGCCACATGGGTCTTCCAGACGGCCTCGGACGCCGCATCGCCGGCACCGATGGCCTGTTCATCGACCAGCGCCGAAATCGGACGCCCGGGCAAAGTCTCATCGAGCCGCGCCAATGCTTCGCCCCGGGTCGGCAGATGAAACCGCTTCAGCGCGAAACCCAGGGCCACGAGGCCACCAAGGATCACCGATACGCCAAGCGCCCAGACCGCTTCCAGCGGCAGAACTTCGTGCAGACCCAGAAGAATCGCCGCCAGGGCGAACAGAAGAACGGTCCAGAACGGCCAGAAGGCGCGCACCACACGTTCCGAGAACATGCCGCAATACGTCAGCAACACCGGCGTTTTCAGCCGCTGTTTCGCCACCTTGGGAAGATCGCCCTTTTTGGTCATAGGCCTCTATTTAGGGCCGGAGTAGGACAAACCTACCCCTCAAGCCATTCCGGGATGGTATCGCGGTTTATCATGGCGTCAAAGGTCGGACGTGCGCGAATGACGGCAAATTGATGCTCATGCACCAGAATTTCGGGGATCAGCGGGCGGGAATTGTACTCGGACGCCATAACCGCGCCATAAGCGCCCGCCGAGCGGAACGCCACCAGATCGCCTTCGTTCAAAGGCGGCAAGGGCCGTTGGCGGGTGAACGTATCGCCGCTTTCGCAAACCGGACCGACCACGTCGAAGGGCCGCAAATCGACGCCCGCAGGGGGTTCCAGAACCGGCACAATGTCGTGGTGGGCGCTGTACATGGCGGGCCGGATCAGATCGTTCATCGCGGCGTCCAGAATTAGAAAATCACGATCTTCGCCCGATTTCACGTATTCCACGCCCGCAACCAGCAACCCGGCGTTTCCGGCGATAAGACGCCCCGGCTCGATCTCGATCTCGCACCCCAGATCACCCACCGTGCGCTTGATCACCTCGCCATACTCGATCGGCAGGGGCGGAGCATCGTTCGACCGCTCATAGGGAATGCCCAGGCCGCCACCCAAATCGAGCCTGCGTATGTCATGCCCTTCGGCGCGCAGAATGTGGGTCAGTTCGGCAACTTTGGTATAGGCCAGTTCGAACGGCTGAAGGTCTGTGAGTTGCGAGCCGATATGAACGTCGATGCCGATCACGTCGAGCCCCGGAAGCGACGCCGCCTCGGCATAGACCTCTTTGGCACGCGAAATGGGAATGCCGAACTTGTTCTCGGAATTTCCCGTGGCAATCTTTTCGTGGGTCCTGGCATCCACGTCCGGATTGACCCGCACCGTCACGGGCACCGTTTTGCCAAGCCCGGTCGCAACCTCCGACAGGCGGTGCATTTCGGGTTCGCTTTCCAGATTGAACTGCCGGATGCCACCTTGCAGGGCCAGGGCCATTTCCCCGGCCGTTTTGCCGACACCCGAAAAGACGATCCGGTCGCCCGGAAAACCAGCGGCGATGGCGCGGCGATATTCGCCGCCCGACACCACGTCGACGCCAGCCCCAAGCGAGGCCATCAATCGCAGCACCGCCTGATTGGAATTGGCTTTCATGGCGTAACACACCAGATGCTCCATGCCGTCCAGGGCCTCGTCGAACAGCCGATAGTGCCGGGTCAGTGTCGCCGAGGAATAGACATAGAACGGGGTGCCGACCTCATCCGCGATTTCGGGGATGGGGACGTCCTCGGCATGCAGCACGCCGCCGCGATAAAGAAAATGATCCATGCGTCATCCCTTTGAGCTTAGGGATTGGCTCATATCAGACATGGCGCGCCGCGCAACAATCGCGCTAGAATTCTTGCAAAGCGGGAGGACACGATGATCACAGGAGGCTGCATGTGCGGCGCGTGCCGGTACAAGGCCAAGGGCAAGATGCTTTGGACCGCCTATTGCCATTGCCGGGATTGTCAGCGGGCGTCGGGTGCCGATTACGTCAGTTGGTTCGGAATGGAGCGTTCTGGCGTTACCTGGAGCGGACCACGACAAGAGTTCGAAAGCTCACCCGGAGTTACCCGGTCGTTCTGTTCGACATGCGGCACTCCGCTCAGTTTTGAATCCCACGTCTTCCCGACCGAGACGCATTTCTACGCGCCCAGCCTTGACGACCTGTCACTCTATTTGCCGAAGGGCCACGTCTTCTGGTCTGAACATGTGCCCTGGTTGTCAAACGGCGATGACCTGCCCAAACATCCAAAGGGGCTTCAGGCCGCCGCTGTCGAAGGCAAAGACCTGGGGATCGGAAAGGACTGACCATGCACGAGTATACCGCCACCATAAGCTGGACCGCTGACGGCGAATTCGCCAAGGGCCGCTATTCGCGCGCGCATGACTGGAGCTTTGACGGCGGTGTCACCCTGCGCGCCTCGGCCTCTCCGCTGTCTGTGCCATTGCCCTATTCCGATGCTTCCGCGGTCGACCCCGAAGAGGCTTTTGTCGCTGCGGTCTCGTCCTGCCACATGCTGACATTCCTCGATATCATCCGCCGCAAGGGTTTCAATGTAAGCGCTTACACGGACACCGCCGTGGGCAAGATGACCAAGGACGGCGATAAGTGGTGGATCAGCCGGGTCGACCTTTATCCGGAAATCACATGGGCGGGCGAAGCCCCGAACGCCCAGGCCCTCGACACTGCCCATCACGCGGCCCACGAGGCCTGCTTCATCGCGAACTCGGTGAAGTCAGAGGTGGTGGTGAACTGAAGGTTGGTTTTGAGTCCATTCCGACCTTGGGGATGCGTGGCGGCGGACGGCCGCTTTTGAGTGCAGAACAGCACAACCAAACCGCCGGAACTCTCGTAGTGCGCCGTTGCGGACGCGACGGTACATCGCGACACGCCCGCCAGATCACCTGACGAAGCAGAGATGGCCGCACTCGTCAGCGATGCAAGCAGGATGGTTGGGAGAGTTGAAGGCGGCGATGATCCTCAGATCATGATCCAAATTCCGGCACATTTTTCTTCTGCTGTGAAGACTTCGCGCCCGAGATTGGCGTCGCGAACTTTGGCATGGATGTTGCGCAAGTTTCGAACGCTTTGGAGGTGGTGAATGATATGCAGACC